>JADGBB010000027.1:3038-20443 GCA_015231715.1 Candidatus Omnitrophota bacterium
AATCTTTGGATAAAGCTTTACCTGAGTCTGGCAAGAATCTTGATCTTGTTTTGTTTTTTAGTGTAAGTGATGATGTTGTTATAAAAAGACTTTCCGGAAGAAGAGTTTGTAAAGCATGTAATAAAATATATCATGTAGAAAATATGCCTTCTAAAATTGATGGTGTTTGTGATTCATGTCAAGGCTTGGTATATCAGAGAGATGATGATATGCCTGATACCATAAAGAATAGGATTAAGATCTTTTATGATTCAACCAGTGAGCTTATAGATTTTTATCGAAATAAGGGGATATTAAAAGAACTTGATGGCGGAAAAGATAAGGAAGAACTTTTTGTGGAATTAAAAAGCTTTTTCAGCGAAAAAGGCTACATGGAATGACATATGTTACAAGTCCCCTAGACCTTGAAGCGATAAGGGATTCGGGAAGAGTTTTAAGAAAGATCTTTGATAAAATTGAGGGCATATTAAAGCCCGGCGTCTCGACACTTGAAATTAATGATCAAGTTGAGAGATGGATAATAGAAGAAGGTGCTGTTCCTGCTTTCAAAGGATACAGAGGTTATCCGTCAGCTATTTGTGCTTCTGTTGATGAAGTCGTTGTTCACGGCATACCGTCAAAAGATAATAAACTAAAAAACGGAAATATTATCAGTATTGACATTGGTGTAAAAAAAAATAAATTTTATACCGATGCTGCTAAGACTTTTGTTATTGGGAATATATCAGCTGAAACTAAAGAGTTAATTCATGTTACCAAAGATAGTCTTGAAAAAGGCATACAAAAAGCTGTAGCAGGAAACAGGATCGGTGATATTTCTGCAGCTATTGAAAAAGTAATAGCGAAGACAAGGTTTAAAGAAGTAAGGTCTTTTGTAGGTCATGGTGTTGGTGCTAGGCTTCATGAAGATCCGGAAGTACCTAATTGGGGTGAGGCCGGTAAGGGTGTGTTGTTAAAGGAAGGTTTGGTGTTAGCAATAGAACCAATGGTAAATGCCGGTACCAGAGAAGTAGTTGTACTTGATGACGGATGGACAGCAATAACAAAAGATAGAAAAGTATCGGCTCATTTTGAGCATACGATAATTGTAGGAAAGATCAATGCGGAGGTTTTAACTTGAGTCCGAAAGAAGAAGCAATTGTACTAGAAGGCGAGATTTCTGAAGTTTTACCTAACGCAATGTTTAGAGTTAAATTGCCTAATGGGCATATAGTTTTGGCGCATGTTTCAGGAAAAATGCGTATGTATTTTATAAGAATAGTTCCGGGTGACAAGGTGACAGTTGAAATATCACCGTATGACTTGTCAAGAGGTAGAATAATAAGGAGAGATAAGTAAAATGAAAGTAAGAGCGAGTGTAAAAAAAATATGTTCTAAGTGTAAGATCGTTAAAAGAGAAGGCGTAGTAAGAGTTATTTGTACTGAGCCCAAACATAAACAGAAACAAGGATAAATCAGTCGTAAATTGTAGAACGTTTACTGAATAATAATTAATAACGTTTGACTACAGTAATTCGACATATAAACAAGGAGAAGAAATGCCGAGGATAATAGGAGTAGATATACCAAATAAAAGATTAGAGATAGCTTTGACATATATTTATGGCATCGGAAAAACAGCTGCTAAAAATATATTACAAGAGACGGGTATATCACCGGATAAAAGAGCCAATGATCTTACTGACCATGAAATTACAGAGATAACAAAGGTCATGCAGGAAAAGTATCAAGTAGAAGGTGATCTTAGAAGATTGTTGGCAGCTAATCTGAAAAGGTTGATGATCGCAGGTACTTACAGAGGACTTAGACACAAAAAAAGCTTACCTGTAAGAGGCCAAAGGACAAAAACTAATGCCAGAACAAGAAAAGGACCCAAACGTACAGTTGGTGCGTTTAAAGATAAAGCTCAAAGAGCAGCGGTTAAAGCAGCCCAGAAATAAGAAATAAAAAATAGGAGCAAATAAAGTGCAGAAAAAAAAGATCAAAAAAAGAAAAAAGATTATTACGAAAGTAAACAGTGCAGTAATGCATGTACATTCTACTTTCAATAACACTATTGTAACTGTAACCGATACAAAAGGAAAAGTGCTTACTTGGGCATCATCCGGAACATCAGGTTTCAAAGGATCCCGCAAGAGCACCCCTTTTGCTGCATCTGTCGCGGCGAAAGAAGCTGCACAGAAAGCAAAAGTTCACGGGATCAGTGAAGTAAAAATTAAATTAAAAGGCCCCGGTGCCGGAAAAGAAAGTGCTATAAGAAGTATAAGAAGCGAAGGTTTTAATGTCACTGGTATAGTTGATATAACACCTACACCGCATAACGGGTGCAGACCTAAGAAGAGAAGGAGAATATAAATGGCAAGGTATACAGGTTCATCGTGTAGATTATGTAGGGCAGAAGGTGAAAAACTTTTTCTTAAGGGATATAGATGCAATACTGATAAGTGTGCTATAGCAAGACGTCAGTATGGTCCCGGTCAGCATGGTCCTACTGCTCGCAGAAAAAAACTTTCAAACTATGCAACTCAGATGAGAATGAAACAGAAAGTAAAAAGAATGTATGGATTGATGGAAAAACAGTTTAGAAGTTATTTTAAAGCTGCAGATAAAGCTAAGGGTATTACCGGAGAGATCTTGCTTCAGTTTTTAGAAAGAAGATTGGATAATGTTGTTTTTAGAACTAATTTTTCTGAAACCCGCGCTAAGTCCCGTCAGATAGTAAGACATAGATTTGTATCAGTTAATGGACATAAGGTTGATATTCCTTCATACCTTATAAAAGAAGGCGATGAAATTACTTTTTCAGGAACGGATAACCAGAAAAAAGCTTTTAGGGAAGTTTTCAAGTCTCTTGAAGAAAGAGACATACCCGGTTGGTTAGACGTAGACGGCGAAGCATTAGCATTGAAAATAAAAAGGTTGCCGGTAAAAGACGATATTGGTGTTCAGATTGAAGAGAACCTTATCGTAGAGTTGTATTCGAAATAAATTTCGTAGGGGCGTTTATATATTAAGTGGATTAAACTCCATTATCGCTTCTACATTTAAACGGAGGGAAGAATGACGACGAAAATTAAAGGATTTGAGCTGCCAAAAAAAATAATGTTTGATGAGCAAACCTATTCTGCAACATTTGGTAAAATAGAAGCTGAGCCTTTTGAAAAAGGATATGGAATTACTATATGTAACTCGTTAAGAAGAATTTTGCTTTCCTCAATAGAAGGAACTGCCGTAACAAAGATAAAGATTGACGGTGTTTCGCATGAATTTGATGCAATACCGGGCGTATACGAAGATGTGCCGCAGATAATAATGAATATTAAAGGTTTGGTTTTGAGATCATATTTTAAGGAACCTAAACCGATATTTATTTCAATGAATAAGAAAGGTGTTATTACTGCTAAAGACATCAAAACTGATGAAACTGTTGAAATAATCAATCCTGATCATCATATTGCGACATTAACTGAAGATGTTAAATTCGAAATGGAAATGACTGTCGAAAGAGGAAGAGGATTTGTCCCGGCAGAAAGAAATAAAAAAGGCGACTCGCCGTTAGAAACAATTTTTATTGATTCAATGTTCTCACCCGTACAAAGAGTTAATATTTCGGTTGTTGATACGCGTGTCGGTCATATAACAGACTATGACAAGCTAGTTATGGAGATCTTTACGAACGGCAGTATGGAGCCAAAAGACGCTATAAGATATGCGGCTAATGTTCTTCAAAGGCATCTAGAGGTTTTTATGACTATCGGTAAAGATTGGGAATTTATGGATGAGCCGGATGATTCTGGTACAGGAGCAAGTGAACTGGTCAATAAATTGTCTGAGCCTATTTCCAATTTAGAGCTTTCGGTTAGAAGCGCTAATTGTTTGACAGAGGCTAATATTAGGACTATAGGAGACTTAGTAAGCATAAAAGAAACAGATATGCTTAAGTATAAAAATTTCGGCAAAAAATCTTTAACAGAAATAAATAAGATTTTAGCGGAAAGAGGTCTTCATCTGGGTATGGAAGTTAATGATAATTAAAAATAAGAACGTAATAAGAGGTATATAACTATGAGACATCAGAACAGAAGAAGTAAACTAAACCGTAGCTCAGCCCATCGTAAATCAATGTTTATGAATATGGCGAACAGTCTTTTAAAGCATCAAAGGATTGAAACTACTAAAGCAAAAGCGAAAGGTTTAAAAAATTACATAGAACCAATAATCAATACAGCTAAAAATAATCCCGATTCTATTGCGGCTATGAGACGTGTTAATAGTAAGCTATGCAATAAAGATATAGTTAAGCTATTATTTAAGGAAATCGCGCCTTTATATGCGGGGATCAATGGCGGGTATACTAGAATTATTCATGCCGGAGTCAGGAAAGGCGATGCAGCTGATTTAGTTATTATGGAACTTACCAAAAAAACTAAAACTGATGCTGAACTCTTAAAAATAGTTGTTGTTGAAGAGAAAAAGCCTAAAAAGAAAAAGAAAGTTTCAGCCTCAACTTCAAAAGATAAAGATGCAGTTGTTGAAGTATCAGCTGACGAAGTTAAAGAGGTAAAAGAGGTAAAAGAAGCAAAGAAAGCTAAAGTTGAGAAGAAGAAGCCAGCACAAAAAGATACGAAGCTGCCTAAACAACAAGGTTTTTTAAAGAGGTTCAGAAGGCAAGCAGGCGATAAATAAATAGAAATGTTTATAAAAAAAATAAAAATATCCGAAATCATTATTGTGGTTTCGGATATTTTTTTTAGGCATACTAGTGCTCATTCCCTATATGCCTTCAGGTAAATTTTAAACAAGAGGACTAATGTCAAACGAACTCACACCGATGATGATCCAGTATATGAGCATCAAGGAAGCGAATAAAGATTCCATTCTTTTTTTTCGTTTGGGTGATTTTTATGAAATGTTCTTTGATGATGCCTTAGAAGCCAGCCGAATACTTCATATTACTTTAACTTCACGCGGTAAGACAGAAGACAAAAAAATACCGATGTGCGGCGTACCGTATCATGCTGCCGATAATTATATAGCCAGGCTTGTTAAGTCAGGACGTAAAGTCGCAATATGCGAACAGGTTGAAGATGTTTCTCCTGAAAAGAAAATAGTTAAAAGAGAAGTAGTAAGAATTATTACTCCCGGCACTTTTATTGCCGACAATATACTGGAAAGTTCGGTTAATCAATATCTTGCCTCGATATCTTTTGACGGCGATTGTTATGCTTTAGCATATACTGATATATCTACCGGTGAATTTAAAGTAACCTCTGTTAACGATAAAGAAAAACTTGCCTCAGAGATATACAAAATTGCTCCATCTGAATGTATCGTTCCGGAAAGTTTTGTAAAAACACCGGAATACAAAAACATTAAAGAGCTTGAAGTCGGAGTAATAACCCGTTTAGATGATTGGTTCTTTGATAAAAGTTACGCAGAAAAAAATCTGAAAGAACATTTCAAGGTAAAAGATCTTGCAGGTTACGGCATTAATGAGCAGGATAATGTTATTGGTGCAGCAGGCGCGCTAATTAAATATTTGAGAGATACTCAGAAAAACGACCTTACTAATATAACTTCGATTTCTTATTATAAACTTGAAAATCATATGACGCTTGACTGGAACTCTCATCGTAATTTGGAGCTTGTACACAGCATGGAAGATTTTTCACGAAAGGGCACTTTGCTTGAAGTAATGGACAGAACAAAAACACCAATGGGCAAAAGGCTTTTAAGAAAATGGATACTTAATCCGCTTGTTGAAGTAGAAGCTATTCACTTAAGACTTAATACAGTTGAATATTTCAATGACAATACTTCTTTAAGGAAAACCATTAGGGAATATTTAGATGATATATATGATGTTGATAGATTATCTAATAAAGTATGCATAGGATCAAGTAATGCCAGAGACGTCAGAGCTTTATGGGCTAGTTTGAAAAGCATAGAAAGTCTCAAAAAAAATATTCCCGAAAAATTACCTGAAAAATTATCGGACATAAAAAATAAAATAGGTGATTTTGATGATGTCATTAATATGATAGATAAATGTCTTATTGAAGAGCCGCCGCTTATGATAAAAGACGGAGGCATAATAAAAGACGGTTATGATAAGGAATTAGATGAACTGCGGAAAATAGCAAAAGGCGGGAAGGACTGGTTATTAGAGTTGCAGAAAAAAGAAATAGAAAGAACAGGAATCAATTCTTTAAAAGTAGGATATAACAGAGTTTTTGGATATTATATTGAAGTCACTAAAACAAATATGAATCTTGTTCCGGATAACTATATACGCAAACAAACACTTACAAGCGGAGAACGATTCATTACAGAGGAATTAAAAGAGTATGAATCAAAAATTATTGGCGCACTAGATAATATTAAAAAGATCGAATATGATCTTTTTAATGAGTTAAGATCAAATTTATCCGCTTACACAGAAAACATAAAAAAGACGGCTGACCTCATATCAGAACTCGATGTAATATTATCTTTCGCAGAAACAGCTTCGATTCTTTCATATGTTAAACCGGATGTTAATAACGGTAGCGAAATAGTCATTAAGGACGGAAGGCATCCTGTTTTGGAAACATTATTAAAAAATAAAGAATTCGTACCTAATGATCTGGATATGAATCCCGAAGAAAGCCGGATGTTCATAATAACAGGCTCAAATATGGCCGGAAAGTCGACTTACATAAGACAAGCGGCACTTATAACAATAATGGCTCAGATGGGCAGTTTTGTGCCTGCCGGCTATGCTAGTATAGGGATTGTTGACAGGATATTCACTAGGGTAGGAGCGTCAGACAGATTATACCGTGGGATGAGCACTTTTATGGTTGAAATGCTGGAAACGGCAAATATACTTAATAATGCCACACAAAGAAGTTTGATCATTCTTGACGAAATTGGCAGAGGGACAAGTACCTATGACGGAGTTTCCATAGCTTGGTCTGTTGTTGAATATCTGTATGAACACTTTCAAGGAGCAAAAACATTATTTGCAACACATTTTCATGAAATAACGGAATTAGCTGATTCAATGCCGGGTATAAAAAACTTCAATATGGCGATAAGGGAGTGGAAAGACGAAATTATATTTTTATATAAAGTGGCACCAGGAAGCTGTGACGAAAGTTTCGGAGTCCATGTAGCAAAACTTGCCGGTATGCCGAAAGAAGTTGTTTCAAGAGCCAGAAATATTTTGAGTAATTTGCAGAAAGAATCAATACGAGGTAGAATAAAACATAAATTTGAACCGGATAGTTTATCTAAAGTTGAAAGTAAAAAAACAGAAAAACAACTGGACCTCTTCAGTATCGACAGTGAGTTATACGATATAATTGACAAAATAAAAAATATAGACATAAACAACTTAACACCAATTCAGGCATTGGAAAAACTGTTAGAACTAAAAGAACAAACAAAAGATTAAACGATTAAGGAGGGTTCTGATTTTGATCCTAAATAGGTTCCAAAATCAATCCCACACCTGTCCCAAAGGCGCAATATATTTAGTTGGGAATAAAGAATGAAAGGGAGTAAAAATAAAAATTTGGGGACAGGTGTTAACTCGTATTATTAGCTGATAGAAAACACCTGTCCCCAAACTTTTATTACTATTTTTTATGAACGGTAAAGTTAAAGTACTAAAAGATGAAGTTATCGGCAAGATCGCAGCAGGCGAGGTAGTTGAGAGACCTGCATCCGCTGTCAAAGAGCTTGTTGAAAATTCTATAGATGCCGGCGCTGATTCTATTTTTATTGATATAGAGGAAGCAGGCTCAAAGCTTATTCGAATAGCTGACAATGGTTCCGGCATTGACCCTGAGGACATGGAAAAGATCTGTCTTAAATATTCTACCAGTAAACTTGAAAACATTGAAGATCTTGATAATCTTAGAACTTTGGGCTTTAGGGGCGAAGCATTATCAAGCATATCAAGTGTTTCCCAATTTACCGTAATTTCAAATACAACCTCCGGAGAAGAAGGCCATTATCTTTATGTTGAAGATGGAAATATTAAAGAATTAAAACCCCATCCAAGAAGCAAAGGAACTACAATTGAGGCAAGCAATTTATTTTACAATGTTCCGGCCAGAAGAAAATTTTTAAAAACAAATTCAACTGAAATGGGATTGATAGTTGATATCGTCGGCAGATTTATTTTGTCTAATGAGAAAATTGAGTTCAAGCTGACCCATAATGGGAAAACGGTTTTGTATGCAGCAAAAGAAAAGGCTCTGTTAGATAGAATAAAAGAAGTTATGGGCAAAGATATTGCTGATAATATGCTGGAACTATTTGTGCCGGGTGATCATACCAATTATGCCGGGAAGCTTAAAATACGGGGATTTATTTCAAAGCCTTCAATTACCCGTAAAGATAAGAATTATCAGACTTTTTTTGTTAACGGAAGATATGTCCGCAACAATACTTTAAGCAATGCTCTTTATGGAGCATATTTCAGTATGCTTGAAAGAGGGCGGTATCCTTTGTCTGTTTTGTTCATTGAAATAGATCCATCAGAAATAGATGTGAATATACATCCGTCTAAACTTTTAATAAAATTTCAAAATGAAAAATATATAAAAGATACTTTGGTTAAAACCATAAAAGAAACGTTTGAGCACCTAAGAGATAAGCAAAGTACAATAATAAAAAAATCTACAAATGAAAAGCTTGAGACCAAAGAATGGATCTTGCCGGAAGAATTACAAAAAGAATTTTTATATCCGGAAAACTTAGATCAAAAAAAAGAATCAAAAAGAGATAATTCATGTGCCGGATATGAGCATTTAAATACGGCTGAAGCAAGCTTTCGTCAGCAAACACCTATTTTCCAAGTCGCAAAATGTTTTATAGTACAGGTGAAAAAAGACGGGCTATACATAATAGATCAACATGCCGCACATGAAAGAATACTTTTTGAGTATTTCTCCAAAAGAGTTAAAAACAATGATATGGATAAACAGAATCTTCTTTTTCCCCTCAGGCTGGACCTTTCGACAAGCGATGCGGCAAAAATGGATGATCTTATGAAGACATTCAATTTGCTGGGTTTTGAAATAAATAGTTTTGGAGATAATTCTTTTATTGTTCAAACTATCCCGCCTATACTAAAAAATTCGGATATTAAAACTGTTATAATGGATATGCTGAGTGATATGGCGGGTGAAAAGAATGTAAATATTGATCCTGTTGAAAATATGATAAAATATGCTTCCTGCCGCGGAGCCATCAAAGAAGGGGATGAACTTACGATCCATGAAATGCAAGTGCTTATCAGAGATATGGAAAACAGCGAACTTCCGTTCACTTGCCCTCATGGAAGGCCTACTGCTTTTGATCTTGGGGCTATTGAGCTTGAGAAGATGTTTAGGAGAAAATAAAAAGTGGATAAAAAAGAAATACAAAAAATATATTCGATTTTGAAGAAGAAGTATCATCATCCGGAAGCTTTTCTTTTAAGCGAGAATATTTTTGAGCTTTTAGTTGCTGTTATTTTGAGCGCCCAATGTACCGATGAAAGAGTGAATAAAGTCACAAAAGTTATTTTTAAAAAATATAAAAGTATTAAAGATTATGCCGGGGCAAAACAGGAAGTTTTTGAACAGGATATCAGGTCAACAGGTTTTTATCGCAATAAAGCCAAAAATATTATCAAAACGGCAAATATTATCAATGACAGTTTTAACGGAAAAGTTCCATGTACGATGGAAGAGCTAGTGATTTTACCGGGGGTCGCTCGGAAAACCTCTAATATCATACTTTATCACGGCTATGGTAAAAATGAAGGAATAGCAGTTGATACTCACGTGAAAAGGGTATGTTTTCGTTTAGGATTAACAAAAAACACGGATCCAAATAAAATAGAACAAGACTTGATAAAAATAATTCCTCAAAATGACTGGGGTGATTTTACTAATATAATTATCGGTCACGGCCGTGCTATTTGTGATGCTCGTAAACCTTTATGCGTAGAATGCCAGGTTGTGGGATTTTGTGAAAAAAATGGAGTTAATTCATGACAAAATTTTTAAGCAGTTTATTGTTAATTGTTTTATCCCTCACAGGGTGTCAATCAGAGGGAATTGAGCCGGTTGACGGATATTATAAAGTAGCCGAAATAGTTGACGGAGATACTGTATTGCTAACTAACGGCAAAAAAGTAAGGTACATAGGAATAGATACTCCTGAAACAAGAAAAAAAATAGGAACTGAATGGATTCATGATCCGGAGCCTTTCGCGAATGAAGCAAAAAAATACAATGAGTCTCTTGTCGCAGGATCCAGAGTAAGGCTTGAATTTGATAAAGAAAAATACGACAAATATAACAGATGGCTTGCGTATGTCTACACCGATAACGGCATTTTTGCCAATAGAGAACTTGTTTCTGAGGGATTGGCAAAAGTTTATATGTTCCCGCCTAACACCAGATATTACAAACTTCTTTATGATGCTCAAGAAGAAGCTAAAAAATCCCAAAAAGGTATTTGGACATAAAAATTTGTTTTAAGGAAAAATGATATGATCGAGCTTCAAAATATAAGTAAAAGTTATGGGCAGCGCTCATTGTTCGAGCAAGTAACTTTCAATATGTTCTCCGGAGAAAAGGTAGGACTTATCGGCAGGAACGGCCACGGTAAATCAACATTACTTCGTATTATTACCGGCGAAGAAAAATGTGACGAAGGACGAGTTGTAATTCCTAATAAATATGATATTGGGTATTTAAAACAGACCGTCAAATTTACAAAAGATGTTGTGCTTGAAGAAGTCTGCAAGGGACTTCCGGAAGAAGAAAAACTTGATCAATGGAAAGCCGAAAAAATACTTACAGGTTTAGGTTTTACTGAAAAATACATAAATGGTTCTCCGCATGTCCTTTCTGGCGGATTTCAAATGCGAGTTGAACTTGCAAAAGTTCTTGTCAGTGAACCTGATATGCTTTTATTGGATGAACCTACTAATTTTTTGGATATAGTTTCTATACGATGGTTAGAAAAATTTCTTAAAAAATGGAAAGGCGAGCTTATAGTTGTAAGCCATGACAGAAATTTTGTCGACAATGTAACCACTCATATTGTAGGAATACATCGGTGCGGCATCAGAAAAATATCGGGTGACACTAAAAAATATTATTCACAGGTAGAAAAAGAAGAAGAAATATATGAAAAGCAAAGGCTCAATGAAGGCAAAAAGACTAAACAGATAGAAGAATACATCAACACCTTTAGATCAAAAGCGCGCAGAGCTAAATCTGTGCAGTCAAGCATCAAAATGCTTGCTAAAATTGAAAAGAAGGACAAATTATCTGATATTGGAACTGTTTCTTTTTCTTTTAATTCTACATTGTTCAGACCTCCTGTTGTTATGGATGTAAAAAATATAAAGTTTTCGTATACAAACGAAAATCCTATGATCATTGATGATATAAGTTTTACCATCGAGCGCGGAGAAAAAATATGTATAGCCGGCGCTAACGGTAAAGGCAAAACAACTTTGGCTAAATTATTAGCGGGAAAACTTGAGATCGTAGGAGGCGAAATATCGACTAACCCCCAAGTAATAACCGCATTTTATGAACAGGGTAATACTGCCAGACTTCATGATGAAAATACTGTTGAAGACGAAGTAATGAATGCGTCACCAGAAAAAAATATAGGTAAAGTCAGGGGCATTTGCGGGGCGATGATGTTTTCCGGGGATGACGCATTAAAAAAAATAGCTGTTCTTTCCGGAGGAGAAAAAAGCAGGGTATTATTGGCTAAAACTTTATTGTCTCCCTGTAATCTTTTGATCCTGGACGAACCAACGCATCATCTTGATATGGATACGTGTAATGCTTTATTTGATTCTGTCGAAAGATTTGAAGGTGCGGCAATCGTTGTAACGCATGATGAATATTTTCTGCATAAAGTGGCTACAAAACTCATAGTTTTTCTTGAGGACAGAGTGATAGTTTATCCAGGCAATTATTCCGAATTTCTGGATCGAGTAGGCTGGGAAAAAGGTGTGACGGAAGGAATAATAAAAAGAACTCCAGAAAAAAAAGAAGAAAATAGATCAAACGACAAAATAATGTCACGTAAAGAAAGAGCCGAATTTATTGCCGGAAAAAATAAAATATTAAAGCCGTTTGAAACAAAGATAAAAAATCTTGAACAAACAATCGAACAAGAAGAATCATTGAAAATAGCCATGGAGCAAGATATCTTGGAGGCAGTCAATAACGGGGATAGTATTAAAATACAGGAACTGTCAAAAAGCCTGCATGGTTTCGGAGAAAAAATAAATTCTCTTTATGCGGAGCTTGAGCAGACTATGGATCTATACGATAAAGAAAAACAAAAATTCGAAGGAGATATTAATGGAAAGTAAGTCAGTCAGAAATTTAAATGAAAAAATGGAAGAGATAGAAGCAGGTTCTATTAGATATAAAGTATTGGAAAGCGCTAAAAAATTCAAAACATCATGGATAGATCTAGGGCAGACACTATATACGGTTTGGAAAGACAAGCTTTATCAGGAGTGGGGATACAAAGAGTTTGATAATTACACCAGAAAAGAAATAGGAATCAAATCACAAACATCATTGAAGCTGTTAAGATCTTACGGTTATCTGGAACAAGAAAGCCCTGAGCACTTGAAACACGAAGTTATTAATGAAAGAGACACTAAAACAATACCAACCTATGAATCTGTTGACGTTTTAAGACGTGCCAGCGGCAAGAAAGATCTGGGGACAGCTGATGTTTCTACAATTAAAAGAAAAGTCCTTGAAGAAGGAAGAGACGCGAAAGACGCGGCAAAAGATCTGACTGTCCTTATGAAAAAGAGGCGGCCGGAACAAACTGAAGAGCAAAGAATAGATGAAAAACTTAAAAGGCTTGCAAAGCTTGTGAATTTAGTTAAACTTGTTAAAAATGAGATTTTAGTTAATGAGAACGTAATAACTGAAGCTCTTTCGGCTAAAACCGAACTCGTGCTAAATGAAGTTGAAGATAAAATATCCAAAGCTTTAGAGCGCGGAAAAAAGGGGGAATAATGAAAAAAATAATATTTGCCGTGATCTTAGCTATTATGTGTTCGTCAGCGCTTTACGGAGAAGATACGCAGGCCCCTGAAAGTAAATTTTTTGTTAATAATCTTAATAAAGTAATTCAAGAGTATGAAAATTTAACTAAAGAAGTCAGTATTTTAAAAAAGAGCTTAGAGCTTGAACAGACCAAGGTTAAAGATCTTACCGAAAAGAATTTGGATCTTGAAAATTATACTGAGATACTCCTTTTAGAACGAGGTGATTTTAAATCTAAACTTTTAAGTCTTGAAGCGCAGATCGAAGAAATAAAAACTTTTATCCGCCGAAAAGGCCAAGAATCATATAAAGTTTATGAAGATAAAATAGTAATCCTGACGCAGGAATTAAATAAGTTAAAAGATCCGCTGAATAAAAAGAAATAAAATCAGATCCGATGTGGATTGCGAAAAAACTTTCATGTCTTGCGGTGTTTTAGCTATGTGTTCAGTTTAATTGAATTGTATCTGTGAATTAAAAATTAAACCCTACGACGTTACAGGGTAGGATGAATGTTTTCAAAACCATGATTTTACCCTTCGGGCCGCTATGAAAATTCTCCCTTTTAGGGGCTCCGCCCCACTTCGTTTGCGCCTGCGGAACTCGGCTTTACATAAAGATATATTCTTTAAACAGAATATATCTTTATGTAAAACCTCAAACAGTCCTCGGCGTCCAGAGTCCTTAAACGGACTCTGGATCCCAAAAGGGATAATTTTCATTACGCTAAAATCACGAAGTTTTGAAAACATTCATCCTACCCTGTAACTTTGCACGTCTCAATTTTAATATTTCTTACAAGCTAGGATGAGGCAGTTATTCCTTTTTCTGACACTTGTGGGTTATAGGCATTTTTCGATTCTTTTTTAACAATTACCTATCCTGATGTCGATTGCTTCGAAAAGCAGCGAAGCTGCTTGGAGAATGCATGAGTCATCAGGGTTAAAAAAGGATCGAAAAATGCCGTTGTTTAACCCTCGTGGCAGAAAAAGGAATAACTGCTTCATCCGTACTTGAATGTATAGGAGTTAGTTGTTCTAGTCTGGATTCGGAATTACCAACGCTTACGGGGGAGGGGTTTTTTGCTTCTGCTTTTTCCTGCGCCTCTGGGGTTGCTTTGAAATAAAGGCTGGTTCGAAAATTTTTCCGAAGGGACTTCGGGGTGTTCGATTATTGGTAAAGCTGTTTTTATTAGGTTTTCAATGCTTCGTATTTCGCTTCCTTGGTCGGGAGTTGCGAATGATATTGCTCTGCCTTGATGGCCTGCTCTTCCTGTACGTCCAATTCTGTGAACATAATTCTCTGAATCGTCTGGGATATCGTAGTTTATAACTATTTCTATACCGACGACATCTATGCCTCTTGCGGCTATATCTGTCGCGACAAGCACGCGGTACTGCCCCATTTTAAAACCTTCCAAAGCTTCTTTTCTTTGGGATAGAGAACGGTCTGAATGTATTTCTGCTGCTTTATGGCCCATTTCTTTTATCATTCTTTTTATTTTTCCGGCGCCTCTTTTTGTCCTAGAAAATAATAACACAGACCCGCGGTACTGATCCAATAATTTACCTAAAAGTGTTTTTTTGTCTTCTTTTTTAACTATAAATAATTCCTGTATGATACGTTCGGCGGCGGTTCCAGACGGAGCCACTTCTATATGTACCGGAAGCTGCATATGTGTCGCACCTATAGACATGACATCACCGGGAATCGTCGCCGAAAAAAGCATTGTCTGTCTGTTTTTTGGAAGACATTTAATTATACGTTCTATATCGGGCTTAAAACCCATATCAAGCATTCTGTCGGCTTCATCAAGAATAAGAACTTCTACGTCATTCAACTTTATAGTCTTTTGAGTAATATGATCTACTAATCTTCCGGGTGTAGCGATAATAATACGAGGATTTTTTTTAAGTATCTTAAGCTGCGAATTTATCGGAACTCCTCCTATGATAACCACGGAATTCAATCCAAATGCCGGAGCTAATTTTTCAATAGTTTCGTTAACTTGTATCGCCAGTTCTCTTGTCGGGACAACTATCAAACATTTACCGTTACTTCGGGAAAGTCTCTGTATAAGAGGTATAGAAAAAGCTAACGTCTTTCCCGTACCTGTCTGAGCAACTCCGATAATATCCGCCCCGTTTATAGCCAACGGAATAGATTTATACTGTATCGGCGTCGGGTTTTTAAACTTAAGTTTGTCCAATGCCTCAATTATTTTAGGAGCTATTCCTAGCCCGTCAAATGACAAACCCTGTTCGTTTTTTGTATTCATTATGTTTTTCTCCTTTATCCTTTATTCCATTCTACACTATTCACGGGAAAAAAGTAAAAATATTGAAAACGTGTTACCTTTTGATGTGTTTGGATGAAAATGCTTTTTGGAATTCTGACCAGATCGCGTGGGTATCGGTATCTTTTAAAAGTGATTCTCTGAACGATTTATCGCTGAAAGACTTAGCGATAGCTCCCAATATCTGTACTTGAGAATCATAATCATCTTTGGTCGTCAATATTAAAAATATAAAATTCGACGGTTTTCCGTCAGGAGCATTCCAGTCAACGCCGTCCGTTGATCTTCCAAAAACAACTATGGGGAATTTTATATTATCCATTCTGGCATGAGGAACAGCTATCCCCTCTTCTATACCTGTTCCCATTTCCTCTTCGCGCGCTATTACAGCCCGGTAAATGCTTTCGGCTTCAAGAGTATCGTCCTGATTCGCCGCGAGTTCAGATAATTCTTTGATAACCTCTTCCCTGTTGTTATGCTTTAACTTGTCAACAATACCCCGTAGCGAGAAAAATTCTAATACGCTGACTTCTTTACGTTTTTTGATCGAATAATTGAACCAAGGCCCCAGAATAACTGAAGATATTACAGCGCCGAACACGATAGCAACAAAAATTGTCTCCGTTATCAAATTATATTGCAAGGCTAACAACCCTACCACTATTTCCATCGCGCCGCCCGGAGTATGGGCAATAGCTATTGAAAGCCTGTTCGTTTTCGGTAATTTAGTGAAGTTTACACCAATCCACGCGCCTAAAAATCTTCCCGATATTCCTATTACACTTATAAGCAAAACAAGAAAAATATCAAAATTCTTCAAAAAATCAACTTTTAATCCTATGCTGACAAAAAACAGAGGGACGAATATGGCATAAACCATCTGTGATATAACCTGGCGGACATTTTCAGAAAGCGCTTTTGAGCCTCCTGCCATTATCCCGGCAATAAAGAACCCGAATAAAGCATGAATACCTATTTTTTGCGTTATCGCTCCGCATAGAGCGCCTAGTAAACAGATGAATGTGAGAGGAACGCCTGGCTGGGGCATTTTACTTTTCTTTATGCCGGTAATTATTTTGTCGGTTAATTTTCTGCCTAAAGATAGACAAACAACCGTAAAAGCTATCGTTGAACCTGCGATAATAAAAACATTCACAATATCAAACGTGCCGTGCGTAAAAACACCCAACACCAAAGTAAAAACAAGCCATCCGATAATATCGTTGACGGATAACGCGGACATTATCAGAAAACCAAGGTCTGTTTTTAAAAGTTTCAAGTCATGCAAAGCTCTTGCCGCTATAGGCAAGGCGCTTATTGTCATTACAGTAGCCATAAACACGGCAAAAAGCAATCTTTGATCAGTATTGGCAAGATAATGAGCCGGCAGAAAAAAACAAGGGATAAATGCTATAACCATAGGAACTACTATATCTGTTATCGCTATCTTTAAAGCATCCCCTCTTTGCCTCCAAGCCGAGGCGAAATCAATTTCAAGCCCAGCTTCTAAAAGAAGAAACAAAACCCCTATCCAAGCAACGGTTTCAAGCATATTCTGCTGGATTATATCATTAGGGAAAATTGCCTGATGCCAAAACGGCATAAACCTGCCCATAATGGTCGGACCCAAAAAAATACCCACCAAAAGCTCAGCAGTCAAAGGCGGCTGTTTCCAAATTCGAAACAATTCACCCAATCCTCTAGCCAGCCCCAGAAGAATAACTATCTGTACTAAAAAAACCAAGATATTGTGTTCATTAAGATAATTCATATACTAGACAATATACCACAATAATAAACCTATGACAAACTAATGATCAGATGTATTTTAAACTACCAACCCCCTACCAACCCCTTCAGGGGGTCAAGTCTTCACTTTCCATTTTACTCTTTTATCGATTTCTTTTACATAAGAAGGAACCTCTTCCATATTGATCTCATTGCCTTTAACAATTTTCTCTATGCTTTTCTTGAATTTTTTCCCACCCAACACGGCCGGCCAAGTCAACCCTTCTAATAATTTC
>JADGBB010000028.1 GCA_015231715.1 Candidatus Omnitrophota bacterium
ATGTAAATGCAGTATTTTCTGATGGGATATATCAGTTCGACATTACTTCCGCTAACACAAATATATTGTATCATCGTAATGTTGATGATATTTCATACGATAAAAACGACAGGGTTCTCTCATCAACTACAACAACGAACACTTTTGACAAAAAATTTGTTTCCAAACAAAATGTTTATGGTTCCGAGTACGATATATACGGAAACATTATCGCGCAGATGACGGATCATTATACCGAAACAGGAACAGAGCCATATAAGAGAACCGGATCAGAATATACATATGACGACATACTTAAAATAGACGGAGTAAATACCAATGCTCTAGTAGCAGCAAGAAGAGGTACTGCCGCCACAACGACAACAACAGAATTCCTGATACCCGAAACATCTGAACAATCCGGCATTTCGACCGATGAAGAACTACCCGTAATTTCTGAACGCATAACAACAAACCACAACATAAACCAATACGGGAATATCCTGTACCAGACGGTTACAACAAATGCCTATGACGAAACTAATGTTCTTGTTAATACTAAAAAATCAGAAATATGGAACACAGGCTATAATAATAAAGGTGAATGCGCTTCTCAAACGATCGATAATTACGCTGCTGACACTTCAGGCGCACTTCAATTAACATATCGTCAGAAGATAACAAATCTTTCACATGACAAATATCATAATGTAATATCGAAACGAGTAGAAAAACATTTTATAATTGATGAGTCAGACGATCCTGAGATAACAAATATAATATCAACATATGATGAAAGAGGAAATGTTCTAATAACAACATCAAGCTTGTATTACAAAAATATCGATAGTGAGGGATATGTTTTTGATTCAATGACGGCAACAACTATGACATATGACGATGAGAGCAGAGCCACAACATCAGATATTACAAAATACAATCAATCTGTAGCCGAGACATTGTTGCGTTCAAATATAAACAATGATGTAAAAAATACAGATTCCCTGATAGCTGTTAACAGAACTATAACAAATACAACAGATTGGGACAAGTTTGGTAATGCTCACGTGCAGAATGAAATAAAATATGGCTATGATACAGAGACAGGAATACTAGTTTGGAGTAATTATTCTGAGACTGAAAATACATATGATCACCGTGGTTTTATAATTCTCAGCTCTATAACAGAATATGACGAGAACGATGTGTTTTCTAAGTCGACTATTACCAGAATGTCAAATATAGATGAATATGGCAATGCAATAAGCCAGCGAATAGAGACATACAATAATACAAATGAAGATGCCAATTTGGATAATGTGGAAGAAAACTGGCAGCTTCTATCAGTAACAAATAAGACTAACACCTATGATAAAGGACGTTTAACCGGTTATAATTCAGAAACTGTTCAGGAAAGTTCTCCACTTGCTAATACCATTACAGTTTATGAGGTAACAGAATTTGATTCCAGATATAGAGTTGCTGAATCCACAACTACAGTTACTAAAACCGGAGAGCTACCACAGGATGCTGACGGTTTCGTCGAGAAAATGGATGAAACATCTACTGTAATTAAAACTGTTACAAGTTTTGATATTGCCGGCAGGGACGCTTCTTATGAAGAGACAATAAGCGGAGTTTCTGGAGAAATAATAAGAAGTGTCACGGATATTTCTTATTATGCTGACGGGAAAGAAAGGTCTTATGCCGAAACCTCAACCAATAATACAGACGGCACCGAGACAATGACCATGCGTTCAAAGATAAAGTACGACTATCTTGGTCAGGTAATTTCAGATATATCAGACACAAGAAGATATGATCCGGCTAGAGTCGGGATGGACGATTACTATGTAACGACACATCTAGAGAGGACAAATATTGCTTATTATGATACAGGCTTGATGAAAGATTATGATTCAAAAGTGTGGACAAATGCAGAAGAGGATATAGTTACCGATACTTTTACAAGAAATATCGCCTATAACAACCTCGGACGTCAGATATCATCTGATACACAGACAGAGCAGCGTAATATTGTTCTTGAATCAACTGATGCTATAAAGGAAAAGATAATAGGTTTTGATGACCTATCAGATGAAGTGAAAATAGAATTTTTAAGAAATTTGGGTATTGAACTCGGGTTGCAGGAAGCAGATATAACAATTGACGTTCAAGATATCACAGAAGAATCCCTGGGTAATTGGTTGGATAATACTAGAACATTCCTTTTGAATACAGCTCAAAATGCTTTAGCAATATTCTTGAACGCGGCAGATGCTTTGGTAACAAAATATCAACAGTTAACACAGACATTGCTTATAGATGTTCTTACGGGTGCTATAGATCTAGCATCGAATAATTATGCGGGAGCAACATTATTCAGCCTTTCAAAAGCAGCTTCATTGGCAGGGTTGAATATAGATGTTTTTACATCAGCTGATTTCTTTGATCTAGCTTCACGAATGTTGGGGTCTGATACTTCAACTAGAACACCGGCTGTAGTTACTCTCGCAGGTGCCAATGGAAGGATTAGGTATGGTACGATAACGGGAATAACCGATAATTTAGTGACATATACTGATATGGGCATAGAAATTACCGAAACTATACAGGAATTTTCAATGCGATATGCCGGTAATGGTTTCACTGTAACAAATATTTCACCGGGCGGCGGAGTATCATATACCACATTGGACGCCAATTATCAATTACCGTCGATTGACAATGACGGATACCTAAACCCAGGGTTGGACGGATTACTCAAACAGGATATTTCCTTAGTGGCTGGCGAATCTATTGGATTTTCATATTCTGTGAATGATTTAGGAACAAGTAACCTTCAACTTTTGATTTTTAATGAAACGACAGCAGAATTGTATAAATACGATCTTGATCCACAAGAGACTTCATTTCTAATCCCCGAAGAAGTTAGCGATGGAGAACTATCATTATTATTCAGCTACTCGGATACACAACCTTTACAGACCGGTGAATTTACATATAAGGTGGGCGATGTTTTGATTATGGATGAAGTTGGTACCTTTTCATCATCTAATCTAGAAACAACAGTTCCTACTAGCGGCACATTGGTTATGAACGGCAATACTGTTGTACTCAATGATGCTAGAGAAGGTGTTGGTCCAATACTGCAGCAAACAGTTGAAATAGCTCCGGGCGGAGGAACATTGTCCTTTAATTGCGAACGGGACGGTGCCTATAACTATATGTCTGTTTATGTTGACGGAGTTAGAATGATATATTGTGGGTGGGGTAAGTACACAGCAGGATTATATGATTTTCCTCTTGAACCCGGTGAGCATACTATAGTTTGGAGATCTGATGGTGGGCTTTGGTACAATATGTACGGAGAAGGAACATTGACTATAAGCAATTTAGAGATAACTAATGTAACTTCAAATAGTAGAGAGCTAGATATAACGCCTGAAGAACAACCTGCCTCACCTGGATTTAGCTCAAATGCAGCCAAATTAGTCACGTCTACTGTCCCTGTTGAAATGCAGATAGATCCATTTGTTACTGTTGTGACAACAACAATAAAATCCGATGTAAAGTATTCTGATGACGGCAAAGCTATTACATGGAAAGAGCATACAACTTCTGATCTTGCTTTTTCAGATAAAGTGACGGATACAGAAGTCACGGTTACATATAATAACGAAGGGCAGATGGTTACGTATTATTCTAAAGTGACAGAAAATACAGGAGTCGCGGACGACTCGGTTAGAACATATGAATTCTTTAAAGAGATAAAAGATTGGGATGAATTAACAGGCGCGGCAACCGAATGGACTCAGAAAACTTTTAATGATACAGCCTCACCGGATTTGATTGCAGCATCTGATATAACTATGGAATATGATCGGCTGGGAAGGGCCAAAACATATGAGGAATCGGGAACAAGGAAAAATGCGGATTCGACTTCTTTCCGGCTTAATGAATCATATACATTAAATAAAACAGATTTCTTGTATGATAATTCAGGTAAAGCGATATCCTGGACTGAAAATACAACTACATCGGCTTCTCCTAATAAACTTTCAACAAAACTTATAACTATGGCATATGATGCTTACGGTCGCATGGAGAAGGAAATGGAAGTGATCCATGAAACCGTAAGTACTGATGACGGTCAGATTCTTGATAAATGGTACACAGTTGAGACCAAAAATATTGAATATGACCTCTACGGAAGAATACTTCAGAATAAACGAACAACAATAGATGCTTTTGGGAAAACAACAGTCGAGGAGGATCAGTCGAACCGAACCTATCATTCTTCAGGACAGTTAAGGACATCAAGCATAAAGTATACTGAAAACAATGCACCTAATGCTCCAGCCTATACTAATTTCCATACGGTAAACACGCTAATAGAAAACGACGGCTATAATAATCTTGGCCAGATAACAGTTATGACAAGAACCACAATGTCCGGTATCAAAACTACAGTTGAGTCGGATCTAGCGCTTCGCACATATGATCTAGCCGGAAGGATTGAGTCTTCTTTTGTCGAGTATCATGAAACAGCTCAGGAAACATCTGATTTGCCGGGACTCAATTTAAAGTATAAAGTTAGATCCGATATGAGTTTTTCAGATTCATATGATTCACTTGGCAGAATATCGAAGATGGAAAAAACTACTACTTCACAGATTATGAATGAGGAAACAAACGAATGGTTTGATACTAGAATATTAGTTGAAACCGATACCGCTCCGAGAACTTACGATTCACAAAATAGAATTTTAAATTCAAATATCAATTTTAATGAAACTTGGGAATCTGCTGACGGCAGTGACGATTTGAGTAAATCTTATAATGTTGCTACTACAATAATTTCCTACAACAATAACAGCATGATCAGTCAAATGGATAGGATCACAATAGAGGATGCTAAGGTGACATATGAAAGCGATATCCTTGATAGAAACTATAATGCGGACGGCAAACTTACCTATTCACAAATAATATATCGGGAAACAGGCGGAATTTTGGATCGATCATATACCGTCACGTCTGATATGACCGATCCGGACAGCTATAATGATTATGGCCAGATAGAATTCATGACACGCACAACTGTTGAGAACCATACTACTGTTGAGGGCTCTAGATTTAATAGCACAACTCATTATGGAAAAACTACGGTTGAGAATGACATGAGCGCTCGCACATATGATAAATACGGCAGACTTCTAACCTCAAGTATAGAATTTCACGAAAAAGCGCAAAGCAGACATAATAGAACAGGAGTTACTACGACAACGCTGGATAATAAATACATGATCAACACACGAATTGACAGCTTTGACAGTTTGGGAAGAGCTACTGATATATACAAAACTACAGATTATATGATGGAGATAAACGGGGTATGGCAGACAGTTAAAACCGTAACAGAAGATGATATTTCCCTAAGAACTTTCAATGAGGACGGAAATTTAAAGACATCGAATGTTAGAATTACAGAAAATGGCGGATACACTCCTGCTGAGTCTGATGCCGCTATCCCGTATGAAACATCTTATGATGTTTTTACGAATATTCTGGATTATAACGGTCTTGGCCAAATTATTAATATGACTAAAGAAACTACCGACGGAAATAAACTGACGACGGAAACTGACTTATCGCTCCGAACATACGACAGCCAAGGATGGCTAGCTCAATCGAATATTAGATTGACTGAAACCGATATTCCTGTAAATGAAAATGATGAATTAAAGCTTGATCGTACATACAATGTAGTAACAGATATATCTTCATATACTGCTTTAGGCCAAGTGTCTATGATGACAAAAATTGTCACTGACGGGGCAATGATAACCACCGAAGAAGATAATACAATCAGAATTTATGACAGATATAATCGTTTGTTATCTACGGATATAATGACAACCCAGTCAAGTGTTTATGGTAACTTTAATGTTGATGAGAATAATCTCGTCAGAGAAGAAATCTTAGATACAGGGGCGGTCGTCTATCATGTTTATGCAGGCGAAAATCTGCAGGAATATATTAACAAAGCTCATTCAGGTGATACAGTCTACCTGCACGAAGGCATATATAATGGCAGTATACAATTAAGTTCCGGCGTCAATATTATTGGGGAGGATAATACAAAAGTTGTTTTGACATTAACTAACAAAAGTGATTGCGTAAAGGCTATGGGCAATAATTTGATACAAGGGATCACTATCGATGGAAGCAGTCTTAACGGTCAATCGGGCGTATTTGTTTATGGAGAAAATGTCACAATAAGGAAAAATATTATTGAGTCATGTTTTTATGGAATTCGAACAAGCAATGCCAATATACTAAACACAATAATAGAGTTGAACGTATTGAGATGGAACACGATAGGAGTTTACGGCACCGGAACATCAACCATAATCCAATCTAATACGTTTTTAAATAATCGTGACGGTATTTATATTACAAATCGGCTACATACCCCAAAAGTATTTAACAATATATTTTCGCAAAATACACGCTATGATATATACACTTCCGGGATCGGCTCAACGCCAGATTTGAATACAGCTCCATCAGAACCGACTATTGATGAACTCGACGCGCAGCATAATGATATAGCAAGATATGATTTTGTGGGAATTGAACATTTTGTCAAATCAATGTCGTTAACACAATATGAGTACTATGATTGCGGACTTATCAGGGGGATTGATAAAACGACTGCAAAAGGGACCAAAATAACACATGAAGTGGATACTGATAGACAGTATAATATTGATGGTGACCTTGCCTATACGAATATTTCATATACTGAAACCTCATTGGATAATACTTTAGATAATAATATTTTAGATAGAGAATATGTTATTGAAACAACATATAAGGATTATAACGATCTCGGCCAAATAGCATATATGGAACGAACAACAACGGAAGATGCTAAAATTACTTATGAATCTGATGCCGCAATCAGAGTTTATGACATGAACGGCCGTTTATCGTCGTCAAACATTGATTTTACAGAGAAAGATAGTACAGAGATAAGACTTAACCATACATATAATGTTTTAACAGAAATAGCTGAAACTGATTATAATGATCTTTCTCAAATTCTCAGAATGAAACGAACTATAACGGACGGAGATAAGAAAACGGTAGAACAGGATTCGGATGATAATAGGCTTTATGATATTCAGGGAAGGTTGGTATATTCGAATACTAATTATTCTGAATTTGACATGGCGGATACTTCTGCAGATACTTCTAGTCCATATCGTGAATATAATGTGACTACCGATATCACTTCATATGACGGGTTAGACAGGATGTTGAGATCATCGCGAACTACTACTGAAAATGATCTTCGTTCAACGGAAACAGACATTGAGGATAGGACATACTATGAAAATGGCAGTCTCAAAAGTTATTATGTTGAAAATACTCGAGAAGATATAATCGGCTCTACCGGACTCAATGTCATAGTAAATACACGTAGGGAAATTGCGGGTTATAATGATCTTGGGCAGATGACTTACTATACTGATGAAACTATAAATATATCCGCTTCAAAAGATCTTATTACTACTACAGTTTACACAGGTACTGATGAGAACAATTTACCTTTTATTATCTATGACATAAACGGAAGGATGGATTCATACAAGGAAATATCAACTTCAGAAAATATATTAGACCCTGCTGTGTATAGTCTGGAAGTAACAACATTAAGGGAGTATACAAAATACAACGGGCTGGGACAAGTCGGATCTTTCAAGGACACTATAAAATCAGATGCTACTCCAAATATAACTAATACGAGAACAATGTCTAGTATGGAGTATGAAGACGGACAGCTTTATTCATATAGTGAAATCAACACAACTAGTGATAGTGATACTTCAAAAATTACTGACAAGAAAGTAACTACCACTAGAACTGAAACAACATATGATATGCTCGGCCAAGTTATAGGCTACATTGAAAATTCCGGGGCAGAATTTGTAAATAAAGATTCGGAAGAAGTTGTGAGTCCGCAACTGATACAGACAGATACAATAGTTACAGGTATTACATACAGATCAAACGGTTTGATGAGTGGAATGACTGAAGATACACATAGCATCCCGCTAGTTGTTGCTGATGCTCAATATTACAATGAACGCAGTATAAGCGTTAAGTCTGATATGGATTATAATGATCTCGGTCAACTTGTAACACAAACACAAAAAACAACTGTATTTTATACATTACAAAGTGAAGTGAATATCCTTGGATCTGATGCTGATAGGGTTACAACTACTACGAACACTCTTGATACAAAATATAATGACAAAGGACAGATGTTATATTCTAAAACAGCTTCATTCCAGCCGGAGATAGCAAGCAGCCTTACGAATGTTAGAGAAATGTCCGGTATTGTTTACAGCGCTTCAGGAGAGATGATCGAGTATTCCGAAACTACAACACAAGGACAATATGTCATACAGGGAGATCCTTCAAGCGGACTTGTACTATTTGCAGATGACAGTAATTATCGATCAGGTACAAACGGACATACGCTTGTAAGAACTCTTGATTCTTCTAGCCGGATCATAACACGCGAATATGATGGAAACGACAATCTTTTAAATATAGATTATCCAAATGGTGAAAAACAAACATGGACATATGACTCACTTGGAAGAATAGCAACTTTTAAAGATATTGACGGTTCAAAGTCAACTTATAAATATTTTAGTGATACTAACTTCATACAAAGTGAGGAAGTAGTATATGCTGATGGCACAAAAACAGAAAGGGAACATATATATAAGAACCGTAATGTTCTTGTCAATCCGGCAGAAAATGTTTTTACAGCCCATACATCTATAGAAAAAGTTCATGAAGAAGTATTTGAACTTTCCGGAAATATTATTAATGACGGTGTCATGGACCCATCTATGGAGCTTGATGCATTAGGGATTTTGAGAGAAGTGGATTCAGAGGATTTATGGCTTGGAGAAAACAATTTCGAGATCAATTTTACGATGACTTATAGTAACAATATTAACAGCCCTTTTGAATACATTCTTGAAAAATTTGCAGGTGGTTATAATCATTATTGGTTTGTACGTTTAATACAAGGCAACGAAGGGGCTTTTTTGTTGTTTGGGCATACAACGCCTGCAGGAATATCGTCAACTACATCTTCAGCTTTTGTTTTGGAAAAAGACGTTGAATATGATGTAAGTATCATTATTGATAGGGATTCTGAGGAAATAGTGTATAAGGCCGTTTATGCTGAAGACGGGATTGAACATGAACTAATATCAAAGAGCCCATTGAAATTATACGGTAGTGCAAGTATTGCCGGCACCGACCTTACTGTAGGCTCATGTAAATACAGGAATTATTTGTATAAAGGTGATCTGTCAGATGTGAGAATTAGCATGGATGACAGGCTTTATGAATATGAATATTCAGGAGACAATATTACCTCAAGAACAAACCTCAAGACAGGAGTAGTTTGGGAATACGAATATGATGAGGAAAGAAGCGTATTGAAAAGCATTGTTGAGAGCATGGATTTTGTTCCGGATGCAGAAAACATTACTAAAAGTGGTCAATGGTATATTTCCAATACCAGCTTTAAAACACCTAACTTTAAAGCACCTAATGCTGATGGGGATCTTACCTTCGACATGACTTCAGACGGAACATCTTATTATATACTTGAATTAGACGGTCAAAATTATCCTGCAAATATGGCGGCCTATGAGACAGCAACTGGAAATGATTATAAATTTGATTTGGAAATATCTGTGGACGGAGTGAAATTCGGAAATATTGCTTTAGATGATTTAAGGAATACGTCAAGTATTAACTTAGAAGGACTTTCTGAGGGCGAACATGAGATTAAAATAAGATGGACTAATGGTCTATATAGTGCCGGTGTTTACGATACAAACCTTCAATTGAACACAGTTAAGGTGACATCCGAACCCAAGACAATATTTACATTAGACGAACCAGTCGTTAATAATCCTCAGGATATCTCATTCATTCAGATGGCTGATGGGAGGTATGCGGCTTTGTATGAAGTTGATGGGCAGATGGCAGTGCAGATATTTAATCAGTGGGGAGAAAAAGACGGTGATCCTGTTTTTCTTGAGATATCACAGATAGTTGACGGGGATAATGGGGCGAATTATACTTTTGGTATGTTCGATCTTGATGGCAGAGATGTTGAGGTACATGTTTTGTCAGGCGATCCTCCTGTAGATATAATAATGAAAGAAAATTATTATAATGATTACACTATAGGTGCTAATGGAACAATAATATTTGAAGATCCTATTACCGGTGATATGGTTCTTTATGTAAGTGAAAGCATCATTGCTGACGATGCATCTGTATATGTATCCTCTTTGGATTTGTCCGGAAATTACAATATTTTTGTTGATGGTCAAAAAATTGAAACAGCAACAAGCCCGGGTGATTATTATTTAGATGTTGCTACCGGAGATATTACCTTTACTGCTATTCCTAATAATTTTGAACCCGGATCATCATTGATAATGATTATTGATGATGTGCTTGCGGTACAAGAGATCATTATGGGGGCAACAACAACTCCGGTCATGGTCGCGGATCCAGAAATGAATTTGAGTGCTAGCGGTGTAGAATATGAAATATTTTTTCATGATGGCGTGAGTGAGAAAAAATTGATTTTAGGGACTGATTATTTTTATGATGTTAGCGCTGATCCTCAAATTAAGCCTATATTAAGATTTAAAGATAATCTTATTTCTGATAAAGATAATCAGACAATACGTATACAGGTAAATACGATCTTAGGTGATAATGATCCAAGTAATACAGGTATCACATTTTCATTGGCTATGGGGGCAACGGATATATCTTCTATGGATACTATAGTTTACGTCAAAGAAACTATTGACGGTGGGCAGTATGATGGAACGGATCTGAAGACAACATATACTTTAACCCCAGATCAATCTGAGCGGTTGCAACATGTTTATAATGCTCAAGGTATTGAGTTAGAGTTTAATAAAACTGATACAAGTTTTACTGTTGCCGGTAATCTTTCAAATAGTGATCTTACGATTTATTTGGAAAGAACACCTGCTGTTTTAAGAGATTGTGGAGTCACTAGATCTGCCGGGGATACAGGTACATATGACATATCCTTTTATTCGCATGAAATTGATAAAGCTACCGGCATTGAATTTGAAAGTCTTTGCGGAGTAGAATCCGGTTCGAATATTATTATAGAAATGTCTGATGGATTTAATGTTTCTGATACAACCAATAATTCAATGATTTATACTTCGACTATAAGCAATCTAGAAAATTATAATTATAGAATTTATGCTGATCCGGACAATGTTAATACTTTGCTGCAAAAAACAATACTTAATGATTATGATCTTGATCGATCAACGGGAAATATACTGTTTAATAGAGCGATACCCACTAATGACAGTATTAAACTTTCTTTGGGTTTGCCGGAAGGGGTTCAGCTAAATGTGACTCAGGATCCAATAGATCAAAATATACTCAAAATCAAATGGGATGAAGGCGATAATAAGTATGAAGCTGATTATGATATGGGAACATCACAATTAATCAATATAGGAACTCGTGAATCAGACCTCCCAACACAAAATAATACTGTATTATTGAATGACGGGACATATATTGAAACATACACAAAAGAGATGAGTGAAGGGGTATATGTTACGGGGTATACAAGATATTACGAGATTGATGATAATCATAAAGAAAGGGTTATTCTCGAAGAAGGAGTTATTGGTGATGTCTATACTTCTGGAAATCCTGCTCCTATTGTAATATCCAATAGTGCCGGTGGTTTTTCGGTGATTGGTTGGAATATGCTTGATGATGAACTATATTGTCAACAAACTATACCGGGTTTAAACATAACGACTACAACTACAAGAGATCAAATTGTTTATGACCCTGATCATTGGAGAATGACTTCTTATCGAGACAATATAACTTCTTCGGCATGGCCGGATAGTAAAAAAACGACTATTCACAATACTTTTGGGTTCGACGATTATGGCAGAGAAATATCTTATACTGATACTACTACTGAAGAGATCCTTACTAATAATATCTGGATACCAATGGATCTTCAAAACGAAAGAACAATGTCAGTAGTCTATCTTGATAATGGATTAATTGCCTCTTACACTGAAATAGCTGTGGATAGCGCGATCTCGGATGCAACTTCCGGCATGGAACCTAAACTTAAAGTGACTACAACAACACATCGTCAGGTAGAAGGATATAATGGATCTAAGATGTTTGGTTATACAGACACCATTACTACTACTGCTAAGGACGTAGAAACAGTAAGAACAGTTTCTGATATTTTGTATGAGACGCATCTAGGCAATATGGCGTCTTTCAATGAAACGATATCTGAAAATGGGACAGGTGAAATTTTAGATTTCGGTCATAATAAATATTCAGCAACTGTTCGGACTGACATTGCTTATGACAACAATAATATGATGAGCGGTTATAAAGATGTGACATATTCATCAGTTGCGCCGCATAAGATCTCAATTACAAATTTGAATGATATGAGATATGATCGTAACGGAAGAATGGCCGGCCAGATAACGACAACTCGCGAAAAAGCATTTACGGAAACTTTCAATCCTTCATCTGATACTTTCACTGACCTGGCAAATATCCAGAATTCTGATATTAGTATTGAAACTAAAACATACAATTTAGGGGCTAGTGATACTGTTATCAGGGAAAACAGACCAGCTGCAGGTGCTTCATTTACTTATGATTTGACTTCAACAGAATCAGTTGATACGCCATGTGTAATTAGTATCAATAATGGTGAAATGACAATTCCATCAACTGTAGGTCAAGATGGCCTTGTTCGTTTTGATCTGGATAAAGCTTTGGTGCAGGATGATGCTATAACTATCTCCTATGATTCGGGATTGCAGGTTGGTGTAGATCTTATTTATCTTGATGCCTCGCGGGCAGAATACAATTTCAATACTAATTTATCTTTCGATTCAATTGGTGTTTGGGAAGTATATGTGAATGGAGAATTTTCTGCTTTAGCCACTGTCGATCAAACAAACGGCAAAATAATCTTCTCAAATTCTGATGTTCCGGAATCGAGTGACAATGTTTCCGTTAAAATATACGGCCCTCAAAATGTATTCAATTATGGAGGAGGTTCAATTGCCGGGAAAGATTATACCGTATTTATTAATGGCGCACCTGCTGCTTTCGGAGATTATAGCGTTAATGAATCTACCGGCCGGATAACTTTTGTTTCAGACGAGGTTAATAAGAACGATGAAAAAGGGGGAAGCGAGAACACTGTTGATTTTGTTCAGATCAAGATCCATGAGGCTGTGCTGGATACTACAACTACTACAGTTCAGTACGGTATAAAATATAATTTATTGGGTCAAATGATTTCGTATATAAACACTTATGAAAGTACAGCATCACCCTCAAAAATGACTATGCTGACAATGACTGATATAACTTATACAGCCGATGGATTTATTGATACATTCACCGATAATACAAGAGAAAAAGTTAAAACAACACTTGATATGACAGGTGACGGTGAATTGACTATAGCAGATATTGACGCTCTTAAAGAATATCTTGTTGAGAACGCGATCGTTTATTCCAACACAAATATGTATGATATGAATTTTGACGGTGTAGTTACAAAAGCGGATGTTCAAGTCTATATTGATCTATTGAAACCATTTTTTGGTGACGGAGAAACCGGTTATGATGTTGATGGTAATGGGTATATAGACGATATGGATAAATTGACATTCACTCAGATCTTATTAAAGATTGTAAGTGAAAAAGCTTCGCTTGGTAAAGGATCTCCCGGGTATGACGCAGCCTATGATATGAACGACAGTAGTTCGCTTAATTACGAGGATATAGAGCTGGCTGAATATCTCACCGCGACACTTTTATCTGAACTCGACGCTATAAAAAGCGATCTTGATAATCTTGCTGTGCCGGTTTCTTTGTCTTGGAAGTATCGACAGGGCGGGTACAATACAAATGGTGATTCATATATAACATTTGAAGATGTTGAAGCCTTTTTTGCTCTTAATAACGGTGAAATGCAGGCTATTTACAAACTTGAGCAACTTTTGGGCGGGGCTTCTCCTGCTGCCGCAAAATATATTACGAATATGATACCTTTAACTTGTTATTCGGCAGAAACAGATGAAGAAATACGTAATCCTATTTTAGGATATCTTGCCGATATATTGAACAGTGCCATAATCGAAATGTTCAATGAGTATAATATGAGTATCGCAACTATTGGTAATGATGACGAAGAGACAGTAATATTTGATAAATTTTCACTAAACAACCTTCAAGGAGATTATAAAGTTTATTTTGAAGACAATGGTGGGAAGCATTACCTTAAGGGGAACGATTATCGGGTCGATTCTTTATCCGGTGAGTTTACTTTTTATGACATAAACAATAATGATACAGAAAAAAATAATTCAGTGGATATGTCCTATGCAGGCAAAGAGATCTTCATTGAACTTGATCCGCAGACTTATGATTATTTCATAACAGATGATGACATTTTAACTTGGGATGCGAACAAGAACGGAATGCTGGACACAGAAGATGTACGAAAACTTTCACTTGTTTGGGAAAATTCATCGGGTGGAAGTATGTTGTCACCTATAGCTCATGGAAGTAACGGGCAAAACGCAGTTTATGCCATGGTATTATTGAATCTGCTTGAAGAAAATGATCCGGATATTCATGCCGTTCAGGGGATCATTCAAACTCCACATTATATGAAGACAGGTATAAATGGCGAAAATACTATCACAACAATTTTTGACGGTGATGATCTGATCGGTAGTTTCGAGAAGTACAGAAACTTTGTTGATACGAAAAAATCCGACTGGCTCAATGTTTATGATATTAATGATGACGGTAAAGTAAAAGCCGATGATCTAACAGCTGGTTTCATCGGGACCTTTACAGAAAGAATTATCGATAATGGGGATGCGGCCGATTCCTACGAATATATATATGATCCTGAATATGATGAGCCGCTTGAAGAAGGTCAATATATTATACAGAAAAATGACGGCAGCGGAAATTATGTCGATATTGATGTGCCATTTTCAATTAATGCTTCAGGAGTATTTACTATAAATTCAGTTGCTTCCGGTGAAGATTATATTATAAAAATTTATTCAGTAACTGAATATCTTACAAAAGAAATAGAAAAATCCGGAGATCAAAATTATCTAGAAATAGGGGATTATGAATATGGCAATGAATATGATCGTGATGGTGACGGATTTATAACCATGGCTGATATTGAGGCAATAGGTCAATTATCAAATAATATTTATGCGGGCGATAGCGCCGCAATAGATATTTCGTCTCAAGCAAGCAATCACTGGTATTTTATAAACGATGTTTTTTATCGGGATAATTTAGGCATCGCGGCATATGACATATCAGATGATGGGGTTATATTTTCTGATTCTTTCGGAACAAATAATCGGCCGGAATATAATATGGAGATTCCTAATTATAAACTTATAAAAGATACCGGATTAGGCACAACTACCATCACTTTCCCAGATATCCTTTCAGAAAATATTAGCTTGGCATTTATGGGCATAGGATCTGCTGCTAATGTTTACGATATAACAGGGATCGATCTTTCCGGAAAGTATCTCAAAGTTTACGTGGGTCGTCAACTTGTTGGAACGATAGCTGTTGATGGGACTATAACCGATTTTGATGAATCTGATGGTTTTTCTGTCAGTGCTATTTCATTTAATGTTAATGGAAACATCAGTATCAAATTCAATGAGGATTTCGCTGGATCTGTACATATTGAGGCGGATATGGTCAAAGATAGTAATGATCCGACATCATTTGTATTTGATAGGGACATTTCTGGTATTGCTAATGTCGAAGTATGGAAAAATAGTCTTGGAATTGATTCACCTCAAAGTGAAACTTACCAAATATACTTTATTGATGATGCTGATACGATCAGGCTTAGTGGCGGGGCTTTGGCGACCTTGTCTCAACGTCTTACAAATTATATATATTTATCGGATGTTGATCTAGAAGACGCTGCTTTTGATGGTTTGTCGAACTTAACAGTTGATGATCTTAATGCTTGGGACGGGGGTGCAGGCAGTAATATTCTTGATCAGCATGATGTTGATATGCTTTATTATAATGGTAACGCTGATGAAGCAGCAGCTCTTGCCTTATATCTTAAGGATGATGCCGGAACTAACCCGCTCATACGCGAAGGTATAATACTGGACGATTATACTTCTAGATCTATGCAGCTTGACGGCAGTAAATTTGCTGAGATAAATTATTCCGGTTTAGCTGTTACAGACGCAACAACGAAGACAAATTTACTTACATCTCTTGACGACTCAAATGAAATTACAATAGATACATGGGTCAATTTCCTGAGTCTTTCAGATGAGGGTGAGGGTATTTACACTATTTTTTCTGAAACAGCTACAGGTCAAGCTGTAGATGACTTGACATTGATAAATTTATATTATGATGAGAAAGAAAAAAAGATAGTTTTCCAATATCATGGTGAAACATTGGAAATGGTATTGTCAGATACAAATGTTTTTTCAAATTATGATTGGTCTCAAATAACTGCTTCAAGTGATGGTTCTAATTTGTCAATATTTGTCAATGGCAGTCTCCTTTGCGCTACCAGCAACACTTTCGAATATAATATTGCTGCTCTCTCATTAGACTCAGCTTTGACTGATAGAATTTTTTGTATCGGCTCGGATAATGGCATAAATAATTTCAAAGGCAATATCGACGAAGTAGCTATCTATTCAGATGACGCTGATGCTGTAAACTTATTTGCAAGAAAAGATGATAAGCGTATCCTTTCAGGGGATAGTAGCGGTACACTGATTAAATATTATGATATTTCAGGTGAAAAAACATCGGAAACGTCACTGCTTGCTTATTATTCCTTCGACGGAAGTAAAGATCAATTCACTGATCTTACTAAAAACGGAAATGATACGAATGATAAAGAATCGGGATTTATCTCCGGAGGAATAATAAATATCAACGAAGATACCGGAGTAAAAAGTGCCGGTCTTTTTTCAGGTTCAACTGACATTTTTAAAGACATATACAAAAGTGAAATATGGATGTTTCAAGAAATGGGTGACCGTAACGGGATACTTGATGTTTCCGGGGCAAATATATTCGATATAGCTCCGGCATATAAACTTTTGGTTAACTCCGGTGTTCCGATGATACGTCAATATTTGCCTGTGGCAGGAAAGACAAATCCGGTGGTCAATCCGGATTGGTACCTATATGAATATCTTGATCTCAATTCTGACGGAATAGTTTCTAGCGCCGACTCTAAATTCATAGATCAAATTAAAAGTGTTATATCAAATTACTCGACAGTAAGCATCTTTGAAAGTGATGAGAATTATGATTATTATACCCGTTTAGATATGAATCATGACGGGATCCTAAGCGTTAAAGAAGATGAAGCTGCATTTTATACAAAACTCGCTAAATGTGATTTTAATATCGATCTTTTTAGTTCAGATATAATATCTCAGGAAGATGTGAACCAACTCAAAAAGATACTTTACACTCATGGTCAGGTTACTAAAACTTCACCCGATTTTGAAAGCATGTTTGATGCTAATGGTGACGGTAAAATTAATGTCGCAGATGTAAACTATTTATCTGAGCTTGAAGAAACAGTTTTCAATTATGATGTTACCCGTACAAGAATTAATACTGACTATGACAAATATGGCCGAGAAAGTAACTACCAAGAGACTATTATTTCATCGCAATCGGAAGGCATTCAAACGGTAAAAACAACTGAAAATTTAGTTTATTTGGCGAATGGTAAAACATATTCATACGCAGAAAACGCAAAAACAACCCCAATAATTGATGATGGTACTTTGTCGACAAATATTGAGTCAGATATAACAAGAATATCCACAACATATAATAACTTTGGACAAATGGCTCAATATGTAGATGAGTCAAAATCCAATGTTAACCCCGGTATGATTACGAGAGTTACCTTTGATGTTATAGATTATGATCAAAACGGCAAGATAAATGAGTATGAAATCGCGAACAAAGATACCGTATCTAAAGCATTGGATATGTTCCATTCATCTATCACCATCTCTTCGGAAGATCTGTTTGATGCAGATGCGGAAAGTTTCACCATAGGCGGATGGTACAAAGTTGATTTAACTAGTGACGTTGTATTGATTTCACATGACGCTGATATTCCAAGTGAAGGGTGGAGTTTAGAATGGGATTCAGCTATTAACAAGCTGACTTTAGCCGATAATTCTTTTGATGTTGCTGTGAGCAATGATGGCTGGTTCTACTTGGTTCTTTCCTATGATGGGAGTGATATAAATATTAAAACATGGGATGGAATAAACACCGTTAACACGGATACTGCGGTAGTTAATCTAGATTTTACTAGCGGTGATATATCGATAGGGTCGAATTCGTTTTACGGTACAGTAGACGATATTGTTATATATGACAGAGTACTTGAAACTGAAGAAATTACGACCGGTGCATCAGATAAAAAGAATACACCTGCAGATGGTTTAAAAGCGATGTATACTTTTGATAGAGGAACCCTAACCGATAATAGCGGGAATCAGGTTGAGATAATTGCTCCTGATGAAACATCCTTTGCATTTACTGATCTTTTGCAGGTTGACCCATCTGTTGTTACACCGGTTCTCACCCCGCCGGCTTTAGTTAATGAGTCTGAAGTATATCGTACTGATATTACTTTTGATGATAGGGGGAATATATTTGGTTATACGGAATATATTTCTAACCCGTCATCACCGTTTATGGTGACTGAAAAGATACAAAGCGGGATAAGGTATGACAAACAGGGTAATACCTTGAACTATACTGAACAAATAACTCGTTCGTCGGTAATGACAATGGTGGATAGTTTATCCATCGAATCTGTTCTTGAGCTTGACCCTGAGCAATATTTCTTCACTGCAGGAGTAAAGACAGGAAATGATTTTGACATTACTTTTACAGTTACGGTTGATGACGACGATGACGAAGCAACCTCTCCAATTATCAAGAAAATAATTCTAAAAGCTGAGAATGATGTGACGCAATTTGATAATGTGTCTGACAGGCATTATATGGTTGATGGTGATATTATTTATGATCTTGGAGTCAATATCTGTGACGATATGTGGCATTCAATATCAATTAATGGAAGTGAAGCCGGTATTGATGGAATAAAATGGCTTTTGGCGGAATACGGATATACACTTGCTTCGATCGATGAAATACAAATTACCGGTACCGATCTTGCAATAAAAGATATGATCTTCGCTGAAGATCGTACGCTTGCCGGTAGAAAAGTATATGATTTGGATAAAGATACGTGGGGTATTGTCGATAGTTCAGATTCAGGGGCAAATCCACATATTGATGCTTTACAGAGCAATACGTTAAGCAGTACGAATACAATTGAACGAGACGATATCATATATGATGTAATTAGCGGGCGTATAACTTCCTATATGGATACTACCAACCCGGATTTTGTTGACAAGAGTAGTCTTACTCCGGATCTTTCTGTTGAACGCACGATGGAAAATATTACTTATGATGAACATGATAATATTCTTGGTTATGATGAATCGATTCGTGAGATCGAAAATACACTTACAATATCCAGCCCTGAAGGGTTCTCCTCGACCATATACTCTCTAGATCCATCAGTTTATGATTCAGATGTATCTCTTTACGGCCAGAACTATGGCCCAGCTGAACTTAATAGACAATGGTTATTTTTTGATGCTAAGGCCACGGATGAATTTTCGTTCACGGTAGCAACTGTCTTGGATAAGCCTATTATGGACAATACTGCTTTAGGCGCTATAACATTTAAATCTGGTGATGGCGTGAATACCTCAAGTGGAAATAGCATAACCATATATTTAGGTGAAATAGCCGAGGATGGTGCTTGGCATAATTTCCAATTTGATCTTAATGCTCTTACCGAACGATATACCGGCTATAGTCATAAATCTATAAGACATTAT
>JADGBB010000029.1 GCA_015231715.1 Candidatus Omnitrophota bacterium
TGGATAATAGTCTTGAAAACCTCAAAGACATATCTAATGATCTAAGGCTTAAATATTTTAAAGGTGTACATGCCATAAGCGATAGAATTATAAGAGAAATTTTTGCGGCTAAAATGGCCGGAGTTCGGGGGGTTAGATGAACAAGAAGATGTCTGATAATGAAATAAAAGGGAATGTTGTATCTGTTCGGGGCCCCATAATAGATGTTCGTTTTGATGCCAATGATAGATTGCCGTCCGTATCGGAGATAATAAAGACGCATAATCATGAAGGCGATGATATTGTTATGGAAGTTATGGAACAAAAGACGAACAATACCGTGCGCTGTGTATCTTTGTCGATGAATATGGGGCTTGCCCGTAATGCAGAAGCTATTGCCACCGGGAATTTTATTATGATGCCTGACCCGAAAAATAGTTTCGGCCGTCTTATGAATGCTTTTGGTGAACCATTAGATGAGCAGGGCCCGATATCTATGGAAAAAAGTAAACCTATAAGAGGTAAAAAAGCTTATGGCTATGATGAAGTGAATGTCGGCAGGAAAAAAGAGTATAGGCTTATCACTACAGGTATTAAAATGCTGGATCTATTGTTTCCGTTAGTTGTCGGTTCAAAAACAGGTATATTAGGAGGAGCAGCTTGCGGTAAGAGTGTGCTCACTTTGGAAGTTATACATAATATAGTTGAAAAAGGTAAAGGCGCTTGTGTATTCGCCGGAGCCGGTGAACGTATCAGAGAAGGTAATGAATTATATCTCGACATGAAAGAAAGCGGGATACTCGACAGGGTCGCTTTGGTATTTGGTCAAATGAACGAGACTCCCGGCATTAGATATGAGGTCGCTTATAGCGGGATAACATTAGCTGAAGCTATACAGGAAAAAGGCGAGGATGTACTTTTCTTTATTGATAATGTATTCAGGTTCGCTCAAGCAGGAGCGGAACTTTCGGCGCTTATGGGACGAATCCCGTCAGAAACCGGATATCAGCCTACATTGGTATCGGAGGTCGGAGAGTTCCACGAGAGAATACGGTCTACAGCTGTTTCATCAATAACTGCACTTGAAGCGGTATATGTACCTGCGGACGATCTTACGGATCCTGCGGTAGTTGCAATCTTTTCGCATCTTGATTCGATAATCGTACTTTCAAGAGGCCATGTACAAAGAGGGTTGTATCCTGCTATTGATCCTGTGGCGTCTTCCAGCGCTTTTATTGATCCTGCAATATTGGGTGAAAGACATGTGAAGCTCGCTAATGGAGTAAGAAGAACATTTCAGAAATATGAGGAATTAAAGAAAATAGTTGCTGTTATAGGGTTAGAAGAGCTTTCGCAGGAAGATAGAACGGTATGCGAAAGAGCAATGCGTCTTGAGAACTTTTTGACTCAGCCCTTTTTTGTCGCCGAAAAATATACGGGCGCGCATGGAGCGTTTGTCGAACTTGACGAAACGCTTGAAGGATGCCAGAGGATACTTGCCGGCGAAGTAGATCATGTGCCGGTCGAAAAATTTTATATGAAAGGAATGCTAGATGAAAAAGCTTGGTGAAATATTATTTAATATGGGTGCGTTGACTAAAGATGCTTTAAAAAATGCTTTGGAAAGATCTAATCAAACAGGCAAGTTTCTGGGTGAAATATTATTGAAAGACAAGATCATTTCTGAGGAACAGCTTTTAAAGGCATTAGGGGAACAGCTGCATATGGAATATGTGGATGATCTTAGTAAATTAGACATATCCGACGAAGTTGTAAAAGCAGTACCTGTAAAATTGGTATGGCATTATAAATTCATGCCGGTTTCGTTGAAAGGCAATGATCTTAAAATAGTTATATCCGATCCTTTTAAGATAACAATAACCGAAGACTTAAAACTCCAGCTTGGTTATAACACTCAGGTTTTATTGGCTACGGAAGATCAAATATTAGATACCATTGGTGTGTATTATGGCGTTGGTGCCGGTACTGTACAAAAAATACTTGAAAACAAAGGCGCCGAAAAAGCTAAAGAAAGAGAATCAAAGTCGCGTGATAAAATAAATGTTATCGATCATAAAGGAGTCGACGCTTCGGTAATTAAATTGGTCGATCAGATAATAGCCCAGGCTATTGAGATAAAAGCAACTGACCTTCATTTTGAAACGTACAGAGAAAAAGTTATTATACGTGCCAGAGTTGACGGGATCTTAGCGGACTTGTCGCTGCCGGAAGATATCAAATATCTTTATCCGGCGATGGTCTCTAGGATAAAAATAATTTCAGGGCTTGATGTAGTCGAAAAAAAGATACCGCAGGACGGACGGCTTAAACTTGAGTTCGGCGGAGCGGAAGTTGATCTCAGAGTTTCTGTTATTCCTGCTTCTCACGGAGAGAATATAGTAATAAGGCTATTGCCTGCGAATAGAGTATTTAAATTAGATGAACTCGGATTTTCTGGGGAGAATCTCCAAAAAATAAAAAGAATAATACAATCGCCCGTAGGAATTATTTTCCTGGCTGGTCCCACCGGGAGCGGCAAAACAACGACTTTGTATGCCGGCATATCCGAGATAAGAACACCTAAAGTCAAAATACTTACAATAGAAGACCCGGTAGAATATGAAATAGAAGATGTAATGCAGATACAGGTCGCGCCTAAAAGAGGTTTAACTTTTGCCGAGTGTTTGAGAAGTGTTTTAAGGCATGACCCTGATGTTATAATGGTCGGTGAAGTAAGGGACAAAGAAACTGCATCTTTAGCTATACGAAGCGCAATGACCGGACATTTGATATTTTCAACTGTTCATACTAATGACGCAACAAGCGGTGTTGACAGGCTTATAGATATGGGTGTTGAGCCGTTCCTTTTAGTGTCATCTTTAAGAGCGATTATCGGACAGAGATTAGTAAGAGTTATCTGCGATAAATGTAAAACTAAAAGGGATATCAGTATAATTAAAGCCCAAGGATTGAATATTAAAAAACATTATGCAGGTGACGGCTGTGAGGCATGCAGGTTTACCGGGTATAACGGAAGAGTGGCTATATATGAACTTTTTGAACTCACAAATGATATTAAGGAAATGATAATTAAAGGCGCATCAAGTGTTGAGCTAAGAAATAAAGCCCGGAAGAACGGTATGACAACAATGAGAGAAGACGGGTGGCTGAAAGTTGAGGCAGGGATAACAACGGTAGAGGAAATTTTACGTGTTACAGAAAAAGATGAGGACGAGGAAAAAAAATAAATGATATATAAGTATAAAGCTAAAAAAGGTCCGACAAAAGTAGTCGAAGGTGAAATAGAAGCCTCAAGCAGCGACAACGCTGTTACTAAGATCAGGAGCATGGGGCTTTTTCCGGTACTGCTTGAAGAAGTCAAACCAAGTGATCAAAAAGATAATACTAAAGTAAAAAAAATACCTGTTATTGTTATGCCTAAATTATTTTTTCGCGACAGAGTTACAACTGAAGACATATACAACTTTACTAAACAGCTGAAGATACTCGTCAAATCGCAGGAACCCATTTTAAATAGTTTATATTTTATAGCGGCACAGTCTCATTCGAATGGAATGAAAAAACTTATGGAAACTTTGATAAACGATGTTAAAGACGGAAGCTCTGTGTCAGAGGCATTAGAATCACATCCCGAATATTTCAACGCTCTTTATGTCAGCATTATTAAAGCCGGAGAAATGGCCGGTAAACTTGATCATTCTCTTGAGCAGATTGCTGATTATATGGACGCTGAAAGGCAAATGGCAAGAAAGGTAATGTCAAGCCTTGCATATCCTTTCGTAATGATAAGTGTCGGGTTAGCGACTATCTTTTTTATGATGGCTTTTGTCATTCCCAAAATACGAGGTTTGTTCGATGATATGGGCGAGAGGCTTCCTGTAATGACAAAGATGCTGCTCGCAACATCTGATTTTTTATCAAATAATTGGATCATAGTCATCTGTTCATTTTTGATTTTATCGGGTATACTCGTTTACTCAGGGCGCGGAGGACGCGGCCGGAGAATGAAAGAAAAAATTCTTTCGGATATACCGGTAATAAAGACTGTTATATTTAATCAGAATTTGCACAGATTTTCCGGAGCATTATCTATTTTGCTTTCAAGCGGGATATCAGTACTTGAAGCGTTAAAAATATCTGCGCCTCTTGCCGGAAATGATAAGTATGCCAAACAGGTGAACAAAGCTCATGATGATATAATGGCCGGGATGGCGCTTGAAGAGTCTTTTTCCGAGAACTGTACATTCCTTCCTGAAATGTTCAGGAAGATGGTAGCTGTCGGTGAGGCTTCGGGACGTTTAGATGAAATATTAGCCGAGCTTTCTATGGGTTATGCCGAAGATGTTGAAACGCAGGCAAGAGTTGTGACCTCGCTCATAGAGCCTTTAGCAATTTTACTGGTTGGCGGAGTGCTTAGCGTTATTGTTATATCGATACTGCTTCCTATATTTGAGATAAGTATGTTTGTTAGATAATGAGGGTACAATAAAATGATAGTATTTGAAATAAATGAGAATATAATTTCATTCATTCGCGGTAAGGCGAAGATGGGTTCTTTTGAACCTGAAAGTATTTTCTCAGGGCAAGCGAATAGCGATAAGGTTGAAGAACTGGGTGAGCTCATATCGCAAGCAATGATGGAAAATAAACTCAAGAACAAAGAAAAAGTAGTTTTAAGTATACCCAGAAACCAAGTAGCAATGCGTTTTTTAAAATTACCTTCACAGGACGAAGAAGAACTAAAAAGCATAATTGAATTGCAGATAACCCAAGAAGTGCCATATCCAAGAGAGGATATAATATATAATTTTGAAGTCATTGAAAAAGAAAAAGGTTTCAGCACGATCGTTTTAAGCATAATACATCGGCAGATGCTTTTGAAACAATTTGCCTTACTTGAAAGAGAGAATATTTATCCATCAAACATTATCCTGAGTACAGCATCAGTAATGAAAACTTTAGAAAAAACAGGATCTTTGGATCCGAAAGGTTCAGGAATTGGAATATGCATTGATATATGCTCCTCATACAGTGATATTTTTGTTTTTAGAGGGAAAAAATTATTGCTTAGTAAAAGCACAGAGTTTGGCTCAAAAGACTCCAATGATCCGTCGAAACGAGAAACTTTTCTTTCAGAACTGCGCCAAGTAGTTACTTTGTCGCCTTTATTAAGACAAGAAGGTCCCGATAAATTATTAGTAGCGTCTAAAGCAGTTAAGGGTTCTAATCTCGGCCGTGAGCTTGAAGAAGTTTTTGATATGCCGGTTGAAGAAGTTGATTTGAATGCATTATTGCCGGGATTATCCGAATTGACCGTAGCGGGAAATACGGGAGACTCAATAGGAATGGCCTCATTACTTGGTGCGGCGATAGATCCAGGGACAAAAAATTTCACATTTAGTTTACCTGAAGCCGAAACGCGTAAAGACATGAAAGAATTTTTGGATACAGGTATTCGCGCCGGGATAATGCTGGTTTACGCTGTACTTCTACTTTTGGTGTTCTTTGTCGGGCGGATGTATATGTATCAATCTTATCTAGATAAACTTGATAAAGAAATAGCTGATCTTGAATTTAAAAATAAAACCCAGATAGTGCAGGTAGAAAAAATAAAAGAAGTCAAAAAATTCACAAGCTATGAGGATTCTTTATTAAGGTATTATTATGATCTATCGGCATTGGTGCCTAAAAATATTACGGTTTCAAGAATAATGTTCAGCCATAAAAAAGAATTTTCAATTATCGGTGAGGGTGCCGATATGGGCGCTATATTTAAATTTGTAAGCATATTGAACAGCTCTAATAAATACGGTACAGTAGAGTTGCGGTATTCCAGAAAAAAAACTAAAGGCACGACCGAATATAATGAATTCGATATAATGTGCCATATAATCTGAGGCTAATAGACTGTATGATGAAACTTAAAAACAGAGAAAAGATACTATTAGGATGCATAGCGGTTTTATTGCTTTTGTTTTCTGTAGAAAGATTTATTGTTAGCCCTTTTAGCGGCAAGCTTGAGATAACACGTATTAAAATGAAAAATGCTGAATCAAGGCTCAATAGGCTTTACAGACTGGACGCACAAAGCGACTCTATAAAAAATGTTTATGCGGAAATTAAAAATTTTATTGAGGCTTCTCAAGCCGGGGAAGATATTTTACCGGCAGTAATGAATGAAATGGAAAACATAGCTTACCAGAACGAAGTTAAGCTTATTAATATGAAACCGGAACAGCCGGATAATGAAGAAAAAAATTTTTATAAAACAAGAGATATAACATTAAAAATTGAGGGACAGCAAAAAGATATAATAACATTTATTTACAAGATAGAGACCGGCAGCTATGCCCTTAGGATCAGCAGAATAGACATGAAGGTACAGGACGAAAAGCTCGGCATTATGGAATGTAATATTAATATTGAGTTTTTATATTTTAACGGATGAAATGAAAAGGGAAGGCATTGATGAAAATAATAAACAGAAAAGGGTTTACATTGATCGAGATCATGCTTGTTGTAGCAATAATAGGTATATTAGCTGCAATGGTTGTGCCGAGATTAACAGGCAGGACAAAGGATACAAAGATCTCAGTCGCTAAAGCTGATGTTGAAGTCAATATACCTTTAGTGCTGGATATTTATGAACTGGATATGGGAGATTTTCCTGAGAAGCTTGAAGATCTTTTGGATAATCCGGGGAGCTCGAAAAATTGGAAAGGACCTTATCTAAAAAAACTACCTAAGGATCCTTGGGGGCACAACTACTTATATAAAAACCCAGGAGACAAAAGCAGGTATGGCTGTGATGTTTATTCTGCAGGACCTGATGAACAGGCCGGAACGGATGATGATATCGGCAATTGGGACGCGGAAAAATAATTTACTTTGATCCTCTATTTTTCTTCAAAATGAAATATAACTTTAAAAAAATATGTTTTACAGCAGGGTTCAGCATGGTTGAATTGATGATAACCGTTGCAATAGTATCGTCATGCCTTGTCGTTATTACAAGAGGTTTTTCTGTTTCGATGATGAGAATGTCATTGATACGTAATGAAGTGTACGCGGCCAGCCTTTTAGACGAAAAAATAAGTGAATTGCGAATAACTGCGGCAAAAGATAAAGGTTTAAAAAAAGGCGGCGTGCCGGTTTCGGATGAAGAAGGTTATGGGCTCAGTATCGGAGGGGATATCACTCAGTATATGGTTTACAGAGAAGTGATACGTAACGGCAGGCCGGAAATTATTGAAACAGGGACTGATAGAGCTCTATTGAGGATGGAAGCCCTGTGGCCTCGCGGAGGAAGAGAAATACAAGTTATTTTGCCGGGGAAAGCAATGAAAGAAAGCAGTGTTTTTTCAGAAGGACGTAAAACGTGAAAAAATTATTTTCTGAAAAAGGGTTTACTTTAATTGAGGTTTCTCTTGTAAGCGTACTTCTTGTCGTCGTAATGGCTACTATACTTTCAACTTATAGAGCGGGATTTAAAGTATGGGAAAAAGCCGATGAAATAAGGCTTGGTGATAGAGATATTGAATTATCTTTTGAAAAAATAAAAGGTGAACTTTCGGGCTATACAAGAAAATTCAAAGGCGTGCTTTTTTCCGGAGAAGAAAAAAAATTAGTTTTTTCGGCAGTTGAGGCGGGACAAATACAAGAGATAACATATGAGTTCAAACAGTTCGATAAAATGCTTTTACGAAAATCTATGCCGTTCACATTGTCATTGAAAAAAAAGAATAAAGATAAAGAAGACTCTTTGTTTAGAGCCGATAAAATTAAGTTCAGCTATATGATAACTGAAGGAGCAGAAGGTGATGTCTCTTGGAAAGATTCTTTTGTTGAAGATGAAGGACAGGAACTTTTTGCCGTAAAAATTGATATAACAAGAGATGATAAAAAATTCTCAAGAACAGTAATAATACCACGATGATATTATGATAAAATTGAACAATAAAGGATCTATACTTGCGATGGTGCTGTGGATTATAGCAGTACTTGCGCTATTCAGCTTAGCTGTAAGCCGAGTTACATGGACATTATCGTATTATACAGAATGGAAAATGAGTAAAGTGAGAGCATATTATGTTTTTCATAATCTAGTAGAAAGATCTAAGATCGATATAAAAAATGGATCTTTAAATGATGCGCAAATAGGCATAGAACAAGAGATATATGAAAACGATAAAGAAGAAGGGCTCAAAACTAAATACACTATATATGACGAAGAAGCTAAACTGAATATAAATCATATGCCTGAAAATCTAATTGAAGAACTCCCCGGGATGTCGTTCAGAGACGGTGAAAAAATTAATGAATATGAGCTGAAACCTTTTTCTGTTCTTGAAGAAATTACTTTAGCGTTAGGGAATATAACAGAATTTAAAATTGATGATTTAAGACCATTGTTAACAGTTTATGGCAGCGGCAAGGTTAATATTAACAACGTGAGTTCGGAAGTTCTTGATGTTATGGGACTTCACGAGTCGCTCATTGATGATATTATTGAGGTCCGGCTGGGCAGTGACGGGAAGAAGGGAACTCTGGATGATATTATTTTTGATGAAAGTAGCGGCATAATAGAAGACCTAAAAGAGCATGCAGGCATCTCGACTACCCAAGAAGCAGAGATCATGAAACTGATATCAAAAGGCCTTTTCGGCACAACAACAAAACACTACAGGATCGAAGCATCAATATACCGCTACGACAAACTAATAGACAATTACTCAGCAGTGATCGGCCCCGCTAAAAATAAAAACACCATAACAATCCTAGAATGGCATAGGTCGTAGAAATCTACGACGTCACAGAAGTCCAACGTCATCATTTGTGGACACATTCCGTCATTCTGAGGAGCGAAGCGACGAAGAATCACAGGCAGACGTAAGCAGATCCTTCGCCTTCGGCTCAGGATGACGGTTAAATTCGGCTCAGGATGACGTTAAGTTAGGTTAGTACTTGCAGGGCTTTTTTGTATAGGGAGTAGCTTTTTTTGTAGAGGCCTTTTTGGGAGAAGGTGTCGCCTTCGGCTATTAGTTTTTTGGATTCTTCTATTTTTGCGGCACGTTCCGGAGTGTCGAATTCGTCTGAACCGAAAGAATATGAAGGGAGCAGGGTTATTGATAAAAAAAGTAATGAGCAAAGAATATTTTTCATACTGTTAAATCCTTAGCATCACGCCTGTCAAAAAGTTCAGGCATGACATATTCTGGTTCTACCATGGGGTCATATTCACCTTCTTTAGTGAGCTTAGGAGGGAGCTTTAAAGGGAATGTGGCTACTTCTACAACACCTGCTGTAGTTCTTTGTACGCTTCTCATTAGGCCTTCGGGAAGGGATGATATTACTCCAAATAATCCGGATTTATCAGCGCCTTTCTGCATATAATATAAAACTTCCATCCATCCGCTTGAAGCATTAGACATGCCACGCCCCAATTTTGACATTGGATCCGCTTTCTCCTCGATAGCTTTGTAGTTATAAAGCTCATCATGTGTAAGTGATAGAGACAGGGGAGCCATAGTTGAGATCATGCACACGGTCAATAAGAACATCAGCATTGTTTTCATGATTGTCCCTCTTTAAGTTTATTTTCGAGTTCTTTTCTTTTTGCTGTTTCAATAGCCGCTCTTTTTGCCATTGCCTCATAAGAGACCATATCGGCACGATATTTTTCTTCAAGACCTTTTTTGATCTGTTGTTTTGAATTATCAACTTCAGTAATAAAAGTTTCGCGGGTTTTAACTAATGAGCCATTAACTTCGTCGAGTTTCATTTGTAATCCTATGACCGTTACCACCAAAAGTATGGTCAATACAGCCATAACTGTGATAGCTATCATTAATGTATTTTTTGAGTTCATTTTACCTTCTCTGTTTTTAGCTCCTGGCAAGAGATCTAACACGAGCCTCGATTTCATATCTATCATCCGCTTCAGGAGCGAGTTTGAGATATTTAGTATAATATTCTACAGCTTTTTGTTTGTTTTTATTTACGGTATCGTAAATATAAGCTATGTTATAAGCTGTTTGTGCACTATCAGGATGAACCTGAAAATATTTTTCAAAGTTGGCGATAGCTTCATCGAACATTCTCACCTGAGTATAAGTTACAGCCATATCATAGCTGTGAGAAGCTTCAGTTTCCTTCAGTTGTAACTCAATATTTTTTGTATCAGATTTAAGGCCGGAAATAGTTGTTTCCAATATAGCTGTTTGCTTGAGTGCGTCATCAAGTTCAGATGCTTTTTTCTTGTATGCATCGTAATAAGAAATTTCTTTCATAGCGAGTTCTTTAACTTCCTGCGCATAGCTTTTAAGTTCTTCTTCAAGGAGTGAATATTTTTTCGTTTCTTTTTCCAATTCTGATCTTAATCTATTATTTTCGGCGGACATTCCTGATGTATCGAGTTTGTTGTTGAGCGCGTCGGCTTTAAGCGTGTCCAGTTCTTTTTCCAGCAATAATTTTTTTTCGGCAAGAGATTCTTTGCTTTTAAGGATAGCTTTAAAAGTGCTGGAGTTATTATCCATTTTAAATTCAAGTCCGGAGATCTTATTTAAAAGCATAATATTAAAAACAAATGAAACAAAAAGAAGAATTCCAAGAACAATAGCGAAAAAGAATACAGTCGCTGTGCGCGGAGTGTCTTCATTGATCTTAGAAGGGTTTATCTTGCCGGGAAGCTTTTTTGATAGAGGAGCAGGAGCCTCTTCTTTAACAGGATTAGGCGCTCGAGAGGTATTCTCTTTTTGCGGCTGAGGCTGTTTTTTTTCTTTAATAGGCTCTGAAGGCCCGGAAGGTGTTAAGTCCGATCCCATTTCTCCTATAGTATATCTCGGTATAGGTGTATCTTCATTATCCATATTAGTTGCCATCTCTTATTTTTAATTTAGAATCATTGAAATCTGAGCCTGCTTTTTTAGCCATATTGGTCTGTATTTTTTCTTTGATTATATTGTGAGTGAAAAGACCCGGTGAAAGTTCTTGTCTATCCCAGTCTCTTGGAGCAGCTCCTGTCATGATACGGGGGGTAAGGAAAATTACTATTTCGGTTTGTTTATCAAGTTTTTCTTTACTGCTGAAAAGATTTCCCAAAAGGGGTATCTGGCTGAGATAGGGGACACCTGAAACATCTTTGACATTTGTTGATTCGCGTAAACCGGCTATCATTATAGTTGTATTGTCTCTGACCTTAACAGTTGTTTCAGCTTGGGAAGTTGTAACAATAGGTATTATACTTCTAGGCTCATCCGCTTTGCCTGTTTCAAGATTTTCGGTGGATGAACTTATCTCAGGTTTAATTTTCATTGTTATGTAACCGTCTCTATTTATTGTGGGAACAACCGTAAGCTTAAGTCCTATATCAATAAATTCAACGCTGTCGGAAGTAATCGTTGATTCCCCGCTTTGGCTGGTAGTGGCCGTTACATAAGGCTGTTTTCTTCCGACCAAAATAGAAGCCTCTTCTTTGTTGATGGCGGCGATACGCGGACTTGACAATATTTTGACATCGCCGATATCGCTTAACATTGTTATTATCGCGCTCCAGTCATATGCGCCGTCAAAAGTTATTTTGAATATATCTGAAGTATTTGTCTTTGAGGTGCCCTTAGAAGTAAAAGTTCCTTCAAGTTTAGAGTTAGCAATAGAATATTTATCCATTAGCTTTGTCCAATTTATGCCCCAGTTAAATTGATCTGAAAGAGTTACCTGAACGATCTCGGCCTCTATATAAACCTGCATAGTTTCACGATCGAGCATATTGACTGCTTGTCTTATGTTCTTCATATTGCCCGCAAGATCGGTAACTATGATCGAATTAGTTCTTTCGTCCGGTATCACTTGACCGGGACCCTGTGTAACCATTTCCGAAATTACCGATGCTATATCGTCAACTTCAGCGTACTGAAGCTCGAATATTTCTACGATAGGAGGGAGGTCTATTTCATCAAAAGTTTTTCTCATGACTTCTAATCTCTGAGGCGTGTCTATAAGTATTATTGTGCCTGAGGCTTCGTCAGCGATGATCTCGCCGATCTTGCTTTTTAAATTATTCAAAGTATTAAAAACCATTTTCGGCTGAGCGTATTGAACTTTTAATTGTTCGATCTCTCTTGTTTCTCTGAACTTTCTGCCGTTGTTGGTTAGGTATTCGTCTTCACGCATGATGACTATGAGGTTGTCGTTTTTTTCTTCGTATGCCAGTCCTTGAGTATCCATTACAAGATCCAAAGCTTCACGGCAGTCCATGTTATTAAGCGTCATGTTGATCTTGCCGGAAACATTTTTTGTAGGAACAATATTTTTGCCCATCTTTTTTGAAAGCACTTTAAGGAATTGTGTGATGTCGATCCCTCTTAAGTCCATAGTTATATTTTTAGAATCCGGCATTTCAGTGATGGCCGCATCTTCACCGGAAGAATTTTCGTTTTCCATTGAAAGATCTGAAGGCTGACTCACAGCCGGATATAGAGGCGAGAAAAGAAGAATAGCCATAAAAAAAACACAGGCAGATTGCATTCTATCTGAGGATCTTATTTTCTTCATTAGATATCAACTCCACACTATCGTATGTTATTTTACCGACCTTATAATCACCGACGCTGTCGCCGGTGTAAACCATATAATTTTTAGCGTTAACTGCGTCTTCTATGACGGCCTGAGGTTTATCGTCCCAAAAGATTCCGACCAAAGATAATTCCATTTTAGGTTTAGCCGCAGGCCTTCTAACGGACTGTGCTTCCTGGGGCAATAATTGAAAAGGATTATTTTCATTTGTGTAAGAAAGATATTCTTTGATTTGTGGTGCACCTTTATCAAGGTTTATTGCCGCCGGCTCAGATGAGGTGCCGGTTGTTCTGAAATCAGCAGATCTTTTACGTATATCTGATATTTCGCCGTAAAAAAATATAATGAGCCAAGCAGAAGCAAGAAAAAGAATAACCATAGCGATTATATTTATTTGAGAGAAAGAAAATTTTTTAAAAGAAATTTTTCTGCCGGTTTTTTTTGTGACAGTTTCCTTTTCTTTGATAGGCGCTTGTGAGGGGATGGAAGTATTCCCCCCCTCGATTATATGCAAAAGCTTTTCCTCAGGGATGAGGTCAGCAGAATTATTTATCGTAGGTTCAACGGTTTCTTTTTTCATATTGAGTAGCAAGGAGCTAAAGTACCTTTTCCTCCTCGGCCATTTCTCTTATAAGATTACCCGATATAAGTTCAAGGTCGTCACGCATAACCAATTCCCTGAGAGCTTTATGACAAAGCATGCCTATCTTGCGGGGGAACCCGTGAGATTCTTTAAATATAGCTTCAATAGCATCGCTGGAGAATAGATCATCAACTTTTTTTTCGCCGACAACACTAATTCTGTAATCGATCATATTTTTTAATTCTTCTTTGTCGGCCAAAGGTTCAAGTAAACATTTAAAACCTATGCGGTCGACAAGGTTAGGCATTTTCTTTAATTGTTTTTTGAGTTCCAACTGGCCCACAAGAATAAGCTGCAAAAGTTTTTCATCATTGGTCTCAAAATTCAAGAGCATTCTTAATACTTCAAGAGATTCAACAGTCATTTTTTGAGCTTCGTCAATTATCAGTACAATAGTTTTTTTCTGATTAATAGTCTGATCTAAAAGAAAATTCTTTATATGATCTTTTTTGTCCTGTATAGACATATAGAATCTTTTTTTAATGCCGAATATTCTTAATAGATCGTCGATGAAGCTGCTCTCATCCTTATACAACGGGTCTAATATCATATTAACCTTAATGTCTGTACGCTCTTTGAACATCTGAACCATTTTTCTGCAAAGCGTTGTCTTTCCGGTACCGACATTCCCAAGTATAAGTGAAAGGCCTCTCTTGAGCCTGACCTCAATAAGAGTCTTCATCAAAACCTTTTTATGAGCATGTGTAGGGTAAAAGAAAAAAGGATCCGGCCCCGTAGAAAAAGGCTCCTGGTTCATTCCAAGCAAAGTATAATACGCCATATGCTATCTCGATTAATCGTATAAAATGTAACACTTAATAATAATAAAAAGTAAATTATTAAAGCTAATTTACTCTGAAAATCCCAATTTGTCAAATTTCAACCACATTTTTTTGCAATGTTTGCTATTTCAATCGGGTAAGTGGCACCATTATCAAGGGTGAAACTGTCCTCAGGCTATAATTCTTATGTAGAAAAATTACTTGTTAGATTAACAAAAATTTGCATATTGTTATCGCTTAGTGTATATTGTAGAGATTGATGTAAACAAAATAAAAGGAAGAAAATGTGTAATAAAAATAAACCGATAATAAAAGTTATAGCCGTTTGTATTGCGGTGAGTTTTGTTTTTACTGTTGTCCTGCAGGACGCATGGGCGGCTATTCCGACTGGCGGGTTTATGCCGGGGACCATTCCTGCTGTGAGCAATGAGGATATTGGGATGACAGTTTCAGAGCTTGATGTGGATACTTTCAGTGTTCCGGCGGAGCTCGGAGACATTAAATATTCTCATAAAGGTACGAACGGAAAGTTCATCGTTCATCTGCAGGATGCTCACTGTAATTATTACGCTCAAAAACAAATTTCCGGATTACTTGATCATCTTTCAAAAGAATACGGCATTAATATGCTGAATCTTGAGGGCGGGAAAGAGGAATACGACCTCAAGATTTTTACATCAATAATAGATCTTGAAAAAAGAAAAGCAGTATCAGAATATTTTTTAAAAGACGGCCGTATAAACGGCGCGGAATTTTTCGGCATTAATACATTATCCGATGTTCAGCTATGGGGAGTAGAAGACAAAGAACTGTACTACAAAAACCTTAAAGTTTACAGGGAGTCTATCCTATATAAGGAAAAGGCTGAAAACCTTTTAAGAATGCTGGGTCTCGAACTCAATAAAATAAAAAAAGATATTTATAATGAATATCTACTGCAGATAGATATAGCCTATAGCGCATATAAAGCCGATAATATGGACTTTAAAGAATACGTCAAAAAACTTTTTGATATGGCTTCTGCCAAAAATATTGATATCGAAAAAAACAAAAATATTTATCTGCTTAAACAAGTTATTGATCTCGAGGAAAAAGTTGATTTCAAAAAATCTACACAGGAAAGAACAAGGCTTATTGAGATGATAAAAAAATGTCTCTCAAAATTTGAGATGAATATTCTCGTCGAAAAAAGTATGCAGTTTAAAACAAAACGTTTGCCGGAAATCAAATACTATGAATACCTCATAACAAAAGCCGAAGAAGTCGGACTTAGTATTAAATTATTCCCTTATTTGGAAAGTTACATGTCTTATACCGCTCTTTACGCGTCGGTGGATAAAGACAAAATAATGACGGAGATGGAGGCGCTTGAAGAGGAGATAAAACAAAGCCTGTACGAGAACAAAGAGCAGGAAACACTTGCGGAACTTTCGAAAACTCTAGCTCTATTAAAAAACTTGTTCAGCTATACACTTACAAAAACGGATCACGATTATTACGTTAATAATAGATCTTCTTTTGAAATTAAAAATTTCATGAATTTTATAGGCGAAGAAAAACTTTTTTCCGATATATTCGTTTTGGATGAATACAGAATAAAAACAGAAAAATTCTTTGAATATTCTTTTGAAAGAGACGATGCTTTTATGAAGAATATGCGATTCGCACATCAGTCAGGGATTTTCGGAAACAGAAAAAATACAGAATGTAATGTAATAATGACAGGCGGTTTCCATACAGATAATCTTTTGAAGAAAATGCGGGACGAGGGTTATTCGTATGTCTCAATAATCCCAAAATTCACAAATGAAAACGGTTATGAGTCCAACTACTTTAAATTATTAGCCGGAACAAATGTAGATCTTGTTTCAATGATCAAACCCATAGTAGCCGCAGTTTCAAATATGCAGGTACTCAGTTTGAACAGTCCAAAGATACTGGATCTGTTCGCACAAGGTGATGCGGAAGCTCTTGAAACAGCAGTAAACCTGCTTAGTGAAAAACTGCCCGAGCTCAGGAATAATACTGTAATCAAAGTGCAAGATATAGGTATTGGGATAAATATTACTTTAAGTGATGGAAGCGTATATCATTTTTCATACAAGGAACTTGGCATTACAGATCCTAGTTCTAATAAACTTTTTGATCAACCGACGACTATATGGGAAGGACAGACAAACAATAGACCTGATAATGAAACAGAAATAAAGGATCCTCGCGCCGGTAAATCAATAGCACCAATGGTTATGGGGCTAGCGGCCGCTGCAATAGTAACAGTTGTATTATTTCCGGTAATAAATTCATTTGTAGGGGCAATGAATTTTAAACTGGGTGTCCTGATAGTGATATCCGGAATAAGTGCCGGGGCTTTTGTTGGCTCGATCGCGGATGGGATAGAAAAATCTCTGAGAGTAAGCAATAGAAAGATAACAGATCCGGATGAAATGCGAAGGATAATAGAACGTGCGGAGCGTGAACAAATAGAAAAAATGAAAAAATGGGACAGAAGAACCGGAGTTATGGGTAAATGGGCAGGTTCTTTTGTCGCGGCGCTAATGACAAGTGTTACTTTGGGAAAGGTTTTGATCGATCTTGAGCCTACTTGGGCGCTTTTAGGCCAACAATCATTAATAATAGGTTTGGGTCTAGCTGCCATTTATGGTGTTATGAAATTTTCCGGTAGAAACGATAGGAATTCCCGCTCAGGCAGTGTCTCAACTCAGCTTATTGGGTGGACAGCTGTATGGTTAACGGTAATGGTTGCTATGTTTCCCGCGGCTAAGTTCTTATTCGGAGGGGTCACAGCGGGTGTTTCTATAGGAGTAGTACTATCAAGCTTAGCTTCTACAATAGTGCTAGCCGGGATAAAAAGTTTGTACACAAACCGCGCGAATATCATAGATAGAATAAAAGCGCGATTTGCCGATGATAGTGAGAAGGAAGATGAAGAAAATTCCGAAGAGAGTAAACGGACAGTTGTCGGGAATTTTATCAAAAGTATTGTTTTGTTGGCTGCGGCGATATCCGCGGTAGTTTTTATGTTTCTTCATTCTGAAAAAAGCATGAAAACACAATTTCCTAAAAGTGGATCAGTGACGAATTCAATCGTGAACGTAACGGAGGAAATTGAAGAAGAATTTGTTCCGGACGAATGGACATTATTAAGTCATCGCATAAAAAAAGACGAGTGGAAAAATACAAAAGATCAAATGATCAGACTGGTTTTAGGCGAGATGGAATTGATAATAAACAGAGAGATCAGAAATGGAATTACAGACGCAGAAATAGCGAATAGCACGCAGGAAATAGCCCAGATGATAGTTTCCAGTATTATTTGGAGGCAGGTCGTTGCCGGGAACCTGCATTCTAATGACGCAGAAACATTATCATTGTATGAAAAGAATACTCCAGAAAATGGAACTATTACAATACCGCTTATTATCAATTCGGGTGCATATCTGAGTTTGGAAAATCCATCGTCCATGTATTACAAAAATAACGCTCCTCAAATACTGCCCGATATTATAGGGAATGTAATTGACGGCATGTTTGGAAAGCCGGGAAGCTCAATAGGTAATTTTGGTAATAGGATCGTTTTTGCGTACCTGACACCGGCGCAATTTAAAAAAATCGATCCAAACCTTAAAAAATATTTAAAACCTTTAAGGCAAGTAATGGGTGGGTTAACAGTATATGACTTTGACCTTAAAAAATATACAGAAGATAATGGAAAACCCGTACAAAAGGATTTTAAAGAAATAAAAACAGAAGAAAATAAAGAGTCCGTGAATATAGGGGAAGCAATTAATAATCTGGCAGGTATGGATGCACGATCATTATTTAAAGCTCTTAGCGGGATGAATTTGGCATTACTAGGCATGCTCATGGGAGCGATCAAAGAGAAAAAAGAAAAAAGTCCAGAAGATCTGAAGATATTTGAAGCGGCTAAGATAATAATTTCCGCGAAAAATGCCTGGGGCGCAGTCGATGTCCTTTCAAGGGGCAAACATTACATAAATAATGAGCTTGTTGATACTCCGACAGTTCTTCTTGTTCCAAAAACAGAAAGTGTTGACATCTCAACTGAAGTGAACCGGATCCAAAAAGATTTTGAAATTGAAAAAATCAGAAAAGAACTGGAAGACGCGTTCGCCGAATATATTCAGGTCAAAATAATAAGAGTCGGAAGAAGCGATCTAACTGATACAAATAAAAAGCAGGAGCTTGAAGACAAAATACGTAAATATATGAAATTATCCAATAAAGATGACGCGCCCATTAACGAACATGCTCAACTATTAGCTTTTGTAGACAGCCGGACCGAAGAAGATGAAAGCGTCCACAAACTGATGGAAGAGTTCATTGCCGGTATGTTTGATTCAGACGCGGAAAAATCTCAGCAAAGCGGGTTATCAAGAAAGAACAATCTGCCGAACGGTACAGGAATTGTTTTGGGGAATTTTCTCGACAGTGAGGATAAAGGGAATAGTTATGTTTTAGGAAATCTTGCTTTATTCGGTGATCTCATTTGTGAAAGAGCAAGAGCAAAAAAAGATAATGATGAAAGGCTGAATGAAATAAACAATTCTCTTGAAAAAGTATTATTTTCAATGATAAATAATCCCGAAGATATCTTATGGGCAAAAGATGGAAACAACAAGGTAAAATATCTCGATGAAAAAGGTCAATTTGATATAGAACAGGTAATAGACGCGCTCCTTAACGGAGAACTATATATGGACATAGTCAAAATAAATTACAATGAGATCCGCGAAATGAATGCCGTAGAGAGAGCCGTCATGATGTCCGCATAACGTATAAAAGTCATTCCTGTCCGGTAAAAATTCATAAATTTGTATAAAAAGAAAGGGATCCAAGAACTTGTGCTATAATTGAATCTTCTGAAACCCAATAAACACAAGGAGGATCCCCTTATGGCTAATTATAGCAC
>JADGBB010000002.1:0-2049 GCA_015231715.1 Candidatus Omnitrophota bacterium
GTGAATAATGAATTTACATTTAATTTTCAAATCTGTTATAATTTGTACGATAGATTATTTTTGTGAAAGGGGTTGTAATTACTAGGTCTATTAATTATAATAGGTTTCACAGAAAGGAGAGTTATGTCAAAAGGTAAAATTACATTAACCCGAGATGGATATGAAAAACTTAAAAAAGAATTAGATTATCTGTCAGGCGAAAGAAGACGTGAAATAGCCAGAGATCGTGATGAGGCTAGAAGCAAAGGCGATCTAAGTGAAAATGCCGAATATGATGCCGCTAGAGACGAGCAGGCAATGAATGAAAAACGCATTTTTGATCTGCAGGAAACCCTTACAAGTGCTCAGATCATGGATGATTCACGAATACCGAAAGATCAGGCTCTATTAGGAGCTACAGTTAGAGTTAAGGATCTTACTTTTGGAGATGAGTTCGATTATATGCTTGTTTCAGAGGAAGAATCGGATTTTGAAGCAAACAAAATATCCGTTACATCTCCGGTAGGGAAAGCGATGCTTGGTCATAAGGTGGGCGAAATAGTAGAAGTTTCTGTGCCGGCAGGTATTCTACGATATGAAATAGTTAAAATTAGTAGGTAATTTAGGATTTGTTTTGAATCTAACGTATGACGGTTATTTATTGTAATCGTTTATATAAAGGTATGGATTTTAGTGGGCAAAGGTAAAACTAAAAAAATATTATTGTATGTATTTGCAGGAATTTTTATTTACTCTATGCTGCCTTTGATTTTTTTGTATTTAACCCCGGAATCTTCAAAAGAAAACAACAATCAGTCAAACATTCAAAAGCTTAAAGGAAATGATGGTTCTTATTTTTCTTTTATAGTTTTTGGTGATAATCATGCCGGTCTTATCTTCAACGATTCTTCAGCTATGAAATTGATTTGGCATATGAACAGAGAAGACAGATTTAGAAAAATACCTATTGATTTTGTCGCGAGCGTCGGAGATGTTACTCTTGACGGGGCTAGGGGGCACTATAAAACTTTCAAGAAATTACAAGCATTGATCAAATGGCCTTTTGTTACTGCGATAGGAAATCATGACAGCAGAGATCTTTTTGAAGAATATTGTGGAGTCAAGGATTTCTCTTTTGTAAATCGTAATTCCTATTTTATTTTTTTAGACAATGAAATAGGAAATCTCAGTGATGAGCAGTTTTCTTGGTTTATAGCAGAACTACAGGCAGGCGCCAAGGAAAAACATATTTTTGTTTTTCTGCATAAACCCCCGTTCGATCCGTATCAGCAAGAGTGGTACAACATGGATAATCAGCCGTGGGCATACAAATTCAGAAAACTTTGTGAAGAATATGCCGTTGATATGGTTTTTTCCGGACATAAACATATGTTTAAACATGAAAAATTCGGCAATGTTGATTACATAGTTACAGGCGGAGGCGGCATGCTTATTGAAATACCCGAGTCTGACGGAGGATATCTTCATTATGTTCGTGTTATGGTAAATAACGATTATGTTACGTATGAAACCAGAAAGATTGACCCGCCTTTTTGGGAGTTTGTTACTTATTATTTTTGGAAAGAGCTGATCTACATTGTCCGCGATCTGTATGGCACAGGGTATATTTTTAACAAAAATAATAAACATCAAAAACTTAAAGTTTCTGATCTTAATAACAGGGAATATTGGTTGGATGTTTTTGATAAAATTTAGCGGCATAAGGGGATGATAGTGTTCGGTAAAAAACTAAATAATGCGGTAGTTGAAATTCAATATTTTAATTTGCCGAAGGATAAAAAGTTCAGTTTGGAAAGCGGGCTTAGCCTAAACGAGATGACTATCGCTTACGAAACTTACGGAGAATTAAACAGAGAAAAAACAAATGCTGTTCTTATCTGCCATGCTCTTTCTGGTGATTCGCATGTCTCGGGTTTCTATGAGGGAGACGACAAGCCGGGCTGGTGGAACGAAATGGTGGGGCCTGGGAAAGCATTTGATACTGAAAAGTATTTTGTTATATGTTCGAATGTTTTAGCCAGCTGTAAGGGGTCAAGCGGTCCAAAATCA
>JADGBB010000002.1:2146-65937 GCA_015231715.1 Candidatus Omnitrophota bacterium
TTCGGCATAGAAAAGCTTTTATCGGTTTGCGGCGGATCAATGGGCGGAATGCAGGCATTGGCTTGGGTTTGTAAGTATCCCGAGTGTGTCGCTTCTTGTATACCTATTGCGACGACATATAAGCATACAGCTCAGCAGATAGCTTTTGATGAGGTCGGAAGGCAGTCTATTATGGCTGATCCTGCTTGGAACGGCGGGGATTATTATTTCGGCAAGCATCCTTCTTCAGGTTTAGCAGTGGCAAGAATGGTAGGCCATATAACCTATATGAGCAGTTCTTCTATGGAAAAAAAGTTCGGCAGAAAGCTTCAAAAAGAAAAGCTTGGATATGAGTTCACTTCGGAATTTGAAGTTGAAGGGTACCTTAGATACAGAGGAGATTCTTTCGTTAAAAGGTTTGACGCCAACTCATACCTGTATCTTACAAAAGCTATGGATTACTTTGATATTTCTAAAGGCGGAGAATTACATAAAGCTTTTAAAGATGTTGATGCAAGTTTTCTTATTGTTGCTTTTACATCAGACTGGTTGTATCCTCCGGAGCAATCCAAGGAAATAGTTAAAGCTTTGAAAATGAACGGAATAGATGTTTCATATTGCGAGATCACTTCTAATTACGGACATGACGCATTTTTAATAGAATTTAAGGAACAGACGAAGCTGATAAAGCATTTTATTCAAAGAATTTTCAATAAAATGTAATGGCGCAAACAATTTTAAAGATAAGGAATGTAATGGTAAATGATCTAGACCAATTAAAATATGACCACAGGATCATCGGAGGAATTGTTACTCCAAAAAGTAAAGTTATGGACTTGGGCTGCGGCAAAGGCGAACTTTTAGAGTATTTAGTTAAACGCAAAGATGTACAGGGATATGGGATAGAGATAAACGAGCAGGATATATACAGCTGTGTTGAAAAAGGATTAAGTGTTTCGCAGAGCGATATTGACTCAGGTCTAGCGGATTATCCTGCTGAATTTTTTGATTTTGTAATAATTAACCAGACAATGCAGCAGCTGCATCATCCCAAAAATGCTATTAAAGAAGCGCTTAGGGTCGGCAAAAACGCAATAATAGGCTTTCCTAATTTCTGTGTTCTTCCTGCCAGAATACAGCTGTTTTTTTACGGTAAAGTGCCTGTAATGCCTTCTCTCCCTTATGAATGGTACAATACACCGAATTTACATTTCTTAAGCATAAAAGATTTTGAAAAATTTTGCCAAGACGAAGGTTTTGTGATTGAAGAAAAGTTTTTCATAACCGGCAGTAAAAAGATAGGTATGTTCCCTAATCTATTTGCAGAGAACGCGATATTTCACATTAAATCCAAGTGATCAAGTTCGGGTAAAATATGTGAGTGTGCTTTATTTCTATTATGTCAATATTTCATGACGAATATAAAAAATTAAATACCGAACAACGGGAGGCTGTTGATAAAACAGAAGGTCCGTTATTAGTTATAGCCGGTCCCGGAACAGGGAAAACCCAGCTTTTATCCTTGCGATGCGCAAACATATTTCTTGAAAAAAAAATTCATCCTGAAAATATTCTTCTTTTAACTTTTACTAATGCCGCGGCTATGGCTATGCGTGAACGTTTATCAAAGTTCATGGGGGAGGCGGCTTATTCGGTTCAAGTGGAAACATTTCATAGCTTTGCTAATTCGGTCGTGCTTGAATCCGAAGAAGCCATAAGCTATATAAAAAGCAAAATTGAACTTTCTGAAGTAGAAAATGCCCGCGCGATGAAATACATCCTTGATAATGTGAAAGGCGTAGAGGCCATGCGGCCTTTTGGCGACCCATATATCCACACAGTTGAAATAGCAAAAAAGATAGGCGAATTAAGAGCCGAAGGCATTACTCCGGAAGGACTTAAGTGTATTATCGCCGATATAGACGCAACGACTATTGAAATTGAAGACAAACATTTAAAAAGATTAAAATCTTTGGCGATCATTTATGATAATTATGAAAAATTAAAAACAGAAAGATCTGAACTTTTATTTGATGAAAGAGGCAGGCTTGATTTTGACGATATGATATTTATCGCGAATTTTGCCTTAAAAGATAATCCGGAACTGCTTAGAGCAACAAGGGCACAATACAAATATATCATGGTTGATGAATTTCAGGATACTAACATGGCTCAGCTTGATCTGCTTTTAAAAGTTGTTTGTCCTGAATCTAATAATTTGTGTTGTGTCGGGGATGACGATCAGTCCATATATCGTTTTCAGGGAGCTAATACAGCAAATTTCAAACTATTAAGAGAGAGGTTCACTTCTCTTTCTGAAATTAATCTTAAAAAAAATTACAGGTCAAGTAGTTCAATAGTAGATCTATCTAATATATTGATAACTCATATACCTCAAGATGAAAGGGCGGCAGTTAAGGAGCTTTCCTCGGCGGTTAATATCGTAGATGGACACATAGCTTGTTTTGAACATTCAACTCTCGAGGAAGAACTCAGCAATATAGTTACTAATATAAAAAATCAAGGGAAAGAAAAATTCAATGATATTGCTATTCTTCTTAGAAAACGCAATCAGATTGGGATAGTTGTGGAAGCTTTAATAAAAGCGGGAATACCTTATGCGACTGACGGTAAAGAAGATATTTCAGGAGAAAAACGAGTATTGGAAATGCTTGATATTTTAGAGTTTGCTAATCTTGATCTTTCCGGTGAGGAGGATAAGGATCTGGTTTTATACAAAATACTTTCTTCCGATTATCTCGGAATTGAACCTACGGATCTTGTAAAATTTGTTCTTCATTTAAGGCAAATAAAAAACAAGGCAAGATATGATAATGATATTGAAGGATATAAAAACATTAATTTTTATACTTACTTTTTTGATGTTTTCGACCCAAACTCTTCGAGTGATCCCAAAGAAAATGAAACCGAATTATTGCCATTTATAAAGGAAAGGAAAATAGAATTTAAAAAACCTAACGCTTTGCATAAAGCCAGTTGGGCTTTGCACAGGGTTTTGTATGATGCCGAGCGCAGGCCTGTACATGAAATATTAATGACGTATATAGAAGATGTTTCATTGTATGCGCATATACTGAAAACCTCTGATGAAGAAGTTTTAAAGCTGAGAGACTTAAGAACTCTTGTATCGTTCGTTAATATGATAAAAGAAGACGACACAGTTTTTCCGGGGATAGGATTAAAAAGTTTCATAAATAATCTTGAGTTAAGAAAAGATCAGAAAATGCCGCTTACAGGAAAACTTGCTACTTTAGATCAGAACGGAGTTAAAGTCATAACAGCGCATTCTTCCAAAGGATTAGAATTTGACACAGTGTTCGTTCCTTTTTGTCTTGATCGTAAAAGCTGGCCTAATCAGGGGAAGGCTGATGTTCTTCCTCTTCCGGGATTTGTTATGAAAACAAGGCAGCAGGGCGCTGATGAAAATAAAAAGAAAATACTTAAACTTCACGATGAATTAAGGTTGTTCTATGTCGCTTCGACCAGGGCCAAACGAAATCTATATTATTCATATACTCCTACGGATAAAAATATAGTAAGCCCTTTTGTAGGATATGCAGGTACAAGCATTACTCAATTTAAAGTAGAAGACGAAAAAAATTATTTACTTGAATACCTGAAAAAAAACATAACAAAGGATGATCTTTTGTATAATGTTGAAGAGCTCGCCGAACAGGTTAAAGGCTTGGTGCTTACTCCTACAAAACTGAATACATATATAGCTTGCCATAGGAAATTCTTTTACAATTATGTTCTGTGTCTGCCCGGAAGAAAAAAACAGCAGCTGGTGTTCGGTAATTGTGTTCATAAGGCTTTGGAGGAAGTTTACGGAAAATTAATGAAAGAAGGGACTTTTCCTGATTTTGCTTTTTTTAAAAAAGTATTTTTTAATGAGCTTGAGTTCCAGGGGATAAGCGATGCGCTCAAAAATTGGTGTTCCGATAAGCTGAATACATTATCAGCATGGTATGAGAGGGAATCAAGAAAAGCCGTAACTCCTGTTTCACTTGAAGAAGATATCGATATATGGCTGAGTTCGGGAGTTAGATTTAAAGGTAAGTTCGATAAAGTTGAAAAAACAAGTTCCGGCGGATTTAAGGTTATTGATTACAAAACAGGAAAGCCGGATAAACATATAAAAAATATCGATCAAAAGGGGCCGATAGACTTGTCCAGTCATGAATGTGATGACTATTACAGGCAGCTGATAGCGTATAAGCTTGTATATGAAAAACATTTATCAAAGAAAAAATCTCCCGGTTTTGTTATCTCCGGAGAACTTCAGTTCGTTGAGCCTGTTTCAGTAGACATGAAAAGAAGAGGAATAGAAAAAGGGGATTTTCATGATATTGAGGTCACTTTTAATGAAAACATGGTCATTGAGTTGGAAAATGTGATAAATAATGCATGGGCAAAAATCCAAAATCTGGAATTCGATAAACTCATCGAGAAAGATGAAGCAGAAAGGTGCCGCTGGTGCGATTATTCTTCTTTGTGCTGGCCGGTGAAATAGGGGAGAAAATGGAAAAAATATTTATTAAAGATCTTAAAGTTAAAAATGTAGTTAAAACGTATTTTATGATTACAAAAAAAACTCAAAAGCTTACTAAATACGACAAGCCCTATTTAGAGGTAACTTTGATGGATAGTTCCGGAAAAATTGAAGGTCGGGTATGGGATAATGCAGAAACAATAGGGAACAAAGTCGACTCCGGTGATGTTGTTATGGTTACTGCTCAGGTAGAAGAATTCAGAGAAGAAAAACAATTAAAGATCGATAATATTGAAAAGATGGAAGAAAAAGATTTTAATTATGAGGATCTTATAAAAGTAGCAGAAGGTCTTGAAGAGATCGAAAAAAACATAAAGAGATCTTTAAGTGAAATAAAAGATCCATGGATAAAAAAATTAGCGGACGAATTTTTAGATGATGAAACTTTTATGAAAGCTTTTAGAAACGCTGCCGGGGCTAAAAGCTGGCATAACGCTTATATAGGCGGGTTAATGGAGCACACGAACGAGGTAATGCAGATAGTGCTCAAGGTTGCTGAACTATATCCCGATGCTGATAGGGATCTGTTGATATTTGGTTCCTTTATGCATGATATAGGCAAGATATATGAATTAGATAGTAAAAAAATGGATTATACGGTAGAAGGAAGACTTATCGGGCATATATCAATCGGCTGCAGGATGCTGAACGACAAAATAGCTTCTATAAAGGATTTTCCAAATGAACTTTCAATTCATATCCAACACATAATTTTAAGTCATCACGGAGAATATGAGCAGCAATCTCCGGTTCTGCCTCTAACTCTTGAAGCCAATGTGATCTATCAGGCAGATGATCTAGTGTCGCAGGCAAATGCAGTAAATGGGATCATTTCTTCCCAATCCGACGGATCAAAAGAGTGGAGTAATTATGTGTCTATAAAAAATCGTAAGTATTTACTTAGAAAACAAAAAGATGTTACTCCGCTCTGACATCATCGATATAAAAAGGGCCTGAATAGATAGGTTTTCTGTCGCTTTCGATTCTTATTCCTATTTTCCGTATATCTGTTTTAAAATCCATATCAACTAAAGTACGTTTCCAATCGCGGCTAGTTTCCGAAATATCAGAAGTAATTGTGTTCCATTTTCCCGGGATCAAGGGGATTGAATGGGACATTTCAACAAAACGCCAGCTGTCGCTTACCGTTAAGATAAATCTTCCGCGCAATCCCTTTGGGCAGTTATGCGGAACGAATACTTCAGCGATGAGACTATTGTAATTGCCTAGGTCAAAATAATGCGGGAGTTCGATATAAGCGGCAGTCCATTGTCCTCCCGGAAATGAACTATTGACCTTAAGGCTGTATTGGCCGTTAGCAGAGATGCCTTTGATCAACTGGATATCAGTTGCTACATGATCTTGTTTCTCTTCTGCCCAATTCGGTATCTCCCAACCGTCAATATCATTTTCAAAATCGGAAATAGTGTATGCATTCACATTTGTGAGAGTTTGCGTGGGAATAGCCGCTAAGTTTTCCATATCTATCAATACAGTATCGGTTTTTTCTGTTCCGTCTGATAAAGTGTTAATAACAGTAAAAAAAACTTTGTTGTTCTGCAGAAATAAAAAAGCAAATATTAAAGACGCAATAATTATCGAAAGTAAGCAGATAATAATAATAAACGGAGCTTTGCTGACCCGGTCATGATATACAATACTTGCCGGAGTATCAACAGGTAAAATTTCTTGTGGAATAACCGCGGGAATAACAGGGGAAATATTATCCGCAGGTTCAGTTTTAACCTTCTTTTTGAAATATGCTTTCGAAAGCATTCTATCTATTTCATCGTATGTTTCATTATCTTTCATTGTAATTTTCACCATTAGCTATTTAACTAATAAACATATTACACTAAAATAAAAAACAAATCAACTTTACTTGTTTTTGAAAACTTATATGATATACTGTTTTTATAATAAAAAATTGTTTCGTTTAACCTGAAAAAACTAGGGAGGTATAAATGAAAATCATATCTGTTGTAAACCAAAAAGGCGGATGTGGTAAAACAACTCTTGCAGTTAATATGGCTGCGGCTTTGGCTAAGTTAGGATACGAAACACTTTTGATAGATTTAGATCCCCAGGCTCATGCAACTTATGCTTTGGGATACACAAAAAACAGCAAGATCACTAAAACGGCATATGATCTTTTTGCTCCACTAAGCGATGGAGAGCAAATTAGTTATGAAGACATGATCATAAATGACCGTACAAAATTATCTTTTATTCCGTCAAATATGATGTTAAGTACAGCCGAAATTAGTTTAGGGGATATTTCCGGTGCAGCATCTATTTTAAATGACCATTTAGCTAATGAATTTTTTTCCAAATATGATTATATTCTAGTCGATTCACCTCCAAGTTTTGGTTTTTTGACTTTGAATTCAATATACTCTTCAAATCTTATATTAGTGCCCGTGGACATTAGTTATTTTTCATTTAATGGTGTAAACAGCATATACAGAGTTACCAGCTTATTAGAAAAAGAAACCGGGAAAAAGCCGGACCTACATTTTATGCTTAATATTTTCGACGGCAGATCAAAATTTTCTAGAGAGTTTGTTAAAGTAGCCGAAGAAAAATTGGGCAAGTATCTTTTTGATACAAAAATTCGATCAAGTGTAAGATTAAGAGAGGCAGCCCAGGAAGGGAAAACTATATTCGAACATGATTCTAAATCATCTTCTGCGTTAGATTTTTATAATGCAACTTGTGAGCTGGTGAATATTGATTCAAAAGAAGTCGATACGATCATAAAAGAGTTTTTCTTAAATGCTCCCTCCGCAGGTTCTGTATATGTTTTGGGGGACTTTAACGGATGGAAAAGGACAGAGGCTAATAAATTATCAAGGCTTGAAGACGGGAAATGGTCGGCACATTATCATTTGCCCAAAGGAAGATATAGATATAAATATCTAGTTGACGGTAATTGGGTGCACGATCCGAACAATGAAAGGGCAGAGCCGAATATTTTTGGAAGTGTTGATTCTATAGCTGAGTTTTAAGTTGTAATTATATTTTAAAAATATGGGGCGGGTTATAAACCCGCCCTTTTTTTATTCTGCCGCAGCTTAATGTTAAAAATTCTTGCTTTCCACACAAATTTGTAGTTTAATACATTTCTTGTTTATAGTTTTAATAAAAACCAACGAAAGGAAATTAAAATGAGCCAACCAATTCTTTATCCAAAAAACAAGCAGGACATTGTAGTTCGCTATGCAGGTAACCCTATTTTGACAAGGGATGATGTGCCTTATGCAGCTAAAGGAGTTTATAATTCCGGTTGTATTAAAACTAAAGATGGTAAATATGTTATGCTGTGCAGAGTGGAAACGCCTTCAATGAAACAGTTCATATGGCCTGCTGATTCACAGGACGGTATAAATTTTAAATTTAGACCGGAACCGATAAAAATGCCTGATACAGATGAGTTCAAAGAATATACAACCGGTATGTATTATGATCCGCGCGTTACTGAAATCGAGGGAAAATATTATGTAGTTTTCGCCTGTCATAGCGGTCATTCCTGCAGATTAGGTTTATTAGAATCACCGGATATGAAGAGTTTTAGTTTTAAAGGATTTATTTCAGAGACAGACAACAGGAACGGCGCGTTATTCCCAGAAAAAATTAACGGTTATTACTGCAGGTTGGACCGTCCAAATACCGGCGATGGAAGAGCATATATGTGGGTGTCTTATTCTCCGGATCTTGTTCATTGGGGGCAATCAAAATATGTAGCTTACGCACAAGACGAATGGGGATGGAAAAAGAATGGTCCTGGGGCTGCTCCGATCAAAACAGATAAGGGCTGGTTAGTTATATATCATGCCGTTAATGTTCAATGTGCGGCGCAGTATATTTATCACATAGGTGTAATGCTGTTAGATCTTAAAGATCCGTCAAAGGTTATAGCCAGAGCTAAGGCCCCGATACTTTCACCGACAATGAATTATGAACTTAACGGTTTGACATATGCGGTAGTGTTTTCCGCAGGAGCGGTCGTTGAGCCTAACGGGGAAGTGAAGATATATTACGGCGGAGCAGATACGGTTCAATGTTTGGCGACAGCTAAGCTTGATGATCTTATTGATGCTTGTTTTAATAGATAGTGTTTTTGAATTAATATGAATAGTTAAAGCGGATAGCGTATAGTGTTAAAACTAGCCGCTATCCGTTTTTATTTATAATCCATTTTATTTAACGGAGATGAATGGCTAAAAGACGTGACGGGTGGGGATCAAGACTTGGCGTTATTATGGCAGTTGCAGGCTCTGCTGTTGGATTAGGGAATTTTTTAAGGTTTCCGGTTCAGGCGGCGCAGAACGGCGGAGGCGCATTTATGATCCCTTATTTTATCGCGCTTGTCCTTGTAGGTATCCCGATAATGTGGGTTGAATGGTCGATAGGCAGATACGGCGGAGGGTATGGCCATTCGAGCGCTCCGGGAGTATTTGATTCTGTTTGGAAGAAAAACCGTTTTATAAAATATTTCGGTGTAGTTGGGATATTTGGCCCAATGGTAATTATGGTCTACTACACCTACATTGAGTCTTGGACGCTTGCATATAGTTTTTTTTGCTTTAGTTCAAAAATATTCAGGAATAAAAGATCAGGTTTCAATGGAGAATTTTCTTTCAGCTTTTCAAGGGTTAAAGAAAAACGAATATTTTTCCAGCATACAAACCGCATATACATTTTTTCTTATAACTTTTGCTATTAATATCATAGTCCTTAAAAACGGAATTAAAGGCGGTATAGAAAAGTTCTGCAAATTTGCTATGCCTACACTTTTTATTTTCGGTATAATTTTGGCTGTCAGGGTTTTGACATTGGGAACACCGGATGCTTCTAAGCCCACATGGAACATAATGAACGGGTTAGGGTATTTATGGAATCCTGATTTTTCTAAATTATTATCCGCTAAAGTATGGCTTGCCGCAACAGGTCAAATATTTTTTACTTTAAGTGTTGGGATAGGCGTAATCCTTACTTATGCAAGTTATCTGAAAAAAGGGGATGATGTTGCATTATCGGGCCTTACTGCGGTAAGCATGAATGAAACCGCTGAAGTTATTATAGGAGGCAGCATAATAATCCCTGCTGCATTTGTTTTCTTTGGGCCTTTGATGATCTCACAAATAGCTAATTCAGGAGCGTTTAATCTAGGATTTGTTACAATGCCTTTAATTTTTAATTATATGCCCCTTAGTGAAGTTTTGGGGTTTTTATGGTTTGCGCTTCTTTTTTTAGCCGGAGTTACATCAAGCGTCTCGTTGTCACAGCCGGCAATATCTTTTCTTGAAGATGAATTCGAACTGACCCACAATAAAGCTGTCGCAATTTTCGGCGGTGTTACTTTTTTATTGTGTCATGCCGCTATATTTTTTCTGGGTAACGGAGTGGTGGATGAACTCGACTTTTGGGGAGGGACTTTTTGTTTAGTTGTGTTTGCCGCTATTGAAGTAGTTTTATTCGGTTGGGTTTTCGGCATTGAAAAAGCTTGGGAAGAAGTTCATCATGGAGCAGATCTAAGGATCCCGAGATTTTATAAGTTCATTATAAAATATGTAACCCCGATATTTCTGTTTATTATTTTAGGAACGTGGTTTTTTCAAGAATGGCTGCCGATAATCAGCATGAAAAATACACCGGAAGTAAATAAGTTTGCCGTAATGCTCACGCGAGCCGGGCTTTGCGGTCTTTTTTTACTTTTAGCAGTTCTTGTCAAAACAGCCTGGAAAAGAAGGAAAAAGGAGGGTGTCCGATGAGGATAGCCGGTTATTTTTTTATGGGCGCTTCGTGGACACTAATTTTACTGCTTCTCTTGTACTGTTTTTATAATGTCCTCAAAAAGAAAAATCTTGATTAATATGTATTTTTTTTTGCTTTTTTAATATTAATGTTATATATTATACATAGTGTTAAAAGGGAGGTTTTTGATGGAAAAAGATATTGCTTCTTTTGAAAAGAATAAATACCAGGATATTAGGGTGCGTGTTTCTGAATATCAGGGGAACGATGTCATTGATATCAGAGTATGGACACAGCCGCCTCAAGGAGACGAGAAAGTTCCTACAGGAAAAGGTGTGAACATTAATGTTAAACTTTTTCCTAAGCTTAAAGAAGCTATCGATAAGCTGGGGGAAACAATTAAAGAAAACAACCTTATTTAATATTTGCTGAAAAGTTTATCAGATTGAGGTGATCATGGAAAATGACCGAAGAAAATATATCAGGCATTTGCTTGTAAGTCCACTGGAGTATAAAGTGGAAGATGAGATACCTTTCAGCAAAACACATACTGTCGATATGGGTGAGGGGGGCTTGCTTTTTACAGCTAAAAATGATGTGCCTATTGGTTCGCAGATAGAAATTAAAATGCCTCTATACGAAAAAGTATTTAACATTAAAGCAAAAGTTGTGCACACAGCAAAAGATCCAGAAGATCAATTATTTAAAATCGGAGTTTCTTTTTCTTCATATTCAGATGCATTTAAAGTTAAACTTATAGAACAGATCTATCTTATCGAAGAGTACAGAGTATTAAGATCATTGCAGCTAGGCCGCGACATATCTCTTCAAGAAGCTTCTGAAGAGTGGATAAAACGCTACTCAGAACGTTTCAAAAAACTCTACTGGTAAAACAATAAAAAAAATTAAATAAATTCAAAGGCGCATTTACTGCGCCTTTTTTTATTTATAGTACCGAAAAATTTTCGGGTCCTGCCATCGTTCCAACTTTGTGTGTATTTTAAAAAAATACACACAAAGTTTCCACCATGTCACCCAAAAATTTTTTAGTACACGGATTTTTTGTGAACGCTCGTTAGTTTTTGAATTTTTCGCATCAAGCTAGGATGAGTCAGATATTCATTTTTTCTGGCTTTGGGGTTATAGGTATTTTTCTGTTCTTTTTTGACAATTACCATTCCCGATGTCGAATGCTACGAAAAACAGCGAAGCTGTTTGGAGAAGCGTGAGTCATCGGGGTCAAAAAAGAACAGAAAAATGACGTTGTTTAACCCCGTGGCAGAAAAAAGGAATATCTGACTCATCCGTTCTTGTCGAAATAAATCATTTATTTCCTTTTGAATCATTGTTAATTCTGTCTTGACAAAGAGAATAATTATATGTATACTTACTACCAAGTGGAATAAAGTGGAGGGAAGTGGAGTGTTTTACGGAGAGTTTCTACATAATATCGATGCAAAAAACCGCATAATAATACCTTCAAAATTCAGGGAAGTTATTCAAGAAAAAGGGATAGAAAAACTTTATTTGACAAGAGGTTTTGATTCTTGTTTGTTTTTGTTTTCAGACGCGGAATGGAGAAACCAGGAAAACAAATTTAAAGATATGCCATTCACTAAAAAAGATGTAAGAAAGTTTAAAAGAATGTTTTTTTCAGGAGCCGTAGAACTCGCTCCTGATAAGCAATGGAGAGTGTTGGTGCCTGACTATCTTAAAGAGTTTGCCGGACTTGACAGTGAGATAAAGATAGTCGGTGTTTCGGATAGAATAGAATTGTGGGACATTAAAAAATGGAATGAATTCTACAATTCGTCCAAAGAATCTTTCGAAGATATAGCAGAAAATTTATTAGATATATAGGTTGAGGATAGACTCGATCAAGGAAGGAGCATTATGTACAGGCGTTATGCGGTAAAGTTCAACAAAAAACAGGTGGAATTTGTTAACTGTGTTAACATGGTCGAAAGAGTAAAAAAAGCACGGGCGCTGCCATCGGGAATGAACCATCTAGGCTTGAAAAGATTTGTGGTTACTTCACAGGGAACAGGTAAAAATATTAAGTTCGTAGTAAAGAACTGCTCTTAAATGAAACATTATCCGGTATTGCTAAATGAATCCATTGATCTTTTAGGGTTAAAACCCGGTAATATCGTTCTTGACGCAACTTTAGGGGCGGCAGGTCACTCAAAAAAGATAGTAGAACTGATCTCACCGGGCGGAAAGTTAATTGGTATAGATAAAGATCAGGAATCACTTAGTTCATCTTCTGAAGAATTATTGGCGCTTGGTTTTGACTGTAAATATTATTTCAAACAATCTGATTTTAAAAAAATAGGAGAAGTCTTGGATTCGTTCGGGATATCAAAAATAGATGCGGCTTTGTTTGATCTTGGGGTTTCATCAATGCAGTTGGATAATGCTTCAAGGGGATTTAGTATTAAGAATGATGGGCCCTTAGATATGAGAATGGATAATTCAAAAGAATTAACTGCCGAGTATGTAATAAACAGATATCCGCAGAGTGAATTGGAAAGAATATTAAAAGAATACGGAGAGGAAAGGCATGCAATGCTTATAGCCAGAAAAATCGTTGACGCTAGAAAAGAAGGAGATATTAAGACTACTTTTCAGCTCAGGGATATTATCCATAAAACGGTTGTAAGATATTACAAGGATCAAAAAATTCATCCATGCACAAGGTCATTTCAAGCTGTACGAATCGAGGTTAACGATGAACTTACAGCTTGTTACACCGGTATTAACGACACTTTAATGAGTTTAAATAGTGGCGGCAGAATGGCAGTTATTTCATTCCATTCCTTGGAAGACCGTATGGTAAAGAATATATTTAAAGATTTTTCTAATAAAGATCTGGTTGAGATACTTACAAGAAAACCTATAACTCCGACTGACGAAGAAATATTTAAGAACACGAGATCGAGAAGCGCCAAATTAAGAGCAATAAGAAAAACTTAACGGAGGATACAAGTGAGTAAAAGATCAAGCATAGTTTTATTTTTTGCAATTATTCTTGTAGTTTCGATTGTCCGAGTTCATCAGAAAATTGAGGTGTTAAAATTAGGATACAGGATACAAGAGGAACAAATGTTCATATCAAATATTTTGGAGAAAAACTCTAAGTTAATGTATGAGCTATCGATACTGGAATCTCCTAAAATGCTGATCAATAATTTAGATTGTAAAGATATTATATTCAAAGGGGAAAGAAGCAAAATAAGCGACAACTGCATTATTGCTCTGGACGAACAAAGATTGGTAGACGCAGGAAGACAACGTTCAGTTTTTGGACATTTCTTTAACACAATTGCAGAAGCCGGTAATTCAAACCGATAATATCAGCTTAATATTCTTTATTTATATGTTTCTTGACGTTAAGTATTCAAATATGATACTTTTATTCCAATGTATAGAGCCAGACAATATTTCGTTTTCATAATTATAATTTTAATATACTTTGGTTTAATTACCCGATTAGCTGTGCTGCAGCTTTTTCAGAATGATTTTTATGCCGCTAAGGCAGATAGACAGCATGAACAGTATATTACAATAGAAGCTCAACGCGGCGTTATATTTGACCGATATATGGAACCGTTGGCATTAAGTTTGATCTATTACAGTGTTTGTGCTGATCCAAGAAGAATAGATGATAAAGAAGGAACGGCCGCGATACTTTCAGAAATATTAGATATTGAAAAGGAAACAATATTAAAACAGCTTCAAAAAGATAAATCTTTTGTTTGGATAAAAAGAAAGATCAGTGATGCCGCAACAAGTGAAATTCAGGATAAAAAACTAAAAGGCATTTTCCTTCGTTCAGAGATCAAAAGAACTTATCCAAATGATGAGCTCGCCTCTCATGTTGTTGGTTTTGCCGGGATCGATAACGAGGGGCTAGAAGGTGTCGAATTAATGTTCAATAAAGAATTGATCGGACAGAAAGGTTATAGACATGTTTTGCGCGATGCAAGATTTCGTTCAGTTCTTTCGCGAAATGAAGATTCTAAAATGCCGGTAAACGGGCATAACGTTGTTTTGACAATAGATTCGGTTATACAGGTCATCGTTGAAGGTGCTATTAAAAAGATCGGCGAAAAATACCATACAGAAAGTATTTCTTGTGTTGTTTTAGAGCCGGATACCGGAAAGATCCTGGCTATGGCAAATTATCCGAATTTCAAATTAAATGATTACGGAGATTCCCCGGAAGAAGCTAGAAAGAACCTTTGCGTCACGGATGTGTTTGAACCTGGAAGCGTTTTTAAAATAATAACTTTTAGCGCCGCAATAAATGAATCCACAGTTAAAGAAGATGATGTTTTTGACTGTGAGATGGGTGAGTATAAAGTTGGAGGCAGGATCTTGCATGATTATCATCCGTATGGCAAGCTTTCTGTGAAACAAATACTAGAGAAATCAAGCAACATAGGGACAGTAAAGATAGCACAAAAACTAGGTGCCGATAAAATATATGAATATATAAAAACTTTTGGATTTGGGGAGCTTGCCGGTGTTGATCTTCCCGGTGAAGTTCAAGGGCTTTTGCGTCATCCCAAGGTTTGGTCTAAAAGCGACATTACTACTATCCCTATCGGACAGGGTATAGCTGTAACTGCTATTCAACTTGCAAGCGCGGTATCAGTTGTTGCTAACGGTGGATTTCTTTTGAGGCCGAGTGTAATTGAAAAAATCAGTACAATTGAAGGAAAAGATATTTATCAATTTACTACTAATGTTCGAAGAAAAGTGATTAATACAAATACATGTGATATCATTAAACAAATGATGGCTGATGTAGTCACTTCCGGTACCGGTAAAAACGCTGCTTCAAAAAAATATGAATTTTGCGGCAAAACAGGGACAGCCCAAAAAGTTAATCCTAACGGAGGGTATTTTGACAGCAAATATTACGCAACTTTTGTGGGATTTGCTCCTAAAGAAAAGCCTGTGATAACTATTGTTATTGCTGCAAACGATCCTCATCCAGAACATTTTGGTGGTACTGTATGTGCACCGGCTTTTAAAGAGATAGCCGAGAAGAGTTTGGAATATTTGGGTGTTCCTCGAAGAGACAGCGAAATGACAAAGGGAGAGAGTCAAAAAACGAAAGTGTAAAAAGGATAAACAAAAGTAAAAAAATGAAAAATAAAAATATACTCATAGCATTAGAAGCAATAAAATTTGATCCAGAGCGGGTTAAAATAGATTCACGTAATGTTAAGAAAGGTGATCTGTTTATTGCTTTAAAAGGAACAACCGAAGATGGTCATATATATGTACAAAATGCTTTAGATAAAGGAGCAATTAAGATTTTATGCGACACAAGAAATAAATTTTCGGCTGAAGCTTCAAAAAAAATCCCAGACAGGATCATAAAATTCACTAATACAGGTGCTGTTCTTATAGAAATAATGGATGAGTTGTATCCTAAAATTTCCGAAAAAATTAATATCATTGGAGTTACCGGAACAAACGGAAAAACAACAACTTGTTTCATGATTTATCAGCTATTAAAAATGATCGGCATACCTGCAGGCCTAATTACAACTGTTTTTAAAGACTTAAAAGGGAACGGCGATCTTTTGCCTTCCGATATGACAACACCATCAATTATTGAGTTATATTCATCGATAAACACAATGATAAATAATGGCCTTAAAACTGCTGTTATCGAGGTTTCAAGTCATGCGCTTAGTCAGAAAAGACTTGGTAAATTAAAACTTGATGCCGCTGTATTTACGAATTTAACAAGAGATCATTTGGATTATCACGGAAGTATGGAAAATTATTTTAATGATAAAAAAAAGATTTTCACTTATTTGAAGGCTAAAGGAAAAAGTATTATAAATATTTCTGATCCCTTGCTGAAAAAAGATCTTAATAATAATAGAACCGGTACGATTTCATATAGTATAGGTCCCAGCGCTGATCTTAATGCAAAAAATATTTCTGCATTAAGCGATAATACGAAATTTGATATTTTTGATAAGGGCAAGTTGTTAAAAAAATGTAAAATCATGTTTTCCGGAAAGCATAATGTTCTGAATGTTCTTGCGGCCATATCAGCCGTCGGGGCTATCGTGAATGATAAAACTAAATTGTTGCGATACATACAAAAATTAAAAGGCGTTCCGGGCAGGATGGAAACATTCAGAGCTAAAAAAGGCTTTTATGTTTATGTTGATTATGCTCATACTCCCGATGCTTTAGAGAATGTTATATCTACGGTTAGAAATATAACTAAAGGCAGGGTTATAACGGTTTTTGGATGCGGCGGGGACAGAGACCCCGGGAAACGCCCGTTAATGGGCAAAATTGCTTCTTCTCTTTCGGATCTAGTTTATTTGACCAGTGATAATCCCAGATCAGAAAACCCAAAGAGCATAATAAATGCCATACATGCCGGTATTAATAAGTCATGTTTATGCTATGTAGTAGAGGACAGAAAAAAAGCTATTTTACAAGCAATAGATAACGCCAAAAAAGGCGATGCCGTATTGATAGCCGGTAAGGGGCATGAAAATTATCAAATTAAAGACGGCATTAAAAAACATTTTAGCGATAAAGAGGAAGTAATTAAGGCTATTAAATTATTAGGATAAAATTATGTTAAATTTAAATATTAGTGATATAGAAAAAATGAATAGTGTTCTAGCAGTATCCAAAGACAGGGCTTTGCCGTTTGCCGGTATTGATATTGACAGTAGAGTTCTTAAACCGGGTAATTTTTTTGTCGCTATTAAAGGTGTTGATAGAGACGGGAACGATCATCGAATGGCGGCCATAGAGGCAGGAGCAGCTGGAATAATTTCAGAGCTTGCGCCGAATGATATGATTACAAACACAAGCGCTTCATATATACAAGTAAGTGAAATTGACATTTTCTTAAAAGAACTAATAAAGCTTATTCTTGAAAAATATACCGTTAAGATAATAGCGATAACCGGAACATGCGGGAAAACATCAGTTAAAGAATTTTTGGCCCAAATGCTTTCTCCTGAATTTGAAGTTTTAAAAAGCCCGGCATCTTATAATAACCTTTACGGCTTAGCTTTGACTTTGTGTTCAATAAAAAGATCTACAGAGATAGCAGTGCTCGAATGCGGAACAAATCATCCCGGAGAAATAAGTGTACTTTCAAACTTGATTAGGCCTCATACCGTAATACTTACAAATGTCGGAGAAGGGCATCTTGAGAATTTCAAGAATATCGCAGGGGTTATGAAAGAAAAGATCAGCATTGTTGAGGGGCTAAGAGAAGGGGGGACTTTATTTTTTAACGGTGATCAGGACGAACTAAATATATTGAAACTAAACTCTAAAATTAAAGCTGTTTCGTTTGGGTTTACCGGTGCCTGTGATCACAAAATAAATATTAAAAGTTATGCCGCTGACGGTGTAGCTTTTAGTTTGGATAATGAAGTTTATAGCACAAAACTCTCAGGAAAACATAATATTTACAATTTAGCGGCGGCAATGTCAGCGGCTAATTTTTACGGAGTTCATCTTGATGGATTGAAAGAAAAAATAAGAAAAATAGATTCAGTTAAATTGAGATTTGAAAAAACACTTGTTGATGATGTATATTTCATATTTGACTGCTATAATGCTAATCCTCTTTCTTTCAGAGCGGCGCTATCTTCATTGATGGAAGATAACTGTTCCGGAAGAAAAATGGTAGTGGCGGGTGATATGCTTGAGTTGGGCGAGGAAAGTGATATCCTTCATTTTAAAACAGGCAAAAATATTCATTTATCGGGCGCTGAATTTTTGTTTTCATACGGAGAAAAGGGAAAGGTGATCGCCCAAGGAGCGATCAGCTCCGGAATGAAAAAAGAAAATGTATTTTCATTTATGGATATAGATAAATTGGCATGCAAAATTAAACAGATCTCAAAAAAGGATGATGTTATTCTTGTGAAAGGTTCACGTAAATTAAAAATGGAGGGAATAAAAGAATGTTTTACTACTTCTTGTATCCGCTAAAAGATTTTTGGTTTGGGTATAATGTTTTTAAATATATTACTTTTAGGGCCAGCATGGCCGCAGTTACTTCTTTTATTATTTGCCTTTTGATAGGTCCTCTTCTGATTAAGTTATTGGCAAATTTCAAATTAGGGCAAATTGTCAGAAAAGAACATGTGGAAAAATTAAAAGACTTCCATAATTCTAAAGAAGGAACTCCTACTATGGGAGGGGTGTTGATCATTGCTTCGGTTGTGCTATCTTCTCTTTTGTGGTCGGATCTTAGCAACGGTTTTGTTCTTTTGATATTATCAAGTATGGTATGGTTGGGGATGATAGGATTTTTAGATGATTATATTAAAATTAAAAATAAAAACTCTAAAGGTGTCGCTAAAAGATACAAGCTTTTGGGGCAGTGTGTTCTTGCCTTAATTATAGGAGCATTTGTTGTAAAAAATCCCGCTATCGGGAGTGAGCTTAATTTCCCATTTTTTAAAAATGTTATTATAAATATCGGCTATTTTTATATCCCTTTTGTTTTGATTGTTATTGTAGGGTCTTCTAATGCAGTAAATCTTACTGACGGGCTTGACGGATTGGCTGTGGGGTGTACACTTTTTGTGGCAATAACATATGCGATCATGGCATATGTAACCGGAAATATTGTTCTGAGCGAGTACTTGCAAGTATTCTATCTCCCAGGATCCGGTGAAATTACTTGTGTATGTGCTGCATTGATAGGCGCTAGTTTGGGATTTCTTTGGTTTAATTGTCATCCTGCTACTGTTTTCATGGGGGACACAGGTTCTCTGTCTTTGGGCGGGACAATGGCTGTAATAAGCGTGCTTTTAAAAAAAGAATTTCTTCTTTTGATAGTCGGAGGAATTTTTGTTATTGAAACTTTGTCTGTTATAATACAGGTTTATTATTTTAAACGTACCGGGAAAAGAAAATTTTTAATGAGCCCGATACATCATCACTTTCAGCTAAAGGGGCTTCCTGAAACAAAGATAACTGTCAGATTTTGGATAGTGGCCGCTATTTTTGCACTTATCGGAATAGCCTCATTAAAGGTGCGTTAATGACTAAATTTACTACGGAATCACTTAAAGGAAAAAATGTTTTGGTAATAGGACTCGGAGCCAGCGGATTTCATTCAGCTGAGTTCCTTATTAGATACGGAGCTAGAGTAAAAGTTACTGAGAGTGAAAAAAAACCTATCCATATAGAACGTAAAAAAATATTGGAGGATAAAGGGGTAAAAGTCGAATTGGGAGGACATACTAAAAGTTTTTTTAATTCAATCGATTTGGCTGTAATATCTCCCGGGATTGACCCTCGAAATGTATTATCTTTATTTGAAGTTGAAATTCCTATTATCAGCGAACTAGAGTTGGGTGTATACGAAATAGAGGAAAAATTTATCGCAATAACAGGGACTAACGGGAAAAGCACTGCCTGCCGGTTTGTGGAGCATGCTTTAAAAACTGCGGGAGTTAATGCTATTGCTTGCGGAAATATAGGCCTGCCTGTAACTGCAATAGAATGGACAAAAAAAGATTTAGTAGCTGTTATCGAGGTAAGTTCTTTTCAGCTTGAGTATTCATATAATTTTAAGCCGCATGTGGCTATTTTATTGAATGTGACCGATGATCACTTTGAAAGGCATAACAATATCGAAGAATACAAAAAACAGAAATTTAAAATTTTCGCGGCTCAGGATGAAAATGATTGGGCAATAGTGCATGATTCATTGAGAAATGACCCGCTAGTCAGCACAATCAAGAGTAAAATAATTTTTTACAATTCAAATAGCATAGATTCAACATTTGATGTTGATAAATTAGGTTTTAACACATTTATGAAATTATTAAATAAAGTTTCACTGCCGCCGAGCATTAATAAAGAAAATATAATAGCCGGAGGTCTTAGTGCCATTATTTTAAATCTGTCTATGCAAAATGTTGTTAGTTCTTTAGCAACATTTACTCCTCTGTCACATAGAATGGAGCAAGTAGCCGATTTTGACGGCGTATTATACATCGATGATTCTAAAGCAACTAATATCGGATCATGTGAATATGCGCTGAATAGTCTTTTGGGAAATGTGATTTTGATAGCAGGAGGAGTAGATAAGGGCGGAGATTATAGTACTATTGTTCCCCTGATCGAGAAAAAGGTAAAAAAAGTTGTTGTACTAGGAGAAGCAGCTGGCAAAATTCAAAAAGCATTGACGGTCTGCGGTATTGAAATTTATTCCGCAAAAAACATGAGGGACGCTGTTTTGAATTCTTGCCGATCCGCTATAAAAGGTGATACAGTTTTATTGTCGCCGATGTGTTCAAGTTTTGATATGTATGAAAACTATAAAGAACGCGGAAAAGATTTTAAAAATGAAGTTTTAAAGTTGAAAACTGTGCATGATAAATAATACCAAAATAATAATATTTTGCTCAGCTGCTCTTATATTGATAGGGATAATAATGATTTATTCTTCAAGTGCAGTATATGCTCACGCTATATGCGGCGATAGCATGTATTTTTTAAAAAAACATTTATTATATCTATCTATAGGATTAGTTGCTGTTCTTACTTCCATGCTGTTGCCTATAAAGATGATAAAAGATAATGCAAGGTTACTGCTTTTATTTTCAATATTCTTGCTTGTTTTGGTTTTGGTCCCAGGAGTCGGGTCAATGGGAGGCGGTGCAAGGCGCTGGATACGTATAGCCGGAATCGGTTTCCAACCGTCAGAATTCGCTAAAATTGCGCTGATAGTTTATTTGGCTGATTTTACAAGCCGGAAAAGATATAAAATGACTAGTTTTTTGCATGGGTTTATCCCTGCTTCCTTTGTTATAGCATTAATTGCGGGGCTAGTTTTGATTGAACCTGATCTAGGGACGGCGGTTTCTGTAATTATTATTGGGTTTTCTATTCTTTTTATTGCCGGGATAAATCTTAAATATATCTCATCAATTTGCCTTTTATTCGTACCTTTTCTTGCCTTTGCCATAATAAGCGCACCATACAGGCTTCAACGATTCATGACTTTTTTAAATCCTTCGGCTGACCCCCAAGGCAGTGGGTTTCAGTTGAATCAATCTTTTATAGCTTTAGGATCAGGAGGGCTATTTGGCTACGGATTGGGAAATTCAAGGCAAAAGCTTTTTTTCTTGCCTCAATCACATACAGATTTCATTTACTCCATAATAGGTGAGGAAACAGGATTTTTGGGGGCAATATTAGTGCTAGTTTTATTTTTACTGTTAGTACTGTATACTTTTAGATTATCGCTTAAGATCAAAGATCTGTTCGTTTCAAGAGTTGTATTCGGCATAGGAATGATGATTGCATTTGAATCGACTGTAAATATTGGTGTATCTTCCGGAGTTTTGCCGACTAAAGGGCTGCCGTTGCCTTTTATCAGCTATGGAGGAACATCTCTTATCGTTCATATGATCGCTATCGGTTTAATATTAAGCTTTTCACGTAATGCGGAGAGTGTTGTTTAAAAATGAAAAAAATAAATATTTTAGTTGCAGCCGGCGGAAGCGGGGGGCATATATTCCCGGGAATAAGTTTTTCCTCCTGTGCAAAAAAAAATAACAATTGTAAGATCAGTTTTTTGGCCAGCAATAGATTATTAGATAAAAATTTAATTAACAGCTACGGGTTAAATGCTTATTTTTTATCTGCTAATCCCATGCCTTTTAATCGCAATATTTTTAAGTGGATTACATTCTTTTGTAAAATAATATTTGATTTTTTCAAAGCCGCAGGCATACTAATTAAAGAAAAAATAAATGTAGTTGTTTTATTCGGAGGATATTCTTCGGGAGCTGTGGCAGTGGCTGCATTTTTTTTACGTGTTCCGATAATTGTACATGAGCAAAACCTTGTTCCTGGAAGAGCGGTGAATATTATTTCTATGTTCGCTAAAAAGATCGCTTTGAGTTTTCCCGAAACTAAGAACGTTTTTAATGAAAGGATAGCTGCAAAAACAATTTATACAGGTAACCCCTTGAGAGAATACAAACTTTATGCTGATGTGAAAATACCTTTAGCTGAATTAGGATTACAATCCGGCAAAAAAACTATTTTGATCATGGGAGGAAGCCAGGGATCCACTTTTCTTAACGACAATTTTTCACATATCGCTAAAAAAATAAATGACAAGATGCCGGGCTGTTTTCAGTTTATTCATCTGACAGGGAAAAAAGATTTTGATACTGTAAGTGATTATTATGAAAACAACAAGATACCAAGTAAGGTTGTCTCATTTCTTGATAAAATAGAGTATGCTTATGCTCTTGCGACTATTGCAGTTACCAGAGCCGGAGCGTCGGCACTTTTTGAGTTAGCTAAATTCAGGATACCCATGGTAGTTGTGCCGTATCCTAATCCAAAAAATAATCAAAGACATAATGCGGAGTATTTTAAAGATAAAGCCGGATGCGCTTATTTTGATGAAAAAAATATTGATACTGAAAAAGTTGTGGACTTTATGTTAAAGGTGCTTAGCGATGAGGCGTTGAGAAATAGAATAAAATCTCAGTTGGGGGAGATTTCACAGCCGAATCCTGAAGAAAATTTGATGAACATAGTTAAATATCTTAAGGGAATTAAATGAAAATACATTTTATCGGTATAGGCGGAATAGGAATGAGCGGGTTGGCAAAATTGGCTTTATCAGACGGACACTGCGTTTCAGGGTCGGATCTATATCTAAATAACTTGACGGACGATCTTTCTTCTATGGGGGCTACTGTTTTCGAAGGGCATGGATCGGATAATTTGCCGCAGTATACTGACCTCGTAGTATATTCATCATGTATTACAGATAAAAATCCTGAAAGAGAAAAAGCCTTTAACCTTAAAATTGATTTGGTGCCGAGAACTATGTACCTAAAGGATAGAATATCTTTTTTCCCCGAATCTATTGGAGTTATCGGAACTCACGGAAAAACGACGACAACATCGTTAATAGCTCACATTTTTGAATTTGCAGGTTTCAAGCCTACAATATTTATAGGCGGAGAACTGCCTTCTATCGGAAGCAACGCAAAAAAGGGCACAAGTCATTTTTTTATTACGGAAGTAGACGAAAGTGACGGGCTTTTTAGAAATTTGTCATTAAAAACCGCTGTATTGAACAACATCGAACGCGAACACGTCGAGAATTTTCGTTCTTTCGAAAATGTTATTGATTCTTACGGCCAGTTCATATCGAACGTTCCGAAAGACGGGCTAATTGTTTACAACAAGGATGATTCCTTGCTTGAGAGCTTGGTATCTTCGCGTGGTGAGGCTAGAAAGATTGGGTATACACTTAAAGGAACAACTTTTGCCGATTATTATTGCGACAATTTTACGTACAAGAATAAAATAAGCTTTGACATCATTAAGGCGGGAGAACTTTTGGGTACCGTTAAAGCAGATCTTTTTGGTAAGCATAATGCCTATAATATTTTTGCGGCCGTTATTGTGGCATTAGAAAATAATATTAAAATTTCTGTTATAAATGAAACTTTAAAAACGTTCCGATTGCCTAAAAGAAGATTTGAATTTGTGGGTGAAAAAAAAGGCATAAAAATATATGAAGATTATGCACACCATCCGACCGAAATTAGGTCTATTCTTGAAGCTGTAAAAGAAAATACTCTTACAGGACGGGTTATAGCAGTTTTCCAGCCGCATAGATACTCAAGAACTATAGATCTATTGGATCAATTTGCCGATTGTTTTATCTCTGCTGATATTCTTATTTTAACTGATATATATTCGGCATTTGAAAATACAGCCCAAAAAGTTGGAATTGAGCATATTTACAGCAAAATATCCTCGGAACAAAAAGATAAAGTTAAAATGATAAAATTGTTTGATATCCCCGAACATCTTAAAGATATTGCGAAAAAGGAGGATATTATTCTTGTTATAGGGGCAGGGGACGTTAATAAAATTTCAAAAAAAATATTGGAAACAATATGACGATTAAAAAGGATTTTAATGAAAATCTTATTAAGTTTTCCGGCAAATATAACAGCGAGTTGATACCTAATGCCGACATGTCGAAATTTTCCACTATTCGATCAGGCGCTTGTATGGAGTTTGTTTGTATTCCTAAATCAGTTCCGGCACTTATTGCTATTGTAAAACTTCTGAATATTTACGGTAGAAAATATATTGTCATAGGGGGATGCAGTAATACATTATTTGTTCCCGGGAACAGTAATATTGTAGGGATATCGCTGGCAGGGATAAAAAACTCTCCCTGTAAATTTTTGGATAAAGAGATAAGCGTTGCAGGCGGAGCAAGTATAGCTTCTGTTGTTTCTAAATTGATAAACAACGGTATATCTTCTATTGAAGGGCTGGTTGGGATACCCGGAACGATAGGAGGGGCGATATCTAATAATGCCGGTTATAAATATGATATTGCATCAAAATTAAAAAGTATTATAATTCTTGATCGATCGGGTAATATTCGACCAGTTAATGTTAAAGAAATAGAATTTGGGTACAGATATAGTTCTCTGCCGAAAACATGGATAATTCTGGAAGCTACTTTTTCGGCAAACAAAAGCAGTTCTTCAAAAATAAAAAGTGAAGTTAAAAAAGACTTTGAACATAAATTCAATATACAGCCTTTGGCCGAGAGAACATTAGGTTCGGTATTTAAAAATCCCAAAGGAACACAGCTAAAAGCATGGGAGCTTATATCAAATAGCGGCCTTAGAGGCAAAGAAATAGGCGGAGCTAAAATCTCAGATAAACATTCTAATTTTATTGTGAACAAAAATAGCGCTTCGCCTGAAGACATAAGAGCGCTTATCCTTCATGCGCAGAAAGTAGTCCGTGAACAATTTAAAATCGAGCTTGAACCGGAAATAGAAATTGTCGAAATCTAATCGAAGTGAGGATTATGAAAATTGATGAATTAAAAAAATACAAAATTGCTATTTTGGCCGGCGGTACTTCCAGTGAAAGGGAGATCAGTTTAAAAACCGGACAAAGTATTTATGAATCATTAATCAATACAGGGTTAAATATTCAAATTATTGATGTAAAAGAATCCTCAGAAAGCTTTTTGGAAAATAATAATTTTGATGTGGCATTTATCGCTTTACACGGCGAGTTCGGAGAAGACGGAACAGTCCAGACGATATTGCGAAACAAAGGAATTAAGTTTACCGGCTCAGGACCAGTCTCCTCGAAATTAGCAATGGATAAGGAGCTATCCAAAGAAATTTTTATTAATAAAGGAATAGGAACACCTCCGTATATAGTTGTAGAAAAGTTTGATAGGTCGATCTTGAAAATTATTAAATTTCCGTGTGTCGTAAAACCTACTAAAGAAGGTTCAAGCATCGGGCTGGCATATGTAGAGAATGAACAGTCTCTCGAACAAGCTATTCTTGAAGCAAAAAAATATTCTACTAGAATTTTAATTGAAGATTTTATTCCCGGCAGAGAACTTACGGCAGGAGTGCTTATCGGTAAGGCTATGCCAGTAGTTGAAATTATACCGGAAGGCATTATGTATAATTTTGATTCCAAATATAAAAATAAATCGACTAAATATATTGTACCTGCTGTGCTTGAAAATAAATATGAAACTGAAATAAAAAAGGTTGCAGTTAATGCCTATAATGCTTTAGGATGTTCTGGTGCCGCGAGAGTTGACATTAGATTTACAGATAAAGGCGGGATTTATGTTCTTGAGATAAATACAATACCCGGCTTTACAGAAAGAAGCCTGCTCCCTATGGCGGCCGCGTCTTCAGGTATAAGTTTCACCGATCTTTGTTTGACTCTACTTCTAGCGGCTTTCGAGAACGATACGAATTAAGGAGGATGTTTTGGCTAAACAGAAAAAAATTGCTAAAAATAAAAAAAACAGTAAGAATTCCAGACTAATGGGAGCGGGGGGAGGAAAACCAAATAAAAAAGTTTTATTTGTTTTGTTGTCTTTGATAATTATATCTTCTGCTTTTTGGGGTTTAAGGATATACTTTTTAGAAAATACGATGTTCAGAATAAAAAAAGTTGATATTATCGGTAATCAGACACAGCTTGGTTCAAATACCATCGATTATATAAACAGCATATATAAAGACAGGAATATTTTTTCAATAGACCTAAAACATGCTGCAGGTGCTATAGCGTTGAAACATCCTACAGCTAAAAATATTGAGATCAGAAAAAAATATCCGGATACGCTGCAAGTCAATATTCTGAACAGAACTCCGATAGCTTGTCTTAATAAATCCTTGGGGATTAATATTGACAGTGAAGGAATTATTATTTTCGATAAAAGATTATCTGAAAAATTGGTAGATGTTGAAGGAGTATCTTTTGTGTTCAGAGCACCGGAGCCGGGTGAAAAATTGCGCACAAGGGAAGTTAATGTAGTTCTTGATATTTTAAGGTCATTAAAAGAAAACGGGATATCGCAGAATTATAAAACTACATCTATCGATGTAGGCGACTTGAAGAACATTAACATGGTCACATCAGGACTCAATGTTAAATTAAAGCAGGATTCGCTGAACGAACAGATAATACTTCTTAGAAAAATACTTACTGATACTGAAGTTGATATAAATGATATTAGCTATGTCGATCTAAGGTTTGAAAAGCCTGTGATCTCACCAAAAAGATGAAATGATAAACAAAAAACTTTTAATATTTAGTTTTGAAAATGAAGAAGCCAATATCATAACGGCATCATTGAAAAAAAACGGTGAATATTCTCCGGATTCCTTTGTGCACTCTACTGCACAAGGTTTTGAGAACGGTATTGTTACGGACCTGTCCTTAGCTAGCGACTCAATTCAAAAAATATGCAATAAAATCAATGCGGAAGAAAAACAAAAGACCCATAAAATAGTTCTTGCCGTAAGTACTTCATCCGTAAGTATAGTAGATTCGACTGCAACTGTATTAATTTCAAAATATGCCAGAGAAATAACGCGTCACGATATTGATCTATGTTTAAAATTAGGAGGGACAATAAAACTTCCTGATAATAAAGATATTTTTCATAAAATGATAGTCGATTTTAATGTTGATAATGATCGCGGAATAAGCAACCCTTTGGGGCTCGAGGCTGTAAAACTCGGGGTTAGAATGAAATTAATACTTGTCGATTCAACTTTAACAAAAAATCTTGAAAAAGCTGTATCACTGGGCGGGTATGACCTCAAAAAAATAATTCTTAATCCTTTAGCTACCTATTTAAGAGTATTTGAAAAAGGAAAAAAAACAGCTGATATTCTTGTGAATATGAATAAGTGTTCTTTGGAAATATCTATTTTTGATGCTAATGTTCTGGTTGAATATAAATATATCGAAAAAGTGGCCAGCGGTATATCCGGTAAATTTTCACTTATTCATCCCCAAGCTCTAGCAGAAGAGATCATGGCAATGAAAAATTTCAAGAAGGCAACATCAATTCATATAGTTGGTGATATTTTTGATAATGATATGGTCGCAACTCAAGTTGAGGAAATAACCGGTATTTATACTGTTTACGGCCGTTGCTTTGAGAGAGAACAAGAAGGCTTGCCCGAAGACCGTTTAAGATATATCTCTGCACTAGGCGCCATTGACTTTATAAATAAAGAAATAAAAGTTTCCAAACCGTCTTCTATTATTTCTGCTATGAAAATGAAGATCCTTGCTTTTTGTGACGAATATTTTTGATAGAAAAAAATACCCAATCCAATAAAAAATTTTACATTTTGTAATTTCTAATATTCAACTTATATCTCATCCTTAGTTTGATTCTGCACAAACAGCTGTTTTATTCTTTCGTTAATACGATAGACTAGTATTTGACTTTACACATGATTTGTGTTAAAAATTTAACCTATAGTATATTAATATTAAATTATAAATCAGAGGATATATGCAGAAAATTGGGGTAATTGGTTGTGGTAATATGGGTTCGGCCATAATTGACGGGATAGTACGTAAAAAGGTTTTTAATTCCCATGATATTTATGTTTATGATATCGATTCAACGAAAATTGACAATATTATACGAAAATATGGCATTAATGCCGGAGAATTAAATGAAATTGTAAATATTTCTGACATTGTTCTACTTGCGGTTAAACCTCAAGAATCAGGTAATATTTTTTTTGATATTAAGGTTTCACTGGACAGCACTAAGACTATAGTTTCAATAATGGCAGGGGTTAAGTTGTTTACAATGAATAAGGCCTTAGGTGAGAACATAGCTATAGTCAGAGCTATGCCAAATCTTGCTGCTGTGATCGGCGAAAGCATGACTTCTTATGCCTGTAACGATCATGTGAAAAATAAAGATATTATCAACAAACTATTCTCAGCTATTGGTTCGGCTAGAGAAGTTAAAGAAGAGCTATTAGACGCAGTAACAGCACTTTCAGGCAGCGGCCCGGCATACGTGTTCTTTTTAGCGGATGCTCTAATATCTGCGGGTATTAAGGCAGGCCTTTCAGAGGAAGATTCCTATGAACTAGCAATAAAAACAATCGCAGGAGCCTCGAGCTACTTGGTAAGATCCGGGAAAAACCCATCAGACCTAGTAAAAGCCGTAGCCAGCAAAGGCGGCACAACACAAGCCGCCCTAAACCATTTTGAAGAAAAACAAGTAAAAAACACAATAATAGAAGCAATACAAAAAGCAAAAGAAAGATCAATAGAACTTTCGAAATAATTAATAGCATGTTTTATTCTAATTTTTATAAAACGTAGAGACGGCCTCTTGGAATTTTGTGGGTGACATGGTGAAAACTATTTGTGTTTTGAAAAAACACAAATAGTTGTAACGATGGCAGGACCCGCAAAATTCCAAGAACGCAAAGTAAATTTTTATTTCAATAAGATTTCAGGAGGATTAAATGTTTATAATAGCTGAATTACTCAGAAGCCTTGCTCTTCTAATCTCATTAGTATTCAACATCGTATATTTCCTTCTAGTTATACGCATAATTTTATCCTGGGTAGGATCTGACATATACAACGACTTTGTAAGAACGATCTACATGATAACAGATCTTGTGTTACGCCCGTTCAGAAGATTACCTTTGCAGGTAGGCATGATAGACTTTTCTCCGGTTGTTGCTTTTATTGTGCTTAGTGTAGCCAAAAATTTATTTGTAAATATTTTATTACAGCTAGCGGCAAGGTGCGGTTAATTATATGCGCATGACCGTTAAAGTTACGCCTAAATCTTCAAGAAGTGAATTGCATGAAGAAGAGGGTGCATTAAAAGCATATTTAAGAAGCGCACCTGATAAAGGCAAGGCCAACAAAGAACTAATTGAACTTATTTCAGACAAGTTTGATATACCAAAAAAAAATGTTAAAATTATTTCGGGGTTAACCTCAAAAACAAAGATTGTGGAGGTACTAGGGATATGAATATCATAGGGATTATCGGAGGCAGTGCTTTTTACAGCATGGATGATCTAGTAGTTAAAGAAAGAGTTAAATTGAAAACTCCTTATGGAGATCCTTCGGGAGAATATGTTATTGGTGAACTTTCCGGTAAAGAAGTTGTTTTCCTTCCTAGACACGGAATAAATCATCAATATTTGCCGAGTGATGTGAACTATAGAGCAAATATATTCGGATTTAAAATGCTTGGCGTTAAACGCCTTTTATCAGTATCCGCTGTAGGAAGTCTGAAAGAAGAACTTAGGCCATTAGATATAGTTTTAGTCGATCAGTTCATTGACAGGACGAATCAGGCAAGGAAAATGACTTTTCTGGGAAATGGTGCCGTTGGGCATATTCCTTTTGCCGAACCGATTTGTACAGAACTTAGGACTGCTGTAAATAAAGCAACAAAAAAATTAGACGTTACTGTTCACAACGGTGGTACATATTTAAATATGGAAGGACCTGCTTTTAGTACGAAAGCAGAGTCATTGTTATATAAAAGCTGGGGAGTGGATGTTATAGGGATGACAAATTTAGCTGAAGCAAAATTATCCCGTGAAGCGGGTATCTGCTACTCGACGATAGCTATGGTTACTGATTATGATTGCTGGCGAGATGAAGGTGAATCAGTTACTACAGAAATGATCATTGCAAATTTAAATAAAAATGTAGAGAACGGTAAAATTATATTGAAGAACACAATTAACTCTCTTTCTGATGAGCGTTCATGTGAATGCGGGGAAACTTTAAAAAATGCATTTTTTACACCGCTTGAAACACTTTCAAAAGAAGTCGCAGAAACTATGAAAATGTTGATGAATTAAAAAAGGATAAAAATGACAGACAATAAAGAACCAGAAAAAAGAAATTATAAAAGCACATTGAATCTTCCTAAGACTGATTTTTCAATGAAGGCGGATCTTCCGAATAAAGAACCACTAATGATCGAAAAATGGGCAAAAGAAGATATATACAAAAAAATTTCTGAAAAAAGGAAAAACAGCGGGAAAAAATATATTCTGCATGACGGACCTCCCTATGCTAACGGGCATATACATGTCGGACATGTTTTGAATAAGATGCTCAAAGATATCTGTATTAAATACAAAACAATGCAGGGTTTTTATGCGCCTTATGTTCCGGGATGGGATTGTCACGGCCTGCCGGTTGAACATCAGTTATTTAAAGAACTGGGTATTAATAAATATCAGATAGATCAAGTGGAATTCAGAAAAAAAGCATATGATTATGCATTGCGTTTTGTTGATATACAAAAAGAAGAATTTAAGCGTCTTGGCATATTCGGAGAATGGGATAATCCTTATCTTACATTGACAAGTGACTATGAAGCTGACATCATTGAAAGTTTTGCAATGCTTTATGAAAAAGGATATATCTATAAAGGCCTCAAACCTGTTAATTGGTGTATTAGCTGTGAAACTGCGTTAGCAGAAGCCGAGGTAGAACATGCCGATAAAAATTCTCATTCCATATACGTAAAGTTCGCTTCGTTAAATGAAAAAGAAAAAGACACGTTTCTAATAATTTGGACAACCACTCCTTGGACATTGCCTGGTAACGTTGCGGTAGCTGTTCATCCCGAACTTGTATATGCACATATTGATACCGGTAAAGAAAAGTGGGTGCTTTTAGAAAAACTTGTAGAACCTTTAATGAAAAAGTTCGGTATAAAAGGGCACAAGAAATTGTGTACTCTTTCCGGAAAAGAAGTCATATCAAAATACCCGCATGTAAAACATCCGTTCATGGATAGAAAATCGAAATTGGTAGAAGCTTTATATGTTACTGACACTGAAGGTACAGGGTGTGTTCATACTGCTCCCGGGCACGGGCAAGACGACTTCATGACAGGCAAGAAATATGATCTTCCGGTTATTGTTCCGGTTGATCATAAAGGTATTTTTACATCTGAAGCAGGAGAACTGGAAGGCGAACACATAATAAAGGCAAATGATAAAATAATTTCAATATTGGAAGGGAATAATGCGCTTATTATTACAGAATTATTAACGCATTCATATCCCCATTGCTGGCGATGTAAAAAACCGATCATATTCAGAGCTACCGAACAATGGTTTATGAATATTGACCATTTAGATTTAAGAGAAAGATTGCTCGAAAATATTAATAAAAATGTTAATTGGGTACCGGCATCCGGTGCGGAGCGCATAAGCTCAATGATAAAGAACCGCCCCGATTGGTGTTTATCCAGACAAAGATATTGGGGCGTGCCGATACCGGCATTTCAGTGTGATAAGTGCTTCACCACTTTTACCAGTCCCCAGATCATACATAAAGTAGCTGAATTAACAAGAAAGTCAAATGCCGATGTATGGTTTACCTCTCCAAATGAGGTTTTTTTAGGTAATGATCAATCATGCGAAAAATGCGGCAATAAAACTTTTACAAAAGAGGGCGATATTCTTGATGTTTGGTTTGATTCTGGTGTCAGCCATAAAGCAGTACTTGAAGCGAGAGAAAACCTTCAAGCCCCTGCAGACCTTTATCTTGAAGGCTCTGACCAGCACAGGGGTTGGTTTCAGTCATCGCTTATAACTTCAGTAGGTATGAAAAACGAAGCACCTTATAAAAAAGTTTTGACTCATGGATTTGTTGTTGACGGCGCAGGTAAAAAAATGTCCAAATCTTTAGGCAATGTTATCCATCCTGAAAAAGTCATGAAAAAATACGGGGCTGATATTTTAAGACTGTGGGTGTCTTCAAGTGATTATGAGAACGATATCAAACTTTCGGATGAAATTCTTGAAAGATTGGCAGACGGATACCGCAAGATAAGAAATACGTTCAGATTTCTACATAGTAATTTATATGATTTCAACTTAGATGTAGACTGTATTGATGAGAAAGAGCTATGTGAAACAGATAAATGGATATTAGCAAAATTAAGCAATTTGGTTGAAAATACACAGATGTGGTATGAGACAAGTAATTTCCACAGAATATACAGAGCGGTTTACGATTTTTGTGTAATTGATGTAAGCTCGATTTATTTAGATGTTTCAAAAGATGTGCTGTATGTTTCAGCTGCGGCATCTCACGAACGCAGATCATCACAAACGGCGTTGTTTTACATACTAGATGTTTTAGCCCGCATTTTGGCGCCGATACTTTCATTTACTTCTGAAGAAATATGGTCTTACTACTCATTTAAAGATAAACCTGAAAGTGTTCATCTTGCACTATGGCCGTCATTGGTTTATAAAACCGAAGCCTGGAAGGATGAATCATTGTTGAACAATTGGGAAAAACTGATCGAATTACGCGATTTTGTTATGAAAGAACTTGAGATCAAAAGGGATGAAGGGCTTATAGGAAGTTCATTGGAAGCGAAAGTACTTTTTACGTCTAAAGACAAACATGTGCTGTCATTCTTAGAGACGAACATAAAATTATTACCGTCATTATTCAAAATATCTCAAGCTGAAACAATATCGTATAAAGATGGTATGAAATTATCAGAGACTTTATCTATAGCTATTAACGTTGTGACTGCAGAAGGAGATAAATGCCCTAGGTGTTGGATATATTCAAAAGAAATAGGCGCGGATAAAAATAATGTTGAATTGTGTCCCAGATGTTCGGAAGCGGTATGAAACAAAAGATAAATATATGTATTTACTTATTAGCTATGATTTTTGTTTTTGTCCTCATCGACAGAGCAACTAAGATATATATGTCGGAGCTGTTGTCTTTAGGCGGATCAGTAGTAGTAATAAAAAACTTTTTATCTCTAACATTAGTGCATAATCAAGGAATAGCTTTTGGCCTTTTAAAGCCATATAATGCTGTACTTTCGGGGTTTGTTCTGATTATTTTAATAACAGTTTTTAGTTTTACTGTACATGAATTCCGGAAGTTAAGTATTTTGGATAAAATTTCAAGTGCAATGATAATCGGCGGAGGAGCAAGTAATCTTTTTGACAGATTTTCTTACGGTCATGTGATCGATTTTATTGATTTTCATGTTTGGCCGGTTTTTAATTTTGCCGATATTTTTATTTGTACCGGTTTTTTGATAGTAAGCGTAAGAATGTATCAAAAACAAATGTAATTTAAGGTAAATATGCATCCTGTAATTTGTGAGATCTTTGGATTGAAAATTTATACATATGGGCTTATGGTGGCCATTGCTTTTGCTGTTTGTTCTTTGTTAGCTATAAATGGTTCAGAAAAATACTCTATAAAAAAAAATATAATAGTGGATGCAATGATGGTTATTTTTATGGCAGGATTGGTCGGTGCAAGACTTTTGTATGTAATCCAAAATATTGATATCTTTATTAAAAACCCAATTGAAATATTTGATATTAGATCAGGCGGTATGGCGATACAGGGAAGCATGGTTCTTGTGTTTTTTTCCGGAATAATATTTGCTTCGAAAAAAAAGATAAGTTTTTTAAGGTTAGCCGATTATTTTGCACCGTATGTAGCTTTGGGGCAAGGGATAGGAAGAATAGGATGTTTTTTTAACGGTTGTTGTTATGGCCGTGAGGATTTGATAATACCTGTTCAGTTATTAGATGCCGGAATTCTTTTTTTAATGTTTTTGCTTCTTTATTTCAAAAGACAACGTCCGCATGAAGATGGAATGATAATATTTCAATATTTTTTATTCTATTCATTATGCCGTTTTTTTGTAGAATTTTTAAGAATGGACATGCCTAAAGAATTATTGGGCTTGAATTTTGCACAGTTTATTAGTCTTGGTGTGATAGGATCTTTAGGAGTTTGGTGGTTTATCAGGAGAAAGTGAACGGGTAATGAATTTTATTACTGTGAGGCAATATGAAAGACGCTAACAATAAAACAGTTAAGTTTGAAATTGACGACGAAATGGCAGGTATTCGTGTGGATAAATTTTTAGCTCGCAAATTTTCGGAAGATCACTCAAGAATGTACATAAGTGAACTTATAAAAAATGATCATTTAAAAGTTAACGGCAAACAATGTAAACCAAGCTATTCATTGCAGCCTGGTGACATAGTGGAATTATTTTTGCCTCAAGTTGAAATTGATTTTAACGGGGCTGAAAATATAGCATTGAATTTATTGTATGAAGATGAGGATATTATAGTAGTTAATAAGCCGGCAGGGATGGTTGTTCATCCCGGAGCAGGCAATAGAACAGGGACTTTGGTTAATGCTCTGCTTCATCATTGTTCGGAATTAGCGGATACAGGCAACTCTGATAGGCCCGGGATAGTTCACAGGCTCGATAAGGACACTTCGGGTATTGTAATAATTGCGAAGAACGCAAAAGCGCTGAGGTCTTTATCTGACCAGTTTAAAAACCGGAAAGTGGAAAAAGTATATCTTGCGGTTGTAAAAGGTTATATAGAAGAAGATTCAAAAGAAATAAATTTTCCTATATCTAGGCATCCTAATACACGTACAAAGATGGCTGTGGATATAGACGGAGGAAAAGAGGCTAAAACTACATTTAAAGTTGTGGATAGATTCAGAGGATACACGCTGTTGAAAATTAAAATTGATACCGGGAGAACTCATCAAATAAGAGTACATATGAATCATCTTGGTTTTCCTGTGGTAGGCGATAAAATATACGGAAGAAATACCGATATGGCGCGACAGGCATTGCATGCTTTTGAAATTGAGATCATACATCCGGGCACAAATAAAAAAATGAGATTTAAATCACCTATACCCGATGATATAATGAGGTTTATAAATGGACAAAATAATAAAGCCGATTAAAAAACTGGAAGGCACAGTTAATCCACCTGCGGATAAAAGCATATCTCACAGGTCTATAATTTTTTCATCAATAGCAGAAGGGAAAAATAAAATTTATAATTTTCTTCGTGCGGAAGATTGTATGTGTACGCTGAATGCTTTTAAAAGTATGGGTGTAAGCATACATGATGACGGTAAAGTCATTACTATAGAAGGAAAAGGGTTAAGATCACTGAAGCTGCAAAAAAGTCCTATATACCTTGGGAATTCAGGCACAAGTATGCGTCTAATTCCGGGTGTTCTGGCAGGCCAGAACTTCACTACTATCCTTGAAGGCGATGAATCGCTTTCAAACCGTCCGATGAAACGAATAATTGAACCATTGCGTGAGATGGGAGTTATTATATCGTCTAATAATGATAAAATGACACCTCCTTTAAATATTGACGGAGCTTTATCCAAATTGAAACCTATAAAATATGTTTCCAAGATAGCATCAGCTCAAGTGAAATCATGTGTTTTATTAGCAGCATTATACGCAAATGGGAAAACAACTTTTTCTGAACCGTTTAGATCAAGGGATCATACCGAAAAGATGCTGGAATATTTTGAAGCAAATATTCAAATTAATGATAATGTTGTTTCTGTTGAATCTCCTACAAAATTAATTTCTAAAGATATTTTTGTTCCTTCGGATATTTCAAGCGCTGCATTTTTTATGGTTGGTGGTTTGTTGTTTGAAGGGTCCAGGGTAACATTGAAGAATGTAGGGATCAATCCGACAAGAACCGGGATTATCGATGTATTAAAACGAATGGGGGCGTCACTGGAGATAACTAATGTTAATAATACTTTGGAACCTGTTGCTGATATAATTGTTTCCTCATCCAATTTAAACGGAACAACGATAGAAGAAAGCGAAATACCTCTTTTGATAGATGAGGTACCAATATTGACGGTAGCTGCTGCATTTGCTTCATCACCGACAATAATAAAAGGCATCAAGGAACTGAAAGTAAAAGAAACGGATCGCGCACACAGTATGATAACGAATTTGTCTAAAATGGGTGTCGTTATAAAGGAAGAAAATGATCAACTTTATATCGAAGGCAGGGCGTCCAAACTCAAAGGCGGGGTATTTGAGAGTTTTGGCGATCATAGAACAGTTATGAGTATGGCTATAGCCGGATTAAAAGCAATTAATTCTTCAACAATTAAAGGTATTGATTGCATTAACACATCTTATCCACAGTTTTTTGATGATCTGGATGCAATTAGTAAGTAAAAACACTTTTAAGTATGTACTCAAAACTAATTTTACTCACAAAAAACTTTGACAAACCACATTTAATCTGATAACATTCAAAAAAGACTTCAATATAATAATATAACAATTAGGGGCTCATATGATACAAAAACACCTTTCTAAACTTTTGGACAATGTAACGGGTTTTTTTTCCAGTGATATGGGCATCGATCTTGGTACTGCTTCAACTTTGGTTTATTTAAAGAATGAAGGCATTGTTCTTTGTGAACCGTCCGTTGTTGCTATTGAGGCCGGAACTAGTAATGTTCTTGCGGTAGGGGAAGAAGCTAAAAGAATGTTAGGAAGAACACCCGGTAATATTGTAGCCATAAGACCAATGAGAGACGGTGTTATTGCTGATTTTGAAATAACAGAAAGCATGCTTAGATATTTTATAAAAAAAGTTCATCACTCTAAAGGTTTAGTCCGTCCTAGAATTGTTGTTGCAGTGCCATCAGGAATAACGGAAGTTGAAAGACGTGCAGTTAAGGATTCAGCTCTTCACGCAGGCGCCAGAGAAGTCTACATGATCGAAGAGCCCTTAGCGGCGGCTATAGGCGTTGGACTTCCGATCCATGAACCCAGCGGTAATATGATAATTGATATCGGCGGCGGCACAACTGAGATGGCCGTTATTTCTCTTGCCGGACTTGTTTTTTCTAAATCTATTCGTATCGGCGGAGATGAATTGGATGAAGCTATAATAGGATATCTCAAAAGAACTTATAACCTTATGATCGGAGAGAGAACTGCTGAAGAAATTAAAATTAAAATTGGTTCAGGGTATCCTTTACAAGAAGAAATGACAATGGAAGTCAGAGGAAGGGACCTTGTTGCAGGACTTCCAAAAATGATAGTAATTAATTCTGAGGAAATAAGAGAGGCTCTTTCAGAGCCTGTTTCTCAGATTGTTGAAGCGGTTAGAATAACGCTTGAAAGAACTCCTCCTGAATTATCCGCGGACCTTATCGAAAAAGGTCTTATTCTTGCCGGGGGAGGTTCACTTCTTAGAGGTCTTGATAAATTAATTTCTGAAGAAACCGGATTGCCCGTACATATTGCCGATGATCCTTTAACAGCAGTTGTTTTGGGAACAGGTAAAGTGCTATCTGAATTGGGATACTTGAAACGTTTAAGTATTAGTCCAAATCTTAAAAGATAACAATAATCTCGAACTCTTAATGTGTCTAAAATATTAACTCGTCATAGAAATAGACTGATATCGTTTATCATCCTTAGCGCGCTTGCGCTTTTGATTTTTAACTCGCCTTTCTTTTACGTTATCAAAAATACATTTTTGTTTGTTGTTACTTCCCCTAAATTAATACACTCAAATGTTAAGGGTTACATAATCAAACAAAAAGATCTTATTAACAAATATTCAGAAACGAAAAAGGATCTTTTAGATGCTATTTTGATCATTGATATGATGCAGGATCTACGAGAAGAGAATAAGAGGCTTAAGGAACTGCTGGAATTTAAGGATAATTTTTCTTTTACTACAGTATTAGCTCAAGTTTTGGCACGAGATCCTGATCCCTGGAAAGGGTCACTTATATTGTCGGCAGGTAAAAATAACGGGTTATCCGTTCAAGATGCAGTTTGTTCATCCAAGGGACTTATCGGTAAAATTGTAGATGTTTCCGATAAACGAAGTACGGTAATTCTTCTTATGCATCCAAATTTTAGGACCGGTGGGATAGTCAAAAAGAACAGGATAAACGGGGTCATTAGAGGAGACGGAACTAATACAGTCAAAATGATATATATCCCGTTGGATGCTGATGTTAAAGTCGGATCCGTTGTGACAACTTCTAATTTAAGCAGTTATATACCAAAAGGAATTCGCATCGGTGTTATTGAAAAAGTAAGGATCAGCGAAACCGGTCTTTATAAGGTTGCAGATATTAAACCATTTGCGGATCTATATAATGAAGAAGAAGTGTTGTGCGTTATCAAGGAGAATGAATAAAAAAGATGCATAAAAATTTTTGGATGATCTATTTCTATCTTACGATCGTTACGATCATTCAGATCTTTCCTTGGAAATTTTCTGTATGGATGCCTGACGCAAGTCTGCTTTTTGTAGTGTTGACTCCTCTTGTTGTAATGATCAAACCCAGTTTGATGATTGCGCTATATGCCGGTTTTTTAAGGTGTATATTTGATCCGCATATTTTTATATGGAATCTTTTTTTTCTGCCGGTGATCTGCTTTTCTGCATATCTAATGTCAAAAATATTTTACAAACAAAGCTCTATCTTCCATATTTTTCTTGCCGGGATAAGTCTATATTTTTTTCTGGCTTTGCAGGGAATAGCGGTTGAAAAAATTGTCCCTAACATTGAATATGTTTACAATGTTTTCATACTAAGCTGGAGAGGGGTAACTACAACAATGATATTATCTCCTTTCTTTTTCAGGATCTTGTCTTATTTGTACCGAAATAAAGCAGATAAAAGAATTTTATTATGAGACTGCAAATATTTTCGAAAATATTGATCTCTTTGCTGATCTTTTTATTAGCGGGACTTTTGTACACGCAATCTTTCAAACACGATGAATACAAGCTTATGTCCGAACAAAATCGTTTGAGGGTTTTGCCTCTGGCGGCTCCCAGGGGCAGCATATTCGATAGGAACGGTAAAGTTATTGCAAAAGATGATCTAAGTTTTAATCTTTCATTGATATACAGTCAGATGAAAGACAAAGAAAAGATTATTAAAGCATTAGAAAATATATTATTAATGCCGGAAGAAAAAGCTGTAAAAAAAATTCAGGAATCCCGGCGCATGCCTTATTCTCCGGTTGTTATTGCAAATGATATAGGAACAGATGCGGTAATTAAATTTGAAGAGATAATTTCAGATTATCCCGGCCTTGTTGTAGAACCTTCAACAATAAGAAAATATACAAATGAACAGGCATTTTCGCATTTAGTCGGATATTTGGGGCTTATCAATAGAACTGAATTCAATAAGTTGAAACATTATGGATATAGAATAAATGATCTTGTGGGCAGAAGCGGATTAGAATTACAGTATGATAATTATCTTAGAGGTGTATATGGAGGGAAACAGGTCGAAGTAGACAATATCGGACGAGAGATAGAGGTCATAGGATATAAAAAACCCATACCCGGACGAAATATTTATCTTTCGATAGACGCTGATCTGCAGGAGTTTTGTTTTAATGAATTAAAAGATCGCAAAGGGGTAATAATTGCGCTTGATCCAAGATCCGGAGAGATATACGCCATGGTTTCATACCCGGCATATAACCCGTCTTATTTTATAGATTCTTCAAAAAATAAAATAGCGGTCGGGTTCATATACGACAAAACATTGCCCATGATAAATAGAGCTATTTCAGGCCAGTATCCCCCCGGATCAATTTTTAAAATTGTAACATCAACGGCAGCTCTCGAAACACGTATGGCGGATAAAACAACAAGCTTTAATTGCTCGGGATATGTTACTCTCGGGAAGTTCAGATTTAATTGCTGGAAAAAAAGCGGCCATGGTACAGTGTCAATTGTTGAAGCAATTAAATATTCGTGTAATGTTTTCTTTTATAGGCTAGGTATGGTCACCGGGGATAAATATATAACTAAATATTCCGAAATCATGGGGCTTGGTAAAAAAACAGGATTAGTTTTGCCCGGGGAAGAAATTGGAAATGTTCCTTCTGAAAAATGGAAAAAGAAACGTTTCAATGAGCCTTGGTATAAAGGCGACACTCTGAATTTTTCTATAGGACAGGGCTATTTATTAGTTACGCCCATCCAATTAATTAGAATGTTTTCTTGTATTGCCAACAAAGGATTTCTTTTTCAGCCATATCTAGTTTTGAAAATAGATGATGTTAATGTGGCACATTCAAGTTTGACCCCAATTGGAATATCTAAAAATACAATAGCAATAATAACCGAAGGATTAATACAATGTGTCAACGGTGAACATGGTACAGGCATGCGGGCTAAATCTGTCAATATGACGATAGCAGGCAAAACCGGCACGGCACAAACAGGCAAAGCTAATAATCACGGCTGGTTTGCAGGTTTTGCTCCTAGTAAAGATCCTAAATTAGCAGTTTTGGTTCTTGATGAGTACGGAGAGGGCGGAGGATATTTTGCCGCGGAAACCGGAGGAAAAGTTTTCGAAAAAGCTAGAGAGTTGGGACTAGTATAAAATAGTGAGGCTTTATGAAACCGGGATATGGAAGAATTGATCTAGTTTTAATCGTGACTGTTTTAATGATAGCGGTTATGGGAATATTGGCGATATACAGCGCGACATATGTGAAGGGAGAAACTCCGGGTCATCTTAATCCAACAGTAGTAAAACAAATAATCTGGGTTATTTTTGGATTACTTTTAATGTTAATCATTGCCAGTTTTGATTATATTCACATGCTAAACCTTTCTTATTTGGCTTATATTCTGACATTGCTGTTACTGCTATACTTAATGCTTTTTGGAGGAGAAAGATTCGGCGCAAAACGATGGATAGATCTGGGAGTGATATCAATACAGCCTTCGGAATTCGCCAAAATAACAGTAATTTTTGTTTTAGCGGGTTTTTTGGGAGCGAGAAAAGATAAGGTTGGAAGCTTGGATAATTACGTTTATTCAGCTTTAATTGTTATGCCGGCTTTTTTGCTTATTTTTCTTCAGCCTGACCTGGGAACTAGTTTGGTTTTGATACCTATACTTTTTGCTATTCTTTTTGTCTGCGGCGAAAATATAAAATATATTCTTACAACTTTCATATTGGGATTATTAAGCGTTCCGATATTGTGGAACCTTCTTAAGGACTATCAAAAGAGCAGGCTCTTGGTGTTTATTAATCCGAACATTGACCCGCTGGGAGCAGGATATACGATCATACAATCACGTATCGCGATAGGATCAGGCGGAATATTCGGCAAAGGATGGCTCAACGGTACACAGAGTCAGCTTAAATTCCTTCCTGAAAGACATACTGACTTTATTTTTTCTGTTATCGGTGAAGAATGGGGTTTTATGGGCGGAGTGGTATTGCTGGGGCTTTTTTCGCTTCTGATATACAGGTCGTTAAAAATAATTGACGGAGTTGATGATATTTCCGGTAAAGCAGTTGTTACAGGAGCTGTTACTTTGATCGCGTTTCAGGTGCTTGTAAATATTGCTATGACTATCGGGCTAATGCCGGTTGTAGGATTGCCTTTACCAATGATAAGTTACGGAGGATCTAATGCCTTGGCATTTTTAGTGTGTATGGGATTCATATTAAGCGTTAGCCGTGTAAGGAAAAGATAAAATGACAAGTCTCACCGAATTATTAAAAAATGTTTTTAAGCCTGGTCGATATATTGGAGAAGAAACTAATATATCAAAAAAGAAATTTACTCAGGATAAACTTAATATTGTTCTGGGGTATCCTGATATATATGAAGTCGGAATGAGTTATCTTGGGTTTAAAATTTTATATCATCTTTTGAACGAGCATGAAGATATCATTTGTGAAAGGGTATTTTCACCGTGGCCCGACATGGAACTTGAACTAAGGAAGAACAATAAAAAACTATTTTCTTTAGAATCAAAAATTGATATCAATAAATTTGATATTCTGGGCGTGTCTTTGTCATATGAGCTTACATATTCTAATGTTCTAAATCTTTTAGATCTTTCCGGTATTCCTGTTCTCTCGGCAGATAGGGGCGAAGAGTCTCCTATCGTTATGGCCGGAGGTGCTACCTCTTATAATCCAGAACCTATGAGCATGTTCATTGATGTTTTCTTTTTCGGAGATGCGGAAGAAGCACTGCCGGTATTATGTGAAAAAATATTGGAATTCAAAAATAAAAAATACAGCAGAAAACAAAAATTGGAAGCGATATCACAACTGACGGGAGTTTATGTCCCGTCTATGTATATACCGCAATACGATAAAAATATTTTCGTAGGTCTTAAAAAAATTAACGATAAAGCGCCTGACAAAATATTTAAGAATACTATAAGCTCTTTAGAAAAAGCATATTATCCTACGAAGCAGATAGTTTCTTTGATCCGGACAGTACATGACAGAATGTCATTAGAAATAATGAGAGGATGTCCTCATGCCTGCAGGTTTTGTCAGGCATCAAGCACAAGCGGTCCTGTTAGACTGCGATCAGTAGAAAAGCTGGTAGAATTGGCTGAAAAAACCTATAGAAGTACCGGATATTCTCAAATATCTTTATTGTCTCTTTCAAGTGCTAATTATCCGCATTTAAAAGAGCTGATACAAAGTATTAACCGAGCTTTGGGAAGGTTTGGAGTTGGTCTTAGCATTCCTTCATTGAGAGTAACAGAAGCTTTTTACGATATGCCGGAATTGTTATCCGTCGTAAAGAAAGCGGGATTAACATTTGCACCCGAAACAGCCGATATTGAAACACAAAAAAACATAGGAAAATATACAGACATTGAAGTTCTTTGTAAGTCTGCACGGCAAGCATATAAAAGCGGTTGGACAAATATTAAATTGTATTTCATGGTGGGGCTAGGAGGCAATATAGAAAATGAAACCGAAGGTATATGGGATTGGGCTAATAAAATATCGATGGAAAAAAGATCATTTTCGAAAAAACCCGGGGAGATCAAGCTTAGCATAAATCCGTTCATACCAAAACCGCATACTCCTTTTCAATGGAAAGGGATGGCCGATTATCAATCTATTTGCGATGTGAAAAAAAAATTGGTGGCAAGGTCTTCCAGAAGAATATATGTTGAGTTCAATGATATTGATAAAGCAGTGCTGGAGGCTGCATTATCCAGAGGAGAGAGATCTGTCGGCAATGCTATATACACAGCATGGCAGAGAGGTGCAAAAATGGATTCTTCCAGCGAATATTTTAATTTTGCTATATGGAAAAAAGCATTTGAGGATAACGGAAAAGACATATTCGCCCAAGCTGTTAAATCTTATTCAATTGACTCAATATTGCCTTGGAGTCATGTGAATGTGAATTTAAATATCGACGCGCTGAAAGAAGAATACTTAAAAAGCTAATCTATCTATTTAAACAACCATTCCAGATCAACAAAAATTTGCCTTTATGACATCGTTAATGTAATCTTAATAAGTATAATACAGACATTGTATTAATAAAGGAGCCTTATGAATGCCCAATTGAAAGAATTATTGATAAAGATGGAAGCTAATAGAGCTTCGGACCTTCACATAACGGCTCATACACCTATGCATTACCGCATTAAGGGGGAACTTGTCAAAGTAAACGAAACCTTGCTTAATCCTGAGGAAGTAAAAAATATCGTATTTTCTTTAATGAGCGATGTTCAAAAAGAAAGGTTTCATCAAGATATGGAACTTGATTTCTCTTTTTCAATAGAAAATGTCGCACGGTTTAGGGCAAATGTTTTTTTGCAGAGAGGATGTATCGGTTGTGCAATAAGATTTATACCGTATACAATTAAGACAATTCCTGAGTGCGGACTTCCGGAGAATGTAGTCAGATCTTTTTGTCAGCATTCCAGGGGCCTTATTTTGGTAACTGGCTCAACCGGATCAGGAAAATCAACTACTTTGGCCGCTATGGTGGATGAAATAAATACCACTTACAAAAAACATATTATCACAGTTGAAGATCCGATAGAATTTGTACATAAAAACAAGTCATGCGTAATTGAACAAAGAGAAGTGCTGCATGATACTCCTTCGTTTTATTCCGCTTTGCGCCATGTATTAAGACAAGATCCGGATGTTATATTTATAGGAGAGCTTAGAGATATGGAGAGTATACAGCAAGCTTTGATAATAGCTGATACCGGGCACCTGGTTCTTGCTACTCTACATACATCCGATTGTATTCAGTCAATTAACAGAATAATAGATGTGTTCCCGTCTCACCAACAGCCTCAAATAAGAACACAGTTATCCTTTATACTCATAGGTATTTTGTCTCAGCAGCTTTTACCTAGAAGCGATGACAAAACTATGGCACTTGCTTCGGAAATACTTGTAGTGACACCGCCTGTGCGCAATATGATCAGAGACGAAAGGGTTCATCAGATATATTCTACAATACAGACATCGCAAAAAGTAGGTATGAAAACTATGAACCAGTCACTGGCAGAGCTTTATTTTAAAGAAGAGGTAACATACGATACGGTGCTGTCATATTCTTCTGATGTTGAAGAGCTGATCAAATTGATCGGACAGAAACCGACAAAATAGAAGTAGGAGATAGTCTATGTTTAAAAGAAAAAAAGAAGAACGGCTCGGCGAGCTATTGGTTAAAAAAGGAGTTATATCAGAGAAACAGCTTGGCGAAGCTATTGAAAAACATCAGCTTGAAGGTAAGCTGATCGGCCGGGCATTAGTAGATCTGGGATATGTTACGGATCATGATATAGTTGCTACTCTTGTAGTTCAATACGGCTTTCCGTATATCCAGCTTGAAAATTATGATATCAATGTTGAAGCGGTTAAATTAGTTCCTAAGCAGATAGCTGTACAATACAAGATAGTGCCTATGGATATAATAGGTAATATAATTTTGGTCGCTATGGAGAATCCGCTTAATTCTAAAGCAATAAATGCAGTTGAAGATGCAACATCAAAAACACTTAGATGTTTTATTTCAACCTCAGGTTCAATTGAATTAAAATTAAATGAAATATACAAATAGCGGGATAAATAAGCATGTTTAGCTTTGCAAATAAAATAATTGATTACCTTATACAAGAACATAAGCTGACTAAAGACCAGCTTTTGGAAGCCCAAAGTATCGTTACCGAAAAAGGCGGGGATCTTATTGATATCCTCCAGAAAATGGAGTATCTTCTCAAAGAGGATTACTTCAGCGCGGTTAGTGAAGTTTATAAAATTGTTCCTTTGGATGTTTCAAAATTGAAAATTGACCCTGAGGTTCTTAAAATAATTCCAAAACGCATATCAAAAACATACAACGTAATTCCAATATCCAGAATAGGGAAAAATTTAACCTTAGCTATTGTCGACCCTTCGAATATATTTACATTGGACGATATTAAAGCTTTAACAAAGATGAATATTGTTACTGTGCTATCGACCGCTGAATCAATGGAACAAATTATCAACAAACATTATGAGCAATCCGCAGACCAGGCAATAAACGAGATGGTCGAAAATTTATCAGATGAAAAAATGGAGATGGTAGAAGACAAGAAAGAAGAGGATCAAGACACCGATATTTTCAGGGTTATAGAGGACACGCCCGTAATAAAGCTGACTAATACCATACTTATTCAGGGAGTGAAAGAAAAAGCTAGCGATATATTGATTGAGCCCATGGAAAACAATTTCAGGGTAAGGTATAGAATAGACGGCATACTGCATGTATATCACACTCCGCCTAAAAAATATTTTTCACCTCTTATCTCAAGAATGAAGATAATGGCTGAACTTGATATAGCAGAAAAACGTATTCCTCAAGACGGCCGTTTTAGAATAAAAGTTGAAGGGCGGCCGGTTGATTTCAGGGTGTCCATTCTTCCGTCAATATTGGGCGAAAAAGCCTGCCTTAGAATATTGGATAAAGAGCAGGTTATGGTGGATGTTAATAAACTGGGATATCATGAAAGAGATCTGGCCAGGATGCTTGAAGCTGCCGAAACACCTCATGGAATGATATTGGCATGCGGTCCGACCGGAAGCGGAAAAACTACGACTTTATACTCTTTGTTGAGCTATGTAGATAGCCCCGGGAAAAACCTTGTGACAGTAGAAGAGCCCGTTGAATATGAGCTTGCTGGAATAAATCAGGTTAATGTTCTTACCGAAATAGGGCTGACCTTTGCCGGTGCATTAAGATCTATTTTAAGACAAGATCCTGACGTTATTTTAATAGGAGAGATCAGGGATTTTGAAACCGTTGATATTGCTATCAAGGCTGCCTTAACCGGACATTTAGTTTTTAGTACAATTCATACTAATACTTCAAGCGGATGTATAGTCAGGCTTATTAATATGGGAGTAGAACCGTTTTTGATCGCATCCTCGGTTGTTCTTATAATCGCACAAAGATTAACACGTAAACTTTGTCCTGACTGCAAGGAAGCATACACGCCTACATCTGAATTGGCTAAGAGATATAACCTATATGATCAAGATGGAAATATTCCGGTGATATACAGACCAAAAGGCTGTCAAAGATGTTTTAATTCCGGATACAGAGGAAGATCGGCAATAATTGAATGTTTGAAAGTTACTCCTGCAATCAAAGAGCTTCTTTTTTCTAAAGCGGGTGAAATAGAGATCGAAAAGAAAGGCAGAGAGGAAGGAATGGTAACATTAAGACAGAATGGTATCGAAAAAGTTCTTCAAGGTATAACCTCTCTTGAAGAACTTCTCAGAGTTACGGCCGATGACAGGGAGATATAGAATAATGAACAAGCAATACTCGGAAAAAGTTGTAAATATACTGACGAGAAATAATATGCTGACTCTTGAAGCTAAAAAAACTTTACTTGAAAATCTTTCATCGGATGCAGATATAGTTAACTTGTTACTTTCTGAGCATGGTGTTTCGGACTTTGAAATCCTCGGATCATTAAGTTTAGAGCTCGATATACCTCCTGTTAATCTCAGCAGAATGGTAATAGAAGACGCTACGCGCAGCGTTATCCCGCTGAAACTCCAAAAAAAATATAACGTAGTTCCTGTCAGTAAAATCTCCAATGCCATAACATTGGCAATAGTAGACCCTTTCGATATTCTTGCCTTTGATGATATAAAAACAATTACCGGCTGCGAAATTCATTTAATGCTAACATTGGAAAAACATTTGCATGATTTTTGGGGAATTAAAACTCCAAAGACTGATTCAGAGGCAAACGTTCTTGATGAAAGCTATGAAATAGATGACGCTGACGAAAACCTGGAGGTTGTTCAGGGAAAAGATCAAGATGAGACAATGGATGTGACGTCGGAATCACAGACAGCGCCTATAGTAAAAATTGTTTCTGTTATTATAGCCGAGGCAATTAAAAAAAGAGCCAGTGACATTCATATAGAGCCTCAAGAAAAAAAATTAAGAGTTCGATTTAGGATAGACGGAGAATTGTTTGAAGCATTTGAACTGCCTAAGACAAACCAGAATGCTGTAATTGCAAGAATAAAAATTATGTCTTCACTTGATATAACGGAAAACCGCCTCCCACAAGACGGCAGGTTCCGTGTACGGGTCGAAGGAAGAGAGGTAGACTTTAGAGTGTCTGTTCTTCCCACGGCACACGGCAATAAAATAGTTATGAGAGCTCTTGATAAAAAGAATTTGTCAGTAGGGCTGGAATCTTTAGGGTTTTTGCCTAAAACATTAACTGATTTTGAAAAAGCACTGGAAAACCCTTTTGGTATTATACTTATTACAGGTCCGACCGGCAGCGGAAAATCAACCACTTTATACTCTGTTCTAAATAAAATAAATAAACCAGAAATAAATGTGATAACCGTAGAAGATCCGGTAGAATATCAAATACCGGGCATAACTCAAGTTGCAGTTAGACAAGAGATAGGCCTTAGCTTTTCGTCCGGGTTAAGGTCAATTTTAAGACAAACACCGGATGTTATCTTAATAGGAGAGATACGCGATTTTGAAACTGCTGATATTGCCATAAAATCTTCACTTACCGGACATTTGGTTTTAAGTACTCTTCACACAAATGATGCTGTAGGCTCTATTACAAGGCTTATGAATATGAAAATAGAACCTTTCTTGATCGCTTCCAGCCTTGTGCTTACCTGTGCTCAAAGATTATTAAGGAAAAATTGTCCATCCTGCAGGGAAAAAATTGATATGCCTTTAGAGTTGAGAAAGAGTCTTGAAAATAAATATCCTGTTATCAAAGAATATAATGATTTTTATGAAGGCAGAGGATGCGGCAAATGCAACAATACAGGATATTACGGACGTATGGCTACCCTTGAGACAATTTTGATCGATGACCAGCTCAGAAGGCTTATTACGGATAATGTCGGCGAATCAAAGATCCGAGAATATCTTAATACTATCGGTTTTAAAACTTTAAGAGAGAACGCTATGGTTAAATTTGCTATGGGCGACACAACTTTAGATGAAGTTTATAGAGTTACTTAAAAGCTGACGGGAGTACTGATATGGCTAATTTTGTATATGTTGCTAAAGATATAGGCGGAAAGACAATAAAAGGGGATGTTGAAGCTCAAGATAAAGCTAATGCTTTAGACCTTTTACGTAATAAAAATTTAATGGTTCTAAAGCTTGAAGAGACATCACAAAAAAAAGGATTCAGCTTATTCTCATCCAAGAAAAAGATCACTGTCGATGAAAAAGTAATTTTTTTTAGACAACTCGCTACTATGATAGATTCAGGTATCCCTGTTGTTATGTGTCTTGACATTCTGGTTGATCAATGCGAAAACCCTACTTTTCAGTCGATAGTAGCAGATGTTAGGGATTCGGTTAATACCGGCTCCAATCTTTCGGATGCGATGAATAAAAATATCGCTGTATTTAGTTCTCTTATCGTTAATTTGATACGTGCGGGGGAATCTAGCGGTACATTAGATCAAATATTGGACAGAGTAGCTGTATATCTTGAAAAAACTAATATTTTGCAAAAAAAAATTAATTCAGCAATGATGTATCCAGCCGTAATATCTTCAATGGCGATAGTGATCACACTGGTTCTTATTCTTAAAGTAATTCCTGTGTTTAAAGATATTTTTGCAGGGTTTGGAGCAAAACTTCCTGCACCTACGCAGTTTTTAATCAATTTTAGTGAAGCACTTCAAGCATATTTTTTATTTTTTGTTGCAGTCGGAGTTCTTTTGTTTGCTTTAGGTAAAGCATATTTCAATACCACAAAAGGCAAAAAAGTTCTTGATAACTTTAAACTTAATATGCTGATTTTTGGACCTTTATTAAGAAAAGTAGCAATTAGCAAATTCACACGAACTTTGAGCACTTTAGTTAAAAGCGGTGTTCCTATATTATCCTCATTGGAAATAGTAGCAAAAACAGCCGGTAACGTGGTGATAGAGGATGCTATCGTTAATGTTAGAGATAGTGTGCGTGACGGGGAAACGATATCAGCTCCTTTAGCAAGAAGCGGTATTTTCCCATCTATGGTTACAAGGATGATATCAGTAGGAGAGAAAAGCGGACAGCTTGAAAAGATGCTAGGAAAAATTTCTGATTTTTATGATTCTCAAGTTGATGCTTCTGTAGACGGACTTACCAGCATGATAGAGCCGTTGATCATAGCTGTTCTGGGTATTGTAATCGGCAGTATAGTCATGTGTATGTTTATGCCTATATTTTCACTTTCAAGTGTTATCTCAATGTAATAAAAAAGCAAGAATGTTAGTCTTTAGTACAGTTAGTATTGCCAAAACTTGCTTTTATTAAAATGTCAGGTAAACTTGATAACAGATTGGAATGAAAACACAAAGAAGAAAAGGAGGTGAGAACTATGAAGATGAAAAAAATGCTAGGTAAAGGCGGTTTTACACTTGTTGAAATTATGATAGTTGTAGCAATTATAGGTTTATTAGCAGCCGTCGCAATACCGAATTTTATGAAGGCTAGGACAACAGCTCAAATGAATGCTTGTAAGGCTAACTTAAAGCAGATCGATGGAGCTAAAACTCTTAGAGCATTAGACGGACTAGCAGATCCGGCAGCAGTATCAGATTTGGTTTCAGATTATATTAAAAGAGAACCACATTGTCCAACTGCACCGAATGATGCGTATGTTGTTGGAGATTATACAGCAGCGCCTACATGTCCGAATGTTGCAACTTATCCAGACCATACTATTGATTAGTATTTGGTTGATAAGTAAAAAAAGAGATCGCATTTGCGGTCTCTTTTTTTTTGTATGTCATACTAACTCTATAAATCTAATCATACATAAGTACGGATGAGTAAGATATTCAAAGGATAACGACCGTACTAAAAAAATGAGTACTTAAAAATTTTGGGGTGACACAGAAAAAAAGCAGCACATATTTTAAAATTTCCCGCCACACGGATAAAAATAATTTACACATCCATGAAGTGTCTCCACCTGTTTGATGAAAATAACAGGGAAATTTTCAAATATGTGATGATTTTTTTCTGGGGCAGGACCCGAAAATTTTTCGGTACGCTATTAAATTTCCATTTTAATTTTGTATTTGGCTTTACTTTCTGAAAAATTGTAAGAGGTGGATCGTGAAGACGCAGACTCCTATTATTATTCTGAAAGATATGCGGGTAATACCTGCAGGTGTAAGATTTGTTCCGGAGAATAATATAGTTATACCTTCTATAATCAGATAAATACCGGCTAAAAATGCGAACCAGTCGATTGTTGCGTCGGCAAATTTTGAATCAAAAGTTATGCAATTAGCGGTAAAAGTAATAATCATAACTATAGGCAAGGCAAAAAGTAATGTTCTTTTGCGAAGTTTCATAATTCCCCTTTTATGTAAATAAACTTTTTGTATCATCCAGCTTGAAAATAGTTGATTTATGTCCGAATTCAATTATACTATTATGGATATAAGTAATAATTAATCAACAAAAAAGTGATTATGTTAAGAAGAAAAAATAGAAAAATTGTATTGGCTCTTGGGGGCGGTGCGGCTAGGGGTATTGTTAGTATCGGTATCCTTAAAGTTTTTGAAAAACTATACGGTCCCGGTAATTTGCCTTTTGATATGATTGTCGGTACAAGTATGGGTAGTCTTATAGGTGCGGCTTATGCTGCAGGGTTTACAATTGATCAGCTTGAGGAAAAAGCATTAAAATTTAATTGGAAGAACCTTTTAGATCCTGGTTTTCATCCTACGGGGCTATTAAAAGGAGAGCGATTAGAGGAAATGATCCATGAAATGGTTGGGGTCACAAGTTTTGAAAAATTAAATATACCTTTTGCGCTAACAACCACTGATATAAATTCAGGACAAGAATATATTCATACTTCAGGAGATCTAATTAAGTTAATACGGGCCAGCTGTTCTTGGTCTGGTTTTTTCTCGGCTGTTAATATTAACGGACTTAATTTAGCCGACGGAGGGATCAGAAATTCTATTCCGACAAAGGCAGCTAAAAAATTAGGCTCAACTTTTATTGTTGCTGTCGATCCCGGGTTTTCAATTTCGTCAGCACCGATAGATAATGCGCTAAAGGCTTTAGTTCAGTCAGTGCAGATAATGGGAGAGGAGCTTAACACTTACCAGTCAGCACTAGCGGATGTTGTAATCAAACCTTTATTAAACAATGTAGATCAGTTTGATTTTGATAAATCGGCCGAGCTCATCAGGCACGGTGAAGCAACTGCTGTCGGCGCAGTTGACGCTATGGATAAAAAAATAAAGATCCATAAAAATTTTTATTTCTTGAATTAGAATAAAAGGAGCATTTTGAATAAAAAGCTTTCAACTATTATAAGATTGGTTATTAGTCTTGGGCTTTTGAGCTTTCTTGTTTATTTGATGAGAGGAGATCTAGGTCAAATTGCGGAAATATTGATCAGGTGTAATTACAATTACATCTTTCTTGCTATTTCATTATTCTTTGTTACATCATTTATGCTTTCATACAGGTTGAAAATAGTTTTTGAAGGCGAAAATCTTGCAATTTCTTTTTGGGAATCTTTGCAATTAACTTTTATGGGATATTTTTTTAATAATTTTATGCCTTCTGCCGTAGGAGGAGATATAGTTAAAGCTCATCTATCGGTCAAGGATAAAGCTAATAGGATAAAATCATATGCCAGTGTAATGATGGACAGGATAATCGGGCTTTATTCGTTTGTATTGTTAGCAGCTTTTGCACTTTTGGTTGATAAAGGCACAATTAATATAAAATCGATAAAAATTGCCGTATTTGCTCTTGTTTTTGGAGGTATTTTAATCTTTGTTATAATTATCAACGAGAAAGTAGCGCATTTAGCAGAAAAATTTTTCCTGAAGATCAAAATGGGCAATATCGGTGAAAAATTGGATTCGGTTTATAAAATAATCCATGATTACAGAAACAAACTTGATGTGGTTGGAAAGTCAGTGCTCGTATCACTTGTTTCACAAAGTATTTATTTTTACATGATTTATTTGTTTTTTAGATCATTGGATAGCAATATGCCAATAGGTATAGTTTTTTTAGTTATGCCGCTAGTTACTTTTATGGCTATGATACCTTCATTAGGGGGGCTTGGAGTAAGAGAGGGAGCGATTGTTGCCCTTTTTTCACCTATTTGTGGAAAAGAAAATGCATTTGCTGCCAGCATGCTGCTCCTTTTAGGTCTTTTTTTTATAAGTTTTGTAGGCGGGATAATATATTTAAAGTGGGAAATATTCAATAAGAAACAAATTAATGAAGCAAATACGGAGAGTTAGAATGAAAACTATACTGATAGTTAATGGTCCTAATCTAGACATTTTGGGTAAAAGAGAAAATAACATTTATGGTCAAGATACAATAGAAGATATTAATTTAGCAGTTAAAGAAAAAGCTGAAAAACTAGGTGTTAAATGTGAATTTTTTCAATCAAATCATGAAGGTGATATAGTAGATATCATAAGAGATACGAAGGCTGACGGGATATTGATAAATCCTGCTGCATATACACATACAAGCATAGCTATTCGCGACTCAATAGCTGCTAAAAATAAACCTACTGTTGAGGTTCATTTGTCTAATATTTATGCCCGCGAAGAATTTAGACATAAATCTTTAATAGCCCCGGTAGTCTCCGGCCAAATAAGCGGATTTGGCAAATACAGTTATATTTTAGGTGTTAAAGCTTTGTTTTCGCTCATTTGATCATTTAATCTCTTCAAGGTATATGAAAAATACTCAAAACAAATTGAAAAAGATTATTACCAAAGCAGAGATAGATTGTCTTGTCTTAAGTAAAAATACAGATATTTTTTACCATACAGGATATAGGGCAGATAATGATTTTTTATTATGTTTGGCTAACGGGAAAAAATATTTTCTAACATCCCCATTAACTGAGCAAATGGCTAAAAAATCTGTTTCTCATCTTGATATAGAGGTTGTTAGCGGCAATGCGGGAATGAATTTTAAAAAAATAATAAAAGATAACAATTTAAAGAAAATTGGCTGTGATATATTTTCATTGTCCACAGCAAATAGCCGCCTGATCAAGCCGTCAACAATAATAGATATTTCCGGAGATCTTGCTTCTTTACGACTCGTAAAACAGCCTGATGAAATTATAAAAATAAAAAAAGCAGCTAAACTGACAAAAAAAATATGGACTGATATGCAAAAAATATTCAATGAACCCTTCTCAGAGATCGAGATCGCAAGACTCTTTGATATTGAGATACGCAGGGTTTCTGAGGGAAATTCTTTTCCTACAATATGTGCTTCAGGGCCTAATTCAGCGAATCCTCATGCTGTGCCTACAAAAAGATCTTTTAAAAATAACGATCTTTTGCTTGTAGATTTTGGGATCAAGATTGACGGCTATTGTTCTGACTTGACAAGAATAAAAGCCAAAGGTAGAATAAACCGCACATTGGACGAGATGCTTTTACACGTATCCAAATCTCAGGAAAAAACTTTAAATATTATTATGCCGGGCGTTCAAGTTAAAACTTTGTCACTGGCAGCATACGGATATTTGAAAAAAGCCGGTTTTGGTAAATATATACTTCATAGTTTAGGCCATGGGATAGGACTTGATGTTCATGAAAGTCCGGGAGTGCATGAAAAAAGTTCGGTTATTTTAAAAGAAGGTATGATTATAACCATAGAGCCGGGACTTTATGTGAAAGGTCTTGGCGGTGTTCGAATAGAGGATATGGTTTTAGTGACAAAAAAAGGATGTGAGGTGCTAACGAAATGATAGGTTCTAAACAGTTAAAGCAGGGTTTAATAATAAGGTTCAATAATATTTTGCATGAAGTTGTAGATGCCCAGCATCATAAACCCGGGAAAGGCGGAGCTTTTGTAAAGGCAAAGCTGCGGAACCTCACTAGCGGATCTATAATTTCAGAGACATTAAGACCGGACGATTCTTTTGAACAAATATATATTGAGCAAAAAAATATGCAGTACCTTTATAAAGATGATATGGGTTACTGTTTTATGGATGAAGAATCATATGAGCAGATTCACATAAGAGAAGAAGTTGTCGGTAGTGTCGTTGAGTATTTAAAAGACAATATGACTATTGCAGTGAATATGCATGAGGGGGAGATACTTTCAATTGCCCCGCCTATTCATGTAGTTTTACAGGTTAAATCTACTGAGCCGGGAGCAAAGGGAAATACAGTATCGGGAACGACTAAACCGGCTATCATGGAAACAGGTAAAGAGATCAAGGTACCATTATTTGTTAATGAGGGCGATCTAATTAAAATTGATACACGTACAGGGACGTACATTGAAAGGGCATAATATAGTCGAAAGCAAGAACATCGAATTAAAAGGAGCTGAAAATGAATATTAAAAAAATCCAAGAAATAGTTGAACTTATGACGGAGAATGACTTAGCTGAAGTTAATATTGAGGAAGAGGGAACAAAGGTACACATAAAGAAGAACGGAATGCAGTTTATGTCTCAGCCAATGATGCAGCCTATGCAATACGCGCAACCCCAAGCTATGAAGCAGGAACAACCGTCTGCTGCTTCTGAAGCGCAAATTGCCGGGACACCTATAAAATCGCCTATGGTAGGGACTTTTTATTCGGCTCCTTCACCTGATTCTGAACCTTATGTTAAAGTAGGCGATACAGTTAAAAAGGGTGATGTTTTATGTATCGTTGAAGCTATGAAGCTAATGAATGAGGTTAAATCAGAATTTTCCGGAAAAATAGTAAGTATTTTGGCTGAAAATGCCGAACCTATTGAGTTTGGACAGACACTTTTTATTATTCAATGAACATAACAAAAAAGAGATAATATGTTTTCAAAAATACTTATAGCCAATAGAGGCGAAATAGCAGTCAGGATAATAAGAGCGTGTAAGGAATTAGGAATAAAAACAGTAGCTGTTTATTCGCAAGCTGATGAATCATGTTTGCATGTAAAATTAGCGGATGAAGCTATTTGCATCGGTAAAAGATTACCGGCCGATAGTTACTTGAACATACCAAACATAATAAGCGCCGCGGAAATAACTGATGTTGAAGCCATCCATCCCGGGTACGGATTTTTAGCTGAAAATGCGCATTTTGCGGAGATTTGTGAATCTTGTAAAATTACTTTTATCGGCCCGACACCTGATAACATGAGGTTGATGGGCGATAAAATGTCAGCTAAAACAACTATGATAAATGCAGGTGTACCGGTAACTCCCGGAAGCAAAACTGTCATCGAAAATAAAGAGCAGGCATTGGCTGAAGCCCAGCGTTTAAAATATCCAGTTATAATAAAAGCTTCCGCCGGAGGCGGCGGCAAGGGCATGAGAGTGTGCCATAACGATGTTAGGCTGGTTGGAGCGCTTTTAACTGCCAAAAGTGAAGCTGAAGCGTCTTTTGGAAATGCTGACGTTTATATGGAAAAATATATCGAAGAACCCCGCCACGTTGAGATACAAATATTAGCGGATAATTACGGGAATGTTGTACATTTAGGAGAAAGGGACTGCTCAATTCAAAGACGTCATCAAAAACTTATCGAAGAATCACCCTCACCCGCTTTGACCGATAAAATGCGTAAAGCTATGGGCGAAGTAGCGGTTAAAGGTGCTAAAGCTGTAGGCTATAGGGGCGTAGGGACTATAGAATTTTTAGTTGACGGAAAAGATTTCTATTTTATGGAGATGAATACAAGAATTCAAGTTGAACATCCTGTAACAGAAATGGTAACAGGTATCGATCTTGTAAAGGAACAGATTAAGGTTGCCGCGGGTGAAAAATTAACTTTTACGCAGGATGACATTAAATTTACAGGTGCCGCTATTGAGTGCCGTATCAATGCAGAAGATCCGTCAAATAATTTTGCGCCTTCACCCGGTAAGATCGAAATGCTGCATTTGCCCGGAGGAAATAATGTTAGGGTGGATACTCATGTTTATTCAGGATATTCGATCCCGCCTTTTTATGATTCGATGATAGCTAAAATAATAACGCATGGAAAAACAAGAAAAGAAGCCATAGCAACAATGCTTCGTGCCATAGAAGAAATTTCAACTGAACCGATCAAAACAACCGTGCCGTTTCATCGTCATGTATTGACGGATAGTGCTTTTCAGAAAGGTGATTTCTCGACTCATTATGTAGAAAAGTTTTTTCCTTTGTTAGACAATAATAAATAGGGGATACAATGCGTATATTTAAAATTTTATGGGCTTTAATAATCGTATTCTCTGTTTTGCCTGTCGGGATCTCTCTTTTGTACATATCTTTAGGATTGACAACTTTTGATAGTATAGAGTCTTTGGCTATACAATATGTAGAACCCGGTTACTATACTATTTATTGCTTGATCTCAGCTACTTTTTTGATCATGATTTCTATCTTGATATTTTTAAGATTGTCGAAAAAAATTAAAAAACAAAAAAACATTAAGATCATAGGTCAGGACGGAGAGATAAACCTTTCAACGCATGCACTCGAAGAGCTAATGAAAAAAATAGCTGCTAATTTCGGCCAGATAACATCATCGGATTTCAAAGTGTCAGGAAGCCGTAAAGGGCTAAAAATAATCAGCAATGTAGCTATATCCGGAGCTCCTAATGTTTCGGAACTAATTCATGAAGTGCAGATGGAGTTAAGCAGTTATTTGCAATCCATACTCGGGGTTGATATGAAAATTTCGGTGGTAATGAACGTTTCAAAGATAACGCCTCCCTGTAATCCTCAAGAAAACCATCAGGAACTCGGGGAGAACCGTCAATGAGCACTGATCTTATTCGCTCAATTGCTCAGGAAAGCGCCCAAGCTAATAAAGATTTTTTTTCTGTTCGTGAAAATATCGATGCTCTTTCAACAGCTGCCGATCAAATGTCAAAAACTTTTACAGAGAACGGTAAAATTATAGTTTTCGGGAACGGAGGGAGTGCGGCTGATAGTGAGCATTTAGCCGCTGAACTTGTAGTGAGGTTTGAAAAAGAAAGAAAAGCTCTGCCTTGTATAGCCTTATCTGCTAATACATCTAATCTGACAGCTTGCGGGAATGATTATTCTTTTGATGATATTTTTTCAAGGCAAGTAGAAGCTCTGGCAGTGAAAGAAGATCTCATTTTTGCGATATCAACCAGCGGTAATTCTAAGAATGTTATTAAGGCAGTTAATACCGCCAAGAAAAAAGGATGTAAAGTCGTTGCTTTGACAGGCAAAGACGGGGGAGAGTTAATTAAATTAGCTGATATTTCTATTAATGTTAAAAACAAAGTAACTGCACGGGTACAGGAAATTCATATACTTATCATTCATATTTTGTGCAAGATCGTAGAAGCTTCATTATGAACCCAAAAATAAAAAAACAGCAGGAACTCAAAAAAATAATTGATGAGTTTAGAAGTAAAGGCAAAACAGTAGGTTTTACTAACGGCTGTTTTGATATTATTCATGTAGGGCATGTGCAGTATCTGGCAGACGCAAAAAATAATTGTGATATTCTTATTTTGGCGCTTAACAGCGATAGATCTGTTTCATCTATTAAAGGACCGGAACGGCCTATTAATAAAGAAGGTTCACGGGCAGAGGTTGTTGCGGCCTTAGAAAGTATAGATTTTGTTACGATCTTTGATCAGGATACGCCGTATGAAGTAATAAAGTTGTTAGTTCCTGATATACTGTTTAAAGGCGGGGACTGGCTTCCTCAAGACGTTGTCGGTAACGATATAGTCAGATCAAATAACGGTAAAGTTATGATCATACCTTTTCGGCCGGGTTTTTCTACAACCAATATTTTAAAAAAAATACAAAAAGAGGGATAAATGGATACAGGAGTATACAGAATAATTGATGCGAATTTAAATAGAGGTATGGAAGGAATTCGAGTTTGTGAGGATATAACAAGATTCACATTAGATGATCAGAAACTTACCGAAAAATTAAAAAATCTTAGGCATGAGATATTTTTTGCAATAAAAAAACTTAGAAATGAGCATTTGAAAGAATTAGTGCTTTCAAGAGATACTGATGCCGATGTAGGTAAAGTTACTAATAAAACTGAAAAAATACGTGAAAGTATAGTAGATCTTTTCCTTGCTAATTCTCAAAGAGGCAAAGAATCTTTGCGTGTTTTGGAAGAAGTGCTTAAACTTTTTGATTCTGATCTTTCTCAAGAGTTCAAAAATTTTAGATTTAAATTGTATGCCATAGAAAAAATAGCAGTTAAGGATATAGAAAAATTTACGGTTTAATAAAGGTGCCTAATGATAAAAATGGATAAAAAAACTCTGCGTCTAGTGGCAAAAAATGAAGACGCGAGCCTGGAGTATATAGAAAAGGGTTTGCAGACAGGCGAAATAGTAATCCCAAAAAATTCGGTCCGTAATTTTGATAAGCCTTGCGGGATAGGAAAAGGCCTTAAAACTAAGGTTAATGCTAATATCGGTATGTCTACTGATTCAGCTGATATTGCAGCCGAAATTAAAAAGTTGAAAATAGCAATTGATGCCGGTGCTGATGCTGTTATGGATCTATCCACGGGACCTAAACTAAAAAAACTTCGCAAGGAAATTTTAGCGCTTTCTACTGTTCCTGTCGGGACGGTCCCAATGTATGAGATAGCATGTATCTCTAATAATATCAACTCTTTAAAAGCTCAAGACTTTTTGGATACATTGTCTAGACAAGGAGAAGAAGGAGTTGATTTTTTTACGGTTCATTCCGGTATTTCTCTTGAGCTAGTAAAAAAAATGAATAAGACTACACGTATTATGAACATAGTTAGCAGAGGCGGGGCTCTCTTAGCTTCTTGGATGCTGAAAAATAATAAAGAAAATCCGTTTTTGGAATATTATGATGAAGTAATTAAAATATTTCCAAAACATAATGTTACTTTGAGTTTAGGCGATAGTTTAAGGCCTGGTTCAATAGCAGATGCAACTGATAGATTCCAGGTTTCGGAACTTATAACTTTGGGTGAACAGCAGCAGTTGGCTTTTAAAAGAGGTGTTCAGGTTATGATAGAAGGTCCGGGGCATGTGCCTCTTGATGAAATTGAGATGAATGTTAAGCTTCAGAAATCACTTTGTCATAATGCTCCGTTCTATGTGCTTGGGCCTTTGGTTACTGATTCAGCTCCCGGATATGATCATATTGTTTCTGCTATCGGCGGGGCTATAGCCGCCTCGCACGGTGCTGATTTCTTGTGCTATGTTACGCCGGCTGAACATATAAGACTTCCGGATGATGAAGACGTAAGAATTGGTGTAATAGCTTCAAAAATAGCCGCGCATGCTGCGGATATTGTTAAAGGAATACCATCTGCGAAGAAAAGAGATATTGCCATGTCTAAAGCTAGGGCTAAAAGAGATTGGAAAGCTCAGTTCGAACTTGCGATTGATCCGGTTCTTCCAAAAAAAGTAAGGACTTCAAGACAGCCTAAAACAGAAGATGTCTGCACTATGTGTTCGGAATTTTGTTCTATAAAAATAACAGAGGATGCTATTAAAAAAACTTAAGGAGTATGATGGCTTTAACGATAATTGGTTCAGTGGCTTATGATAATGTCGAAACTAAGTTTGGGAAAAAGAAAGACCTTTTAGGAGGGTCAGCTACTTTTGCTTCCGTTGCGGCGTCATTTTTTACTAAAGTGAATCTTATTAGTGTTGTAGGGACTGATTTTTCTAAAAAACATATCGATCTTTTTCATAAACATAAAATTAACACTGACGGTCTAGAGGTCAAGGATGGTAAGACTTTTAGATGGGACGGTAAATACCATGATGATCTTTGTCATCGAGATACTTTGGATGTGCAGCTGAATGTATTTAATGATTTTAAGCCGGCGATTCCAACTGTCGTAAAAAAACAGGATGATCTTTTTTTAGCTAATATTGATCCGGATCTACAGAGCCACATATTTAAATCAGTAAAACCTGAGGGATTAGTATCTTGCGATACAATGGATCTATGGATAAATATTAAGAAAAAGCCGTTATTAGCTTTGATGAAAAAATTAGATATACTTTTTTTGAATGATGAAGAAGCTAGAATGCTTTCGGGCGAATTTAATTTGCTTGATGCCGCTAAATATATTCAGTCGAAAGGCGTAAAAATAGTTGTAATAAAAAAAGGGGAACACGGAGCACTGATGTTTCATGAAGGGCTTGAATTTATTGTGCCTCCGTTTTTAGTTAGTGATGTCAAAGACCCGACAGGGGCTGGGGATACGTTCGCGGGCGGAACTCTGGGGTACTTAGCAAGTAAGAAAAAAATCACTAATTCTGTCTTGAGAGAAGCGCTGGTGTATGGTAGTATACTTGCATCTTTTACTGTAGAGAAGTTTAGTATTGACGGGCTATTGGGGGCTAGTAAGAAGACTGTTGGGGATAGGGTTAAGGTTGTTTGTGGGCAGGTTGAGTTTTAGATTTAGGTTTTAGAGGGCGAGCGTAGCTCAGTGGTAGAGCTCCAGCTTCCCAAGCTGGCTATGGGGGTTCGATTCCCCTCGCTCGCTCCAAATAAAAAAATAGGGACAGATCAAGAATGCGTTAGCTCGCTATGGTCTGTCCCTATTTTTTTATTTGGAGACAACAATTCTTCGTCGAGTTAAATTTCTTGGGAATTGTTGTCGAATTTTTTTCGTTGGGACGTGTGGGTGGAAACATCGCTTTGCTCGTTTCCCGGTGGAGAGAGAAGTTGAAAACATCGCTTTGCTTGTTTTCCGGTAGGACGTGGAGTTGGAAACATTGCTTTGCTCGTTTTCTGGGTGAAGGGAAGTAATAACGTAGTATTATTTAATAATAAAATTTCAAGTATGTTTTTTAATGCTCCTTACAAATCTAAGTTAGTCCATTAAATATTTGCTTATTATTTAATCTCAGGCATACTATATATGTAGGTATAAAGAAATATAAAGTTTGTTCTTTTTATTTTTATTGTAAAGGCAAAGTCTGTGTAAGCAGGCGGCGCAAAGCTTTAGAGGCGTAATCCTGGTAAAGGATCGCTTGTCAGCTGCCAAAGTTAGTGCCGGGATTTTTAAAGCCCGCAAGGCAGTAAAAGCTTTGCGGGCTTTTTTTATATAAAAATTATAATGAGAAAGGTTATGAAAAAATTTATTAAAACTATATCACTATTAACATCCATAACATTCGCATGGACGAGTATAGTTTATCCTTTGCCTCAGGATATAGAGATCGTTGCCGGTAGTGCTGAGGTTATGGTTGAAGGGTCTACGATGGTTATTAATGCCGCTGATGGAACTATCATCAATTATTCATCATTCGATATCGGCGCGGGTGAAAATGTTATTATCAATTTACCTGATGCTTCAAGTGAAATATTGAATAGAGTTATTGGCGGAGATTTTACTACTATCGCAGGAAGTCTTCAATCAAACGGTATCTGTATCCTCATAAACGAATCAGGTATTTATATCGCGCCATCAGGAACTATAGATGCGGCAGGGCTTATACTTGCTACACGTGATATATCTAATCAAGATTTTGTAAATGGTGAACACATATTTAAAAAAATAAGTACTGATGAATTTGATTCACTTATCAAAAATTCCGGAACAATAACATTAACCGAGGGCGGGTTCGGAGTGCTGGTATCAGGGGCTATTGAGAACGACGGCACCATTATAGCGAATATCGGCCGAATAGAACTAGCCACAGGAGAAGCCGTACGAATAGACATAGCCGACGGCGGACTAATATCAGTAGCTATCGAGAAGTCACAAGCACATGAAATTAGAGATAAAGACGGCAACAGAATAACCGACCAAATAAAAAACACCGGCAATATCCAAGCCGACGGCGGAATAGTAATGTTCAAAGCCGAGTCATTATCCGACATATTCGAAAAAGCAATAAACCTTGACGGCGTAGTGAGTGCGAACGCTTTCGATGAAGCAAGAGGACTAATAAAGATCGAATCGAATAACTTAAGAGAATATGAAAACGAAATGGAATTCGACAGTACGGCAAGTGTAGAGTTTAAAGGCGAACTAAAAGCCGACACAGGCGAGATACATGTAGATGCGAATCACGGCGGTGTTTATAACACTGGAATAATAGATACCGAAACATTTAATGAACAAGGCTACACATTCAAAAATACCGGCACACTTTTAGGCGGAGAATATTCTTATGACAATATCGACGGCGCAGCGCATTTAGCCGACGGCAGCCAGATCGGAGCGAATCAGTCAGATATCGGCAATTTGATAGTAGACGGTACGATAACATTGCTTACCAATGTCACAATGACTGCCGACAGCAACAACGACGGTGCGGGTGTTTTTTATATGCAGAACGGGACAAGCATAATCGGTACAGAAGACGGCGTGCCAAACGATCTAACGATAATAAGCGGTAATTCGGCGGCAGCGGGTGAAGGCATAGACGGCTTGAACGCGAGACTTGAAACAATAACCGATGTCGGTAAACTCGAACTAAAATCGTCGACCGGCTCAACTGCTGTATATGAATCTAAAGATCCTAGTAATGATACATGGGAGATGAGAGATTTTAGAATAGGAGCTAATACAAAAGTATTAAGGTTTACAGGCTCAGGTACAGGAGCAGATAACCCATACATGATATATGACGCTTACGGTTTACAAGCAATGCAGGGATATTTAGACAAATACTTTAAATTAGCCCAGGATATTGACGCGTCTACAACAGCCGGTTGGAATGACTATGCGGGCTTCGATTCAGTAGGCGCGCAAGGCACTGAATTTACAGGCACATTAGACGGTAACAATAAAGAAATAACAAATTTATATATAAATAGACCCAATGAAGATTATGTAGGACTTTTCGGGTATACCGATACTGCCACGATAATTAACCTTGGGTTAACAGATAATGATATAACAGGAAGAGATTACACCGCGGGTATTGTCGCATACAACGATAATACGGATAT
>JADGBB010000030.1 GCA_015231715.1 Candidatus Omnitrophota bacterium
AAACAAAGTTAAGGGCGAGTATTATTTAACGGATGTTGTTGAGTTTATTTGCACAGAAAAAGGAATTATTCTTTCATCTTTAGCCGATCCGGATTCTATTATTGGGATTAATAGCCGTAAAGATCTGGCGAAGATAAATAAGCTTATGAATACAAAAAAATTAAATGAATTAATGGAAAACGGAGTAACAATTATTGATCCTAATACGACGTTTGTTGATGAAGACGCAGTAATTTTAAAAGATACAATAATTTATCCTTCAACGGTTATCGAGGGGGATGTAAAAGTTGCGGAAAATTGTAAAATAGGCCCTTTTGCCAGATTACGTTCCGGGTCAAAATTAGAAGAAAATGTAGAAGTAGGGAATTTTGTTGAGGTGTGCCGCACATATATAGGTAAAGGAACAAAAGTAAAACACCATACTTATTTAGGGGATGCAGTAATAGGTGAAAATGTAAATATAGGCGCCGGAGTTATAACGGCGAATTATGACGGGAAGAATAAAAACAGAACAACGATTGAAGACGGAGCATTCATAGGAGTAGGAGCCAGATTGATCGCTCCTATATCGATAGGAAAAAATGCTGTTGTTGGAGCCGGAAGCGTAGTAACAAAAGGGAAAAATGTTGCCGCCGGAACAACAGTTATAGGTATACCGGCAAAAGAAATATCAAATAAAAACAAAAAATAACCCAAATGTTATAAGAAAAAAGGGGCTTGATCAATGGATAAACTAATTATACTTTCGGGTACAGGGCATCCGGCTTTAACTGAAAACATATGCAAACACCTAAAGATCAAGGCATGTAAGGCAGAGATAGGAAGATTTAATGACGGGGAGATTAAATTTCGTATAGAGGAGAACATAAGAGGGAAGGATATTTTTATTGTTCAGCCGACATGTAATCCGGCTAATGACAGTTTAATGGAAATTCTTATTATGATAGATGCTTTTAAAAGAGCTTCTGCAAGAAGGATCACTGCGGTGCTCCCGTATTTTGGATACGCCAGACAAGACAGGAAAGACCAGTCGAGAGTTCCGATAACGGCTAAGCTTATAGCTAATTTGCTGGACAGAGCAGGGGCGGACAGGGTTTTAACAATTGATCTTCATGCAGGTCAATTACAGGGATTTTTTGATATACCGCTTGATCATCTATATGCGGTGAATGTGTTTGTGGATTATTTTAAGAAAAAAGAAATAAAAGATATTGTAATTGTTTCGCCCGATGTCGGAGGCACTAAAATGGCCAGAGCTTATGCTAAAAGGTTTGATGCTGGGCTAGCTATAGTTGACAAAAGAAGAGTAAGCGACGTTAAGGCTGAAGTAATGCATATTATGGGCGATGTAAAAGGGAAAAATGTTGTTATGGTAGATGACATTGTTGCAACTGCCGGCAGTTTGGTAGAAGCGGCTGCTGCACTAAAAAAGAATGGAGCAAAAGATATATATGCCGCTATAACCCATCCTGTTTTATGCGGTCCTGCTTTTGAGAGGCTGGCAGCTTCACATATTAAAGAATTGGTTGTTACTGATACCATACCTTTGCCGGAAGGGAAAAAAGTAAAAGGTATTAAGCAATTATCGGTAGCGCCGTTATTGGCAGAAGCAATAAAAAGAATACATGATGAGAAATCTTTAAACAATTTATTTGAAGAGTAAAGATAGAACCCAAGGAGAAGGAAATGGAAAAACATACATTGAAAGCCGTACTTAGACAAGAACGAGGAAAAAACGCCTGTAAACAGCTGAGAGATAAAGGAAGAATACCCGGTGTTGTATATAAAGGAGGAAAAGAAGCTATTTCTGTGGAAGTTGATTCCAAAGAACTATGGGCGGCTCTTCATACAGAAGGCGGAGAGCATGCTATTATAGCGTTAGAGATAAAAGGCGATACCGAGAAAGAGCGCACAGTGATCGTTCATGAAGTCCAACAAGACCCGATAAAGGACGTTCCTATCCATGTTGATTTCCATGAAATCTCTATGACAGAACTTATCGAAGTTAAGGTTCCTATCAATATCAAAGGAGAAGCTGTAGGTATTCAAGGCGGAGGCATTCTAAATCAGGTTATGTGGGAAATAGAAGTTGAATGTAGAGCTATGGATCTTCCGGAGCATATTGATATACGAGTGGAAAAGCTTAATATAGGAGATTCAATTCACATAAAGGATCTAGTTCTTCCGGAAGGAGTTAGGGCTACGGATGATCCTGAACAGGTGGTAGTAAGTGTTATTATTCCTAAGAGCGAAGAAGAGAAAGGTGAAGACGAAGAAGGTGCAGCTGAACCTGAATTAATAAAGAAAACTAAAGCTGAAGTAGCCGAGGAAGAAGGCGAATAAAAAAAATTAAATGAAAATAATTATAGGACTAGGCAACCCGGGGTTTAAATACAGAAACACTAAGCATAACATAGGGTTTAAGGTAATTGACGGCCTGGCAAAAAAGTCCGGAATAAAGATAAAAAAAAGCGGTTATAGCGGTATTTATGGAGTTGGAAAGATCGAAGGAAAAGAGGTAATGCTGTTTAAACCCTTGACCTATATGAATCTTTCAGGCGAAGCTGTAAAATCATTGACAAGTTCTTTCGCAGAAAAAGAAGATGAAATTTTAGTTGTAGCGGATGATTTTGATATCGCGCTAGGCTCTTTGAGAATAAAAGGGAAAGGATCAGGAGGAACTCACAACGGACTTAGATCTATTGTAAGTCATGTAGGAGAGTCATTTGCCCGTTTAAGAGTAGGCATATCAGTAGAAGATGAATCCGAGATCAAACATGATTTTGTTTTATCAGGTTTTCCAAGAAAATATAACGAAGCCCTGCAACAAGCAATAGAGCAGGCAATTTCATGTACACAAGTTTGGATATCGGAAGGACTAGTAAAAGCAATGAATGAATTTAATTGATATATGTGAACATATATGATACTATCTTACGCACATAAACGCAGTGGGGCGAAGCCCCTAAACAAAGAAATGGCAGGTAAAATGATGAAAAATATGAAAAAATATTCTATTTTATTTATTATCTATCCGGACAAAGAAGAAAAGCTGGCAGATGTAACGAATCAGCTTAAAGCTATTGTTACGGAAAACGGCGGCGAGGTAGGCCAGGATAATCTCACGGGCAAAAAACGCCTTTCTTATCCGATGAATAAGAAAACAGAAGGGATATATTATGAACTCCATCTGTCGAGTGAGCCTAAAGCTATCGAGAAAATTTCCAGACTGTACACGATCAACACTGATCTTTTAAGACATATTATTACTGTTCTGGATTAAATAAAAGAGGTGCTATTATGGCGGCTAGTTTAAATAAGGTTTTTATTATGGGGAATTTGACAAGAGACCCCGAATTAAGGTATGTTCCTTCAGGCGCGGCAGTTGCAAGTTTTACTGTAGCTGTAAACAGAGTGTATAAAGATAAGGCCGGAGAAAAAAAGGAAGAAACTTCTTTTATCAAGGTAATTATCTGGGGGAAAATGGCGGAAGTTTGCGGCGAGTACCTGTCAAAGGGAAAACCGGTTTTGGTTGAAGGAAGGCTTCAATCAAGGTCATGGGAAGGGACTGACGGCCAGAAGAAAAGTGCTGTTGAAGTAATAGCCAGCACAGTTCAGTTTTTAGGCGGCAAAACACAGAGAGATACTTCATCTGATCCGATATCAGGTTCAGGCGGTTTAGGTAGCGTAGACCTTAACTCAGAAGGCGCGGAAGACGGCGGATTTAGTGCAATTAGTGACAATGACGAAATACCTTTTTAGAACAATAGCGTAGGAGAGAAAATGGCAAAGAAGATACTTGTAAAAAGAATATTTAAGAAAAAACCCTGCAGACTGTGTAAAAACAAAGTTGCTGATGTTGATTTTAAAGATGCTGATTTTTTAAGACAGTATATTTCTGAAAGAGGGAAAATAGTTCCTTCAAGAGTTTCAGGCAATTGTTCCAAACATCAGAGAATAATATCAAATAGGGTAAAAAGGGCTAGGATAGCCGGAGTTTTACCGTTTGTAAAAATAAAACAAGGAGCAAGTCGTGAACGTAATACTTATACAAGACGTTGAAAAACTCGGTAAAATGGGTGATGAAATAAAGGCAAAAGACGGGTTCGCCAGAAATTATCTAATACCTCAAAAATTGGCTATTGAAGCAACTCTTGGTGCGGTAAAAATTGTAGAAAAAAAGAAAAAAGAAAGAGTGCTACAAGAACAAAAAGTAAAAAATGAATGCCAGGCGTTGGCCGATAAAATAGCTCAGTTATCCTGCACTATCACAGTTGAGGCAGGAGAAGGGGATAAACTTTTTGGAGCTGTTACGACTGAACATATTGCTGAAGTACTTCTTCAAGAAGGGGTAGAAATAGACAAAAGAAAAATATTGCTTGATGAGCCTATTAAATCTTTAGGCGTTTATAACGTTAATATAAAGTTGCATCCCGAAGTAACGTCACAAGCCAGAATTTGGGTTGTGAAAAAATAAAACTACCTAATTATGTCTGATAAAGTTATTGAGAAATTGCCGCCTCAAAGTATCGAGGCGGAAGAAGCAGTACTTGGCTCAATGCTCATAGATCAGTCTTCTATATCCCGCGCTGTTGAAATTATTGAAAAAGATCATTTCTACAAAGATATCAACAAGATAATATTTGGATCCATATTAAAGCTTTATGATGAAAATAGAGCTGTTGATATGGTAACACTTATTGAAGAATTAAAAAAAAAAGATTCTCTTGAAAAAATAGGCGGACCTGCCTACATTACTGAGTTAGCTGACAGTATCCCCACCGCGGCGAATATAGAACACTACGCAAAAATAGTTAGAGAAAAATATGTGTTAAGGACATTGATAACAACTGCAACTCAGATAGTCACTGAAAGTTATGAAAATGCGGCTGAAGTAGACGAGGTTCTTGATAAAGCCGAAAAAATGATCTTTGAGATAACTTCCGCAAAACGTACCGGCAGAGAGATCGTTAGTATGAAAGAAATAGTTAAAGAAAGCATTGCCGCGATTGATAAGCTATACCAGAATAAAGAGAATGTTACAGGAATCGCCACAGGAATTCATGATCTTGATATAATGACCGCAGGATTACAAAAATCAGATCTTATTATAATGGCAGGAAGACCGTCAATGGGAAAAAGTGCTCTTGCAACTTCAGCGCTTGAACATGCAGGGGTAGTCAACAAAATACCTTGCGCGCTTTTTAGTTTAGAAATGTCCAAGGAACAGCTCACTCAACGTATGCTATGTTCAATTGCTCACGTTAATGCTCATAAGGTTCGCACGGGATTTTTGTCTCAGTCGGATTGGCCGAAACTAGTAGATGCGGCACAAAAATTATCAGAGGCGCCGATATACATTGATGACACTCCCGGTCTTTCAGCTTTAGAAATGCGTGCAAAAAGCCGTAGACTTAAAGCGAAATACGATATCCAGTTAATTATAATAGATTATATTCAGCTGATGCGGTCGTCAACTAGATCAGAAAATAGACAGCAGGAGATCACAGAAATATCAAGATCTATAAAAGCACTTGCAAGAGAACTCAATATACCTATAATAGGTATAAGTCAGCTATCAAGAGCGGCTGAAACAAGAGAAGACCATAGGCCGAGATTGTCTGACTTAAGAGAATCAGGAGCGATCGAACAGGATGCGGATATTGTTATGCTTCTTTTCAGAGAGGAATATTATAACGCCACCGAAGAGAATGCAGGAAAAGCGGAAGTTATTATTGGAAAACAAAGAAACGGGCCGGTAGGAACAGTACAGTTGGCTTTTATAAAAGAATATACGAAATTTACCAATTTATCCAGACTTGAAGAGGAGGAAGGGTTCTAATGAGGTTACGCATAATTAGTGTGATTTTGTGTGTTTTTGTGGCATTGTTTTCGCTTGTTGATAGCTCGCATGCGCAGAGTGCGAGGGGTAAGAGCTTGGTCGATATAGTTATCAAAGGTAACTATTCAATCTCGAGCAGCACAATTTTAAACAGATTAAAGATCAAACCGGGCGATATTTATGATGAAGGCGCTTTGAATAAAGAAATGAAAAGAATGTACGGCATGGGATTCTTTAGTGATGTTACGGTAGAAGTGGAAGATCGAGCAGACGGTGTTATTGCCATTTTCATAGTAACCGAAAAACCTCTGATCACAGAAATTATTTTTAACGGAAATAGCCGATTGAAAACACCGAAATTAAAAAAGAAAATAAATCTTGCCGAAGGTGATCTTCTTAATTTTAATCAGATCGCTGAAGATGCTGCCGCAATAAGAAATTATTATATTGAAGAAGGTTATTCAGAGGCAAAGGTTGAATACACCGTTGATACAGGTGTAAGCGGGGACACTGCTAAAGTTATTTTTAATATCTCTGAAGGCACCGCAATGAAAGTTAAAACTATAAAGTTTGAAGGAAACGAAAAATTTAAAAGTGGAGAGCTTGCAGCAATTATGACCACGAAAACTGCCTGGTGGTTTATCCGCAAAGGAGCGTTCGATGATGAAAAGTTTGCAGAAGATCTGGCCAGAATATCTACATTTTACAGAAGTAAAGGATTTTTAGACGTACAAGTTACATCAAGAGAGGATTTTTCCGATGAAGGGAAATTCATGAACGTAATTGTTGTGATTAACGAAGGACAGCAGTATAGAATAGGGGATGTAACAATTAAGGGTAATCTTGTTTTCGGCGAAAAAGAAATAATGGATCTTGTGAAAATAAAAACAGAAGACCCATTTGATTATCAAAAAATGCAGGATGATCTAGAAAGTATAAGGATGTTTTATTATGACAAATCTTACATGAACGCCGAAGTAGATATAGAACATAGGTTTAATCCGGTGACAAACAGCATGGATATTGTTTTTCATGTCAACGCTAATCAGGAAATATATGTCGGGAAAGTTAATATTTCAGGAAACACGAAAACAAAAGATAAAGTAGTAAGAAGAGAAGTTAGGTTGTACCCCGGAGAAAAGTATGACGGGAAACAGCTTAAACGAAGTAAGGAGAGAATATATAATCTTGGGTACTTCGAAGATGTGTTTTTTGAAACTGTACCGACAAGTGATCCTAATGTTAAAGATCTTGATGTTACGGTCAAAGAAACAAAAACCGGCGAATTTTCTTTCGGCGGCGGATACAGCTCGGTCGATGCTTTTATAGGTTTTGCGCAGATAAGACAAAGGAATTTTGATATATTAGATTTTCCAACTTTTACCGGTGCCGGACAGGATCTTGTTATCCGAACAGAACTTGGAAGTGCAAGAACAAATTATCTTTTAAGCTGGACTGACCCCTGGATATTTGATTATCCTTTACTTTTTGGATTTGACATATATCGAGAAGAACATAATAAGTTCGGCTTGTCAGGTTATGGTTATGATGAACAGAGAACAGGAGTCAGTTTTAGACTAGGGAAAGAATTGACGGAATATTTAAGCATGGGTCTAGTTTATAATCTGGAAGAGATCAAGATATCTAATATGCCGGACAATGCTTCAAACGCGTTGCTTAAAGAAGTAGGAACTAATGTTGTTAGTAAGCTGACATGGAATACTAATTATGATAAACGAGATAATAAATTTTCTCCAACAAAAGGATATTTTTTAGGATCGTCTTTAGAGAATGCAGGCGGATTTATCGGAGGAGACAAAGATTTTGTTAAAGGTACCGGCACGGCCAAAACATATTACAGCATTATAGATAATGTTGTTTTGGAACTAAAAGGATTTATGGGGCTTGCGGATAATTACGGTAAATCAGATGAACTGCCGATTTACGAAAGATTTTTTGCAGGCGGCGCTACTACAATTAGAGGATATGAGCAAAGAGCTGTTGGTCCCAGAGATACGGGATCAGACGAGGCTATAGGTGGAGAAGCTATCGTAACTGGGAACGCCGAAATAAATTTTCCTATTTACAAAAATATTGTTAAGGGGGCTGTATTTTATGATGTCGGTAATGTGTGGGCGAGCGTATCCGATGTTTTTGCGAACACAGACAATGAAATTTCGGGAGCAAAATATAGTTCGGGTTTCAAACAAGGCGCGGGTATTGGAGTTAGGGTAAAGACACCAATAGGACCGGTAAAACTTGACTATGGGTATCCTTTAAGCGATAATTATGATGACAAGAAAGAAGGACAGTTCTATTTTAGTATAAGTTCCGGTTTCTAAGAATGTTGAACAAATAAAGGGGTGAGTGGTACATATGAGAAAAAAAATAATTTGTTTAGCAGGTATATTTATACTTGTTTGTATGGTATCGGTAAGTTTTGCTTCAGCTGAAAAGTTAGGGTCTATAGATATACGAAGAGCTTTTTATGAATATGAAAAAAGTAAAGAGTTTGATGCTAACCTTACAAAACTCACCGAAGAAAGAGGCCAGGCTGAAAACGAGATGGTTAAGGAAATAACAAAAATGAGAGAGGAACTGGATATTTTAAGTGATGCCGCAAAAGCAGGCAAACAAAAACAAATAGATTCAATGATTGCAAAGCTTAATGATTATCGCAAAGAAACAAAACAGGAAATACTTGATAAAAGAAATGAGATGTTTAAAGAAGTTATAGATGACATACAGGGCGTTGTTAATACAGTGGGTGAAGCCGACGGCTATGATTTTATTATGGATTCAAGATATATTATGTTCGCTAAAAAAGGATCTGATATTACAGATAAAGTTTTAGAGCAGCTCAATAAGTAATGAATACTTTTTTTAAAAGAAAGGGTCTGATACAATGATTAAAGTTGTGTCAGGCCCTTTTTAGATATTATGAAACAAAGAACAGTTAAAAACAAAATAAATTTTTCAGGCAAAGGTCTTCAGGAAGGAGAGCATGCCGAAGTTTTTTTAATTCCTCAAAAAGCTGATACAGGGATAATATTTTCAAGAAGTGATATAGACCCTGAAGCAAAAATCACATTATCGGAGGCTCTTTTTAGCTCATCAGACAGCCAAAGAAGAACAACTCTCAGCATTACAGGGGGAACAAGCATACAAACTGTTGAACATCTAATGGCAGCTTTGTGGGCAATGGGAATTGATAATGTTTTAATTGATGTTTTAGGAAAAGAACTTCCGGCATTGGACGGAAGCGCAAAAGGATTCTTGGATATTATTAAAAGCGCCGGGATAGAGGAACAACCTTCTGAAAGAAAAGTAATAAAGATAAATGAAGAGATAAAGGCTGAAGAAAAAGATGCCGTTATTGAAATAGTTCCTTATAATGGATTTAAAGTAAGTTATTCAATTGACTATGATTGTTCGTCTATCGGCAAAGAACAACTAACATTTGTCGTTGATGAACATATTTTTGAGAATGAAATTGCTCCGGCCAGAACTTTTTGTTTAAAAAAAGAAGCGGAACTATTGTTGAAAAGCGGTTATGGAAAAGGTGCCAATTATCAAAATACATTAGTAATGGATGAAGAAGGACCGATAGGAACGGAACTAAGATTCAAGAACGAACCGATAAGACATAAAATATTGGATCTTATAGGAGATCTGTATCTTTTAGGAATAAGGATAGAGGGTGAAGTAAAAGCAAAAAAATCGGGACACAGGCTTAATGGAATACTATTAAAAAAAATTTATGAAAAATATGCTTCCGGATTATCGATTAAAAGGTAGGCGCAAGCAAAGAAAAGGGGGAAATGAAATGGAAAGCAAAATAATTGATATTAAAGGGATAATGGAAAGAATACCTCACAGATATCCTTTTCTTTTGGTGGACAGAGTTTTGGATTACGAAGCAGGTAAGTGGATAAAAGCCATAAAAAATGTAACAATGAACGAAAACTTTTTCCAGGGGCATTTCCCCGGCGAGCCAATAATGCCGGGAGTGTTAATGATAGAAGCGCTTGCGCAAGCAGGAGGAGTATTAGCTCTGCTAGATACGGATGCTAAAGACAAATTGGCATTTTTTATGACCATAGATAATGTAAAATTCCGCAAACCCGCAGTCCCGGGCGACCAGCTGATACTTGATGTTGAAGTTACTAAAGTTGTAAGAGGTAATATTATCAAAACATACGGTAAGGTTACTGTCGACGGTAAAATTATATGTGAAGGCGACCTTATGTTCAGTGTGTTTGATAAGAAGTAGAAATTAATTAGGAACTGATTATGAGTAAAATTGGGATAGCCGCGGGCGGAGGTTCACTTCCGGTCGAATGCGCAAAAAAAGCCAAAGAAAAAGGCTATGAGGTAATAATTATAGCTGTTGAAGGCGAAGCCTCAAAAGAACTGGAGAAGTACGCCGATAAAATTTATTGGATCAAGTTCGGACAATTCGCGAAGCTGATTTATTTGATAGTAAAAGAGCGGCTCAACAAACTCATACTTATAGGAAAAATTTCGCGAACTACAATTCATAAGAAAACAAAATACGATCCTGCCGGAAATGAACTTTTTAATAAAGCAAAAGACAAAAAAGATTATTCAATTTTAAAACAAGCCACAAAATATTTAGCAAAAGTAGGGACAGAGGTTATCGACCCATCGGAGTTTTTGTCGCACTTATTAGTATCTAAAGGAAATCTTACAAAAAAATCTTATGAAAAAGAGTTTATGGAGGAAATAGAGTTCGGCATAGATGTAGCAAAAAAATCTGCTGCAATGGATATCGGCCAAACTGTTATTGTTAAGGATAAAGCTATAGTAGCTGTAGAAGCCATGGAAGGCACTGACAATGTCATTAAGCGAGCATATGAAGTTGCCGGTGAAGGATGCATCATGATAAAAGTAGCAAGGCCCGAGCAAGACATGAGATGGGATGTGCCAACAGTTGGAATTAAAACAATAGAGCTTTTAAAAGAAAATAAGTTTAAAGCTTTAGCAGTTGAAGCCGGGAAGATGTATGTAATGGATCAATCCGAATTAATTAAGTATGCCGAAGAAAATAATATTATCGTGGTTGGTATATGAAAAATATATTTATCGTTACAGGAGAAGTTTCCGGAGATCAAAGAGGAGCGGAACTTTTTAGAGAGCTGAAAAAAATCCGTCCGGATTTGAATTGTTTTTGTGTCGGCGGGGACGAGCTGGAACGAGCCGGCGCTGAGCTTATAGAACATATTAAGAATATGTCTATAGTCGGTTTATTAGACGTTATTAGAAATCTTGGTAAAATAAAAAAACAATTTCAAAAATGCGAGCAAGAAATAATCAAAAGAAAACCGGATGCGGTTATTCTTATTGATTATCCCGGTTTTAATTTAAGGCTCGCGAAGTTTATAAAAAAACAGGGAATACCTGTAATATACTATATTATTCCACAGGTGTGGGCATGGCATGAATCGAGAGTTGAACAGCTGCGGGAGGATACTGATAAAATAATAGTTCTTTTTGATTTTGAAATAGACTTTCTGAAAAAGCACGGAATAAATGCCTCGTTTGCCGGCCATCCATTAATAGATAAATTACCCAATGATAATGCAGTTATAGATAAAGATAAAGTTAAAAAGATAGCTCTTCTGCCGGGCTCCAGAAATGAAGAAGTAAAAAGATTGTTTCCAGCCATGCTTGAAACCGCCAATGCAATACAGAAAAGATCGCAAGAAAAGATAATATTCGTTATAAATAAAGCCATTAACGTTGAGCCGATGCTTTACGAAGACACAATAAAAAAACACAAAAAAAATATAGAATTACAAATAGTATCAGGTGATACTTTAGAAATATTAAAAGAATGCAGCTTTGCTATAGTGACTTCCGGAACAGCTACTTTAGAAACAGCATTAATGCAGGTGCCGCATGTGATTGTTTACAAATCATCTTTTTTATTAGGCGCCGTAGGATATTTTATAGTTAAATCACATGTTAAATATATGGGTATAGCCAATATAATCTTGGGGGAAGAAGTCGCCCCCGAATTTCTTCAGTGGAATATTGTCCCTAAAAAAATGGCTGACAAAATATATGAGATCATGTCATCTCCCGAAAAGAATAACTACATAAAAAACAAATACAAAGAACTAAAAAATAAACTAGGCGAAAAAGGCTCCGCCCAAAGAGCCGCCAAAATCGTTAATGAGTTTCTAGAACAACACGACAAAATATAAAAAATTTCATGTTATTTTAACCCGCGTACCGAAAATTTTTTTAGTAATCGGCTTTATTACTAACTGCCTCATCCGTACTTTGATAGAATTGTTCATGTATAGTATGACTGTATATTAAATTTTTGGAGTTGTGGTTATATCCACTTATGGATCTGTTCTAGGATCTGCAGGGCTACGTTGAGGGCTTGGCGGCCTTCGATGCCTGATATTAGGGGCTTTTCGCCTGTCTTGATACAGTTTACGAAAGACTTGAGTTCTACTTTTAAAGCATCTCGCTTCCGAAACTTTATTTTTGTTTTCTCAAGTTCATTTCCTTTTTTGTATAAAAATGCTTCCTGATGTTTGTAATCCAAAAGAATGTATGAATGTTCTTGGAAAATTCTAAGATTGCGCACCTCTTCTTGAGTTATCCTGCTGGCTGTGATATCGGCTATTGCGTTGTTTTGAAAAGTGATCCTCACGTTGGCAACATCTTCATGATCTGATACGGTGCTTTGCCCGAACGCTTCGATATGTTTTACCTTTGAATCTATAAGAGAAAGAATAATATCAATATCATGTATCATGAGGTCCAGAACAACCCCGACATCTTTGATTCTTTTCTTTGCGCTGATAGATCCTAGCCTTTTGCATTCTATGAACCTAGGTGTTGTGAGATAAGGTTCTATCGCGCGTACAGCCGAATTAAATCTTTCAATATGGCCGACCTGAAGTATTAATTTTTTCTTTTTAGCTAAAGCCACCAGCTCATCCGCTTCCTCAAGTGTTTTAGTCATTGGCTTTTCAATCAGCACATGCTTGCCGGCCAATAAAAAATATTTAGCTACTTCATAATGGGAAGAGGTAGGAACAACTATGCTTACCGCATCGACCTTATCAACTAAGTCATGATAGTTTGTATAATAGTTGGTATGGAATTTTTTTGCGACTTCTTTAGCTGTTTTTTTTCTTATATCACAAACGCCGACTAAATCAATAGAACACCTGCTTTTAAGAGAAGTGTAGATTTTTGCATGAAAAAAACCGAGATGACCGGTTCCGATAACTGCTATTCGTAGTTTTGCCATTGCTTTGGATTATAGCATTTCAAGAGTATGATGTCTAGTGTCAGAATTTATATATTTTGTTCAAAACATAGTATTAGCGAACAAGTGAAGCAATGCTCGACAACAGACAGGGTATGTGCTAAAATCGGAGGCTATGAAGAATTATGGAAGATTTGTAAAGCTGATAATCCCGCATTGGTTTTTATTTGTCTGCGGCATAGGAAGTATGCTTTTGACCTCAATTTTTGAGGCATCGCCGCTAGCTCTTGTTATACCTGTGGTAGAAAAGATCATTTCCGGGAAAGATTTAGCCGTTCCGCAGGGGAAACCTTTGCCGGAATTTGCACAAGCATTGGTTGACAAGGTTAATTCTCTCCCTCCGATGATGCTTTTAGAGCTGCTTGTTATTACTCTGATAGTTGTAATTAGCCTTAAGGGTTTTTTTGATTTTTTAATGACATATTTAATGAGTGATGTCAGCCAGAGAGTTGTTAGAGACATTAAAAATGATATATACAAAAAACTCCTTCATTTATCTATGGATTTTTACAGCCATAACCCTACAGGGATATTAATGAGCCGAATAACCCATGACTCGGCTGTTATTAGAGATGCAATAAGCACCGGGATTGCTGACACATTTATGATGCCGATCAAAATAATTACTTACTTAGTCACATTGATAATGATAAAAGTATATTTCAATATACCGGCCAGGCTAATAATAATTTCACTTGTAGTTTTTCCTTTAGTCCTTTTGCCGGTTGTAAAAGTTGGGAAGAAACTCCGCAAACTAAGCATGAATACACAGAAAAAAATAGCTGATATAAACAACATGCTGTTGGAAACAATTTCGGGGATCAAGCTTGTTAAAGCGTTTAATATGCAGGGCTATGAAGAGAACAAATTTCGTAAACATAATGAAGAATTCTATAAATTAAACATGAAGTCAGTTCATAGAATGAAAATAGTCAGTCCAATAACGGAAGTTGTGTCTATTTCCTGTGTGGCAGCCATATTGTGGATCGCGGGAACAAGCATAATATCGGGAGAGCTGGCAGCAGGGCCTTTTATAGCTTTTATAGCGGCAGTACTAGCCATGATAAAACCTGTAAAAAAACTTAGTAATGTTTACGGCATAAACCAGCAAGCGCTTGCTGCAGCTGATAGAATTTATGAAATACTAGACACAAAAATTACCGTTAAAGAAAGAGAATCTCCGGAAAGCCTTGATTCTTTTCATGATAAAATTGTTTTCAAAAATGTAAGTTTTGCCTATGATAAAGGAAAAGATAAGGTTCTTAAAAACATAGACCTTGAGATAAAAAAAGGCGAGATAATAGCGCTTGTAGGACCATCCGGCGGGGGAAAAACAACACTGGTTAATTTTATTCCGAGATTTTATGATCCTGATGAAGGTACAGTAGAGATAGACGGTAAAAATGTGAAAGAGTTTTCGTTGAGTTCACTCAGAGAAAATATAGGTCTTGTAACACAAGAAACGATACTTTTCAACGATACTTTGAAAGCCAATCTTTGTTACGGCCATGATGATGTGGATGAAAAAAGGTTGGTTGCCGCCGCAGAAGCCGCGAATGCCCATATGTTCATTAAAGGTTTCCCCGAACAGTATGATACTATCATAGGCGAACGAGGAGTAAGGATCTCGGGAGGTCAAAGGCAAAGGCTTGCTTTGGCGAGGGCGGTTTATAAGAATCCTCCGATCCTTATACTTGATGAAGCAACATCTCAACTTGATTCCGAAAGCGAAAAGCTTGTTCAGGAAGCCATAAATAATCTAATGGAAGGACGAACAGTTATAGCCATAGCACACAGGCTAAGCACAATAACACATGCCAACAAGATAGTTGTTGTGGACGATGGCATAATAGCTGATTCAGGAACCCATTCAGATCTATTGAAACGAAATAAATTGTATAAACGCTTATACGAACTGCAGTTCCAGGACCAAAAACAGGATTAATGGGAAAAATATATCCTTAATCCGGCAAAACACTGATCTAATAACCATTTTTTGCTTGCTTTTATAACCATATCTAATATAATACTCCTTCGGTAAGTTTTATTAATTTAAACCGTTGGAATTCAGCCCGGTATGATGTTCGTTAATTATACCAATGAGGGCGAAGCTTCAACAAAGGGAGGAGTAATGCCAAGTACAGTAATCAGAGAGTTGTTAGAAAACGGGGTGCATTTCGGTCATCAGACAAATAAATGGAACCCAAAAATGAAAAAGTTTATTTTCGGCAAAAAAAGCGGTATATATATTATCGACTTGGAAAAAACCGAAAAAGCTTTGGAAAAAGCCATTGAATTTGTTTATGAAACAGCTAAACAGGGTAAGAAATTACTTTTTGTCGGAACAAAAAAACAAGCTAAAACCATAATAAGACAAGAAGCCGAACGTTGTGAAATGCCTTTCATAGATGAAAGATGGCTCGGAGGATGTTTGACAAATTTTAATACAATTTCCAATAGTATAGGCAAAATGGATCAGCTCATGACTAAGCAGAAAAGCGAAGGTTATGAATTGCTACAAAAAAAAGAGCGCGTGACCACGGATAAAATAATAGCTAAATTGTTGAAGAACTTTAGAGGCATTCACAAAATGAAAGTGTTGCCTAATGCCGTAATAGTCGTAGATGCGGAAATGGAAAATATAGCTGTACTTGAAGCAAGAAAACTCGGGATACCGGTAGTGGCGCTAATAGATACAAATACAGATCCGGATCTGATCGATTACCCTATACCGGGGAATGATGATGCGATAAGGTCTATAGGGTATATATGCACAACTTTGGCCGATGCTATCATAAAAGGGGCAAAGGAATTCAACGGAGAAAAAATAACAGTAGCGGAAAGAAAAAATGAAAAAACTGTAGAAGCAAAAGCTGAAGATGTTCCTGTTGAGATCAAAGTAGAACCAAAAGCAGAAGTAAAAATAGAAAAAAAACAGGAACAGACTAAAGAAACGGCCGAAATAAGAAAAGAAGATATCGAAGGTGATATCAGCTTAGGATAAAAGAAAAAAGGGGAAAATAAAAATGAGTACTATGGATGCAATAAAAGATCTAAGAGAAAAAACTTCTTGCGGCATGATGGAATGTAAGGAAGCATTAAAGGAAGCAGCAGGAGATATAGAAAAAGCAATTGTGATTTTAAGAAAAAAAGGTGCCGCGAAAGCAGAAAAAAAATCTACAAGAACGGCTAATCAAGGTATAGTCGAAAGCTATATACACATGGGCAGCAAGATAGGTGTTTTAGTCGAGATAAATTGTGAAACGGATTTTGTTGCTAAGAATGAAGATTTTCAGCAATTTGCTAAAGATGTAGCAATGCAGATAGCAGCGGCACATCCAAAATATGTGAGACCGGATGAAGTTCCTTGCGAAGACATTGAAAAAGAAAAAGAAATAGGCAGAAGCCAGATAAAAGGCAAACCTGATAATGTTGTCGAGAAAATACTTGAAGGAAAAATATCAAAATACTATGAAGATGTTTGTCTTTTGAACCAGGCATACATAAAAGATCCTAGCTTAAAGATAAAGGATCTTCTTACTAATCTTATCGGTAAAATAGGTGAGAACATAGTTATTAAAAGATTTTCCCGTTTTGATGTCGGAGCAGAATAAATATTAATTGTTTGCGTTAATAAAGCAAGAGAAAATGGTAAAGAAAAATTTGATATTACTAAAGCTTAGCGGTGAAGCGCTTATGGGGAATTCCGGATATGGAATAGATCCGGAAACCAATCTATCTGTTGCAAAACAGATAAAAAGCGTGCATAAGGGCGGAACAGGGATAGCCGTGGTTATCGGCGGCGGTAATATTTTTAGAGGAATAAAAGCATCAGCCGCGGGAATGGATAGAGCTACAGCCGATTATATGGGCATGCTGGCTACAATGCTTAACGGTTTGGCCCTGCAGGACGCTTTAGAAAAAGTAGGCGTTAAAACACGCGTTATGACAGCCATAGAAATGCATGAGTTGGCAGAACCATACATAAGAAGACGAGCAATAAGGCATATTGAAAAGGGAAGAGTAGTGGTGTTCGTGTGCGGTACCGGAAACCCTTATTTCACAACGGACACAGCCGCAGCACTGAGAGCTGTAGAAATAGGCGCGTCCACGATATTTAAAGCGACAAAAGTTGACGGGGTGTACACCAAAGACCCGGTAAAATTTAAAGACGCAAAAAAATTCAAAAAATTAACGTATATGGAAGTACTAGAAAAACAGCTTAAAGTGATG
>JADGBB010000031.1 GCA_015231715.1 Candidatus Omnitrophota bacterium
GTTTTGCTAATATTTTATTGGCTACTATAGCTTTATTTTTATTGAAATTTTTAGGAGGAAAAGGACCGGGGGCTTTTATCCTTCTGATAATAGCAAAAATCAACATTATATTGGGTTCATTTAATTTGATTCCTATACCGCCGCTAGACGGTTCTAGGGTTCTTCTTATGGTTTTGCCGGATCAAGGCAAAAGATTTTTGATCAGCATGGAACCCTACGGATTTTATATTATCATCGCTCTTCTTTTTACCGGGGTTCTGTATCCCGTAATAAGCTTTATCCAAAATATTCTTCTATACATCATAGGCCTTATTCTTTAATACTTTCATTTCTTGTCGTATTTTATGATGTCTCTTTTATGAAATATTTTCTTGACAAAATTTACGGCGATGATATAATCTCTAGTAATCAGGTGGACAAACTAGAGATTGCATTTGAGGGGGTGGTTGTTGTGAAGGTTTCTACTAGAGTTAGGTATGGAATGAGGCTTATGGTTAATTTGGCGGCTAACTATAGGAAAGGGCAGACGCTTTTAAAAGATATTGCTGAAAATGAAGAGATATCGGAAAAATATTTAAGTCAGATAGTCTTGTTGCTTAAGTCGCAAGGGTTAGTTAATTCTTTTAGAGGGGCTAAGGGCGGATACACTTTAGCTAAAAATCCGAGAGAGATCACATTGAAAGAAATATACGAAGCGATAGATGGTCAAATTGAATTAGTTGAATGCGTGAATGATGCTCTTAAATGTAATAGATCTGCAAAATGCGTTACTTCGAGTTTGTGGAAATCGTTAGGAGCCGGGATAGCGATAATATTAGGGACAACAACTTTAAATGATCTGGCAAAAAATGTTAAAATAGAAAGTGAAAAACAAATAAATTATTGCATATAAAAAGGGGGAAAAATGAGTAAGATAGATAAAAAATTAAGACCTGAAACATTGACATTGCACGGAGGGCAGGAGGCAGATCCGGTAACAGGGTCAAGGGCCGTACCTATTTATCAAACAACATCATATTTGTTTAAAGACACGGAGCATGCGGCTAGTCTTTTTGCATTGAAAGAATTCGGGAATATTTATACCCGCATAATGAACCCTACAAATGATGTTCTTGAAAAAAGAATTTCATTGCTTGAAGGAGCGGTCGGGGCATTAGCAACTGCTAGCGGGCAGGCGGCTATTTCGCTTGCGCTCCTAAATATCGCGCAAGCCGGCGATGAGATCGTTTCTGCTGACAATCTTTACGGAGGAACTTATACTCTTTTTCATTACACTTTTAAAAGAATGGGCATAAATGTTAAGTTCGTTAAATCCGATGACTTGGAAGGTTTTAAAAAAGCGATAACTCCGAAAACAAAAGCGATATATGCTGAGTCTATAGGAAACCCAAAGCTTAATGTGACTGATATAAAAGCATTGGCTGAAATAGCACATAGTAACGGTATTCCTTTGGTTCTTGATAATACTGTTTCTCCTTATTTGTTAAGGCCGATAGAACATGGTGTTGATATTATTGTGTATTCGGCTACGAAATTTATCGGCGGACACGGCACTTCGATCGGCGGGCTTATAGTTGATTCGGGAAAATTCGATTGGACGAACGGCAAGTTTCCTTTGATAGCCGATCCTGATCCAAGTTATCACGGTATTAATTTTGTTGAGGCTTTAAAGCCGATGGGGAACATAGCCTACATTGTAAAGGCTAGGGTAACTTTGCTAAGAGACTTAGGTCCGGCAATGAGCCCTTTCAATGCTTTTTTATTTTTGCAAGGTTTGGAGACTTTGCATTTGAGAATGCCCAGACATACTGAAAACGCATTAAAGGTTGCCGAGTATTTAGAAAAACATCCTAAAGTTGCGTGGGTAAATTATCCGGGGTTAAAGTCGAGTCCGGAAAAAGCTAAAGCCGATAAGTATTTTTCCAAAGGCGCGGGAGCGATCATAGGATTCGGAATAAAAGGCGGAGTAACTGCTGGGAAAAAATTTATAAATTCTTTAGAGCTAGTTTCGCACTTGGCTAATATCGGTGATGCTAAAACATTGGCGATACATCCCGCAAGCACTACTCATCAGCAGCTTTCAGAAGATGAGCAGCTGGCAACAGGTGTAACGGCGGATTATGTAAGGCTGTCGATAGGCATAGAAAATGTCGACGATATAATTGACGATATAAATCAGGCTTTGAATCGGTAGTGATTATTTGAAATTTAATTTTCAAAATACACCTATCCGAGAAGACAGTCTGGTTGGTACTTTTCAGGACACGGGATTTAAACAACGACATTTTGCTATTCTTTTTTGACCCTGATGACTCATGCCTCTCCAAACATCAAAGATGTTTTTCGTGGCAATCGACATCAGGAAAGGTAATTGTCAAAAAAGAATAGCAAAATGTCTATAAATCCCTAATCATCCTGAAAAATACCAACCAGACTGTCTTCTTTGTTTAAGGCATTTTTTAAAAATTAAATTATGTGAGTAGGGCTGGGATCCTTCGTCGCTTTGCTCCTCAGGATGACGGGGGTGTGAGGGGCTTTTTGTGGCACTTAAAAAAAACTTTAAAAAAGTGTTGACATTAGGTAAAAGTAATGGTAGACTATGTTTGTTGGTTGAATTAAAAGTTATAAATAAAGAGGAGGTTACTTATTGAAGCAAAATTACGAAATACAATTTTTATTCACACCCAATTTCCTCAACCTATTTATTTTTAAAACCCCCTGTGATTATGAGGATTAAAGCGAAGAAAGGCGATAATCCTCATAACCCACCCCTCGAAAAGAATTTTTAAGCGTGAACTTATTTTTTGTAGATGTTATAATTAAATTATGGTTGATGAATATTTTATGAGACTAGCTCTTGCTGAAGCAAGAAAAGCTTTTGAAGCTGATGAAGTTCCTGTCGGGGCGGTTATTGTTTGTAACGGCGAGATAGTGGGTAAAGGGCATAATCAGATAAAAACACTAAAGGATCCTACTGCTCATGCTGAAATGATAGTTTTAACTCAAGCGGCAGCGCATTTAGAAAATGAACGTTTGGGCGGGTGCACGCTTTATGTTACTTTAGAGCCTTGCGCTATGTGCGTTGGAGCTGTTATTTTGGCACGATTGGATAAAATTTTTTTTGGAGCATGGGATCCTAAAACAGGAGCTTGCGGTTCAAGAGTTGATCTAACTAAACCCGGTTTATTTAATCATAATGTTAAAGTCACCGGAGGGATGCTGGAAGCGGAATGCCGCACGCTGATACAAGATTTCTTTTTAGATAAAAGACAAAAATGAAAAACAAATATTTCAGTCTGTTTATTTTAAGTTTATCAATTTTTCTGATCGGAGGAACTATGGCTGAAAATAATAATACAAAACAAGCGTACTTCGCCGGAGGGTGTTTTTGGTGCATGGAGCCGGGGTTTGAGCTTGCCGACGGAGTTATTAAAGCTGAAGCCGGATATATGGGCGGTAAAGAAAAAGATGCAGTTTATAGTATTGTTTCAACCGGAATGACAAAACATAGAGAAGCAGTTAGAGTAGAATATGAGCCCGATAAAATAAAATATGAGGATCTTATTAAAATATTTCTTTTTAACATTGATCCAACAGATTCAGGCGGACAGTTTGCCGATAGAGGAGAACAATACAAAACAGCAATATATTTTAGTGACGAAGGAGAAAAGCAGATCGCTTTAAAAATACTTAAAGAACTTGGGCAGTCAAAAAAATTTGATAAGCCTATTGCCGTTCAGATTTTAGAAAAAATAACTTTTTATCCTGCCGAAGAATATCATCAGGATTATTATAAAAAAAATGAAACTCATTACAAAGCTTATAAAAAAGGTTCGGGGCGCGAAGATTTTATTAAAAAACACGCGATCAAAGAAAAGCTTACGCCTTTGCAGTATGATGTCACACAACAATGTTCGACTGAACCGCCTTTTGACAACGAGTATTGGAATAATAAAAGAGATGGAATATATGTAGATGTGGTTTCCGGCGAAGTTCTTTTTTCTTCTAAAGATAAATTTGATTCAGGTACCGGATGGCCGAGTTTTACAAAACCTCTGGAAGAAAATAATATAGTGGAAAAATCAGACCGAAAGTTTTTAATGGAAAGAACCGAAGTTAAAAGCGCTAAGGCTGATTCGCATTTAGGACATGTGTTTGACGATGGGCCGGGCCCCGGCGGGAAAAGGTACTGCATTAATTCAGCCTCGCTTAAGTTTATCCCAAAAGAAGATCTTGAAAAAGAAGGATATGCCGATTATTTAGATCAGTTTAAATGATCTTTTTGTTTCCTCGCGGGTCAATCCGTAAAGTATGATACCATGTGCTATTGTTCCGATAGGGAACATGAGTAGGGAAACTGATGAAAATATTATTTGTGCTTTTCTTGCCAGTGGATCTAATTTGCCGATTCGGATAAAAAGCCACAAGGATATCGAGGAATAAACAATCGGTGAAATAACAATGAGTAGGCCTGTCAGTATCACCGGAAATGTGGGAGTTGTTGTAAAGGCCTGAAAAACTGTCATGGAAGCCATAAAAGTAATAACAACAGCGAATATTATTTGAATGACGTTAACAGATTGAGTGAACGGTATATAAAAATTCCATTTATTTTGATCTTCCATGTTTAAGCCTTTGTGCTGTACAAATATTTTTATTGCTTTAATCATAGCACATGATAAGATTTTTTAGAAGGAGTGATATCTTGAGATTTATTTTAATACTAATATTTTTTTTATTTGCGGCACAGTTATCGCCCGCCCGGGAAGTAAAAGTTTTTTTGGAGAACGGAGATGTCGTTAGCGGTACTTTTGTGGAAAAGACAGAGGAGCACCTAGTTATTGAAACGGAAGCCATCGGAGAGATCAAAATACTTGCGGCAAAAATAGTTTCGATAGACGGTTTAGATGAAGGAACATTAAAAGCACAGAATGACGAAAAGGACAAAAAAAATGAAGTAGCCTGGAAACAAAAAGCTACTGTAGGATATACCGCTACCCAGGGCAATACAAAAAATCAGTATATGAGAGGCGGGTTTATTATTGACCGGAGCCATATTAAAGTGAATGAGATGACTTTAAGGGGTAATGTATCCTATTCTTCTACCGATAAAGTTATGGATGTTCAGACTTGGCAGTCATCAGGAAGATACGCCTGGAATTTTGGCGGAAGAAAAGATTGGTATCATTTTTTAAAAGCTGAAATATCTCATGATAGATTTTCAAATATTTACTACAGGACCATACCTTCGACAGGCATTGGGTGGTGGTTATTTGATCGGGATAACACAAAGTTCATGCTGGAAGGAGCTATTGGTCTTGAACGCACGGACTATTATGGAGCAGAAAAGACAAGTGATGAACTAATAGCTGTGCCAAGGCTTTATTTTGAACAGAAAATCATCGATCGGATAAGTTTTAGTCAAAATCTATATTATTATCCGTACATAAAAAATTTTGATATATACAGGTTGTCTTCTACTTCTAAGATTTCAAACAAAGTGACCGAAAACATTAGTATTGATATTAGTATTATTGATGAGTATAATTCAAGTCCGCCGGTAGATACAAAGAGCAACGATCTTAAATTTATTACTTCACTAACTTATGATCTTTAACTTTTTAACGAGTCTATAATTTTTGAAGACGGGATTGCTAATGTGTAGTTTTTTATGCCTGAGCCTTTGGCATAGAGTAGTCCGATCAATTCGCCTTTATTGTTCAATAGAGGCGCCCCGCTGTCGCCTTTGTAGAGTTCGATCTGGGTTTTTAGAAGTTCAGTTTTAGTGTCTTTGCGGCCTAAACCGATTATTTTGCCTTCTATAAAAGTTCCTTTATTGAAATTTGAACTTCCGATAGTGTAAACAGTATCTGAAAGGTTTACTTTATTACTGTCAGCCATTTTAACCGGAGTATATTTGGGAGAAGGGTCTATTTTTATGAAAGCCAGATCCATTTCGGTAAATATTTTTATTATGCCTGCTTCGTATTCTTTGCCGTCAAAAGTTTTTACGGTAATTTTTTTTGCTTTATTTACAATATGCGAGTTTGTCGCGATAAGACCCGTTTCGTCAAGAAAAAATCCGGCGCCTGTGCGAGAAATAGTGACAACTCTGCGGTGTTTAGCCAAAAAAACTAAAGGATTAATTCTACCTTTTGGGGGTGGTGAGGTCTCTTTTATGCCCATGAGTTCAGACCTTACGGCAACTACCGAAGGCAAAGAGTTTTTAAGTCGTGATATAGAATTATTTTGTAAATTTTCGCTTTTCCCGCTCAGATCTAATGCGAAAAAGATCAATGTAAAAAGGATAATAAATTTTTTCATAACAATTCTCCAAAGATGAAACTTTTTTTATACAACAAATGTTGTATATAGTGTAACAGGAGGTGCGAAATGAAAAAAGGATTAATTGTTGTGACGGTTATGATGTTCATAGTCGGGGTGATGGATGCGGGTGTAGGGAGTGCTCAGGAAAACAGTGCGGCAAGCTTGTTGCGAAGCGGTTTATTAGGTGCCGGATCAGGCGCAATTGCAGGAGCTGCGGGGGGTGCAGACTCGGATAAACTATGGATAAGCGCGCTGACCGGAGCCGGAGTGAACATAATCGGCGGAACTCTTTTAGATGTTATAACAGAGAGACCAAGCCAAGCAAAAAATCAGCCTGCATACAATCAAACTGTGTATGCACAAAGGAAACAGCCAAGACAAATAGTTCAAACCAGTACAGTTCCTCAGCAATCATATGTTCAGTACAGGCAAGTCGAGGTAAGTTATGAGGATCTAATAAGAGAAGCATATGAAAAAGGGTTGAAAGACGGATATAAACAAGGTTATACCGAAGGATATAGAGACGGAGTAAGAGATCGGTAGATAAAAGAACGAAATTAACAGACAAAATATCTTGTTAGGAAAATATAAAAGCATAGTCTTCTTAAGTTTCCCACACTTAACAGTTATTTATTGAACATTATACGAGTTATGATATAATGTGATAAATAAAAAGAGCGTGGGAAATTTTTTTTTTGGCCCCAAATGTTAAGGTTCAAAAAAGTTAAATTGATTCGGTTGACTTCATTAAGAAGTATGATAAAATATATCTAGGTTAAATATTAAAAAGTCAGACAAAATAGGAAGGTGTGTATGGGACTTTTAGCAAAGATAAAAGGTTGGTTGTGCTCTAATACAAATAAAGTGCATAGCCGTAACACTAACACTCACTCTAGCGATGCCGCGCTCCCGTCCAATGAATTCGAGGGAATCAGCACTTGGAAAAGCCGCAACGCACTGTTTTTAAAAACAGTCGCTGTTGTTGTTTCCGTGCTGTTTGCACATGAGCAGATAGGCTGGACAGAAGACGGCGGCAAGCCGGTCTGGGCATTTGCGAAGCAAAATAATTTTGATACAACAAACACTCAGTTATTCAAAAATATTGAAGTGCCTAATGATTTGGGTAAAAAATCTTCTGTTATAACGAACGGAACCGGCGAAACAATATTAAATATACAAGACGCTCACTCTTCTTTGGCCGCGCAGCATTCAATCGTTGGTTTGATCGATTCTTTGGTTAAAAATTATAATCTTGATCTTATTGCCGTTGAAGGTTCTACCGGCTATGTCGATACTTCGCTTTTAAAGACTTTCCCGGACGAAGGGATCAGGAACACAACCGCCAATAAGCTTATGGAAGACGGGTTGATGAGCGCGGCTGAATTTTATCAGATAACAAATGACGAAAAAGAAGTAGAGATATACGGAGTTGAAGATCAGGAGCTTTACAGAGAAAATATTAAAAGCTTTAGAGACGTCGCAGGCAATATGTCAGAAAGATTGGCATCAACAGGCGCGCTTATTGCACAGCTTGATCTTTTGGCTAAAGCCATGTACCCGGGGGAATTATACACCTTGGAAGAAAATGCCAGAAAACATAGAGATTCCTCTCTCAGTTTTTCGGATTATTGGACATATGTGGACGCGGTTTCCACTAACCTCAAAATTGATATTTCGTCATACACCGAAATTCCTAAACTTTTGGAATCGATCAAGCTGGAAAAAGAGATCAATTTCAATGAGGCCAATAACGAAAGAAAACAGCTGATAAAAGAACTTACCGATATGCTGGAAGCACGCGAGCTTGAAACTCTTGTATCAAAATCCGTACTTTTCAAGCAGGAAAAGATCTCTCAGGCCGATTATCATTTATACCTCACCGAACTTGCTTCAGATAAAGGAATTAATAATGAGGGATATTCAAATCTTATTAAATATGCCAGATACGTGTCATTGTATGAAAATGTCGATGTTTTCAGACTTTATTCCGAAATAGAAAGCGTTGAAGAAGCGATCGCTTCTTCTTTGGTCCGTTCAAAAGACGAAAACAAATTAAGACATATTGAAAAAGTCGTACGCCTTATAGACATGCTTTACACAATGGAAATGGCAAACGACGATTATTACAAAGTAAAGAGCCAGTACAAAGCATACAACTCGGCTGAAGTGGCAGGTTTTATAAGAGAAATGTCGGCTAAATACAATGTGCCTATAAAAAGCGGTTATGACCTAGGTCTAGTTTTTGGCGATGTCGAAGAAGCTTTGAAATTTTATGAAGATGCCGAAGCCAGAGACAGAGCACTTTTCAATAACACATTAAGACGCATGAGACAGGAAGGCAAACAGGTAGCGGCACTAGTAACAGGAGGATACCACACAGAAGGCCTCAAAAAGATGCTTCAGGAAAATAAGCTTTCCTATATGGTAATCGCCCCTAAATTCAAAGACGGACAAGAAAGACCGTACATAGCGGTACTCACTAATAACAAAACCCCGTATATGGAACTTGTAAAATCCGGCAGCCACAAACTAGCCGTGTGGGCATTTTTTGATGATAGTACACTTGATTTTGATAAACCAACTATACTTTTTGAAAAACTATTAGAATCCAACCCTGATAGAGCATTTGAACTTTTAAGAAGAGATGACTGGAAAAATATATGGATTGTCAAATATGAGGAAAGATATAATTTTTTAAAACATAAAAATCAAGAAGACATGACCGCAAAAATAACACCGCAGCAAATACGGGAATTTCTTGAAACAGTTGAAGTGAAAAAATCTGGACCGGATATGCTTATAGGTTTTGATGGCGAGACTGCTGCGATAACTGGTAAAAAAGGAAGAAGAGTATTCGCAACCGATTCGGCTACTGTTAATACTGTTGCAACCTTAGTAGGCGACCCGGAAGTTCTCGTAGGTGTGAAAGGGCAAGAAGTAGTAACAACTCCTGTCCGTGAGATGGTTCCTGATGCGGAAAATGTAAATAATATGGTTATAGAAATTGCTAAACGACTTCAGAAACCTTTTAATGAGGGAAGAACCATAGAAAATGATGCAATAAAAACACAACTAAGAAGAGTTGGAGTAGATGATACCGATGATAATGTGATACGTGTGCTTGCCAAACTTGAAGAAAACAAAACAGAAGAAAAACAAGAAGTTATTGTCCCGAAAGTTGAAGAACCTAAAACAATGACTTCTGCAGAAACAGTTGAAATTCCGGTAAAAGTACAAGTGCCTAGTGAAAGTGAAAAAGAAGCAAAAAAACCGGCAGAAGTATCGTCTAAATCTAAACCTGCTGTTGTCGTGAGTGCGCAAGTTAAAGACAGACGCACAGGAGCCGTATCTATGCAAATGGCTTTGGGAATTTTTGGCATAATTATGTTGTTATTTGAGGGCTTTCAAAAATTAGTTGAGTATGCGCAAATAAAATTTAAGCAGGCTTTAGCGGATTATAGAGTACATGTAACCCAAAAAATGAATACAAACAGTGCTTATTTGCAGTCAGTTTTCGTTGCTGCCATTCAAAGAGCTGATACTTTCCATGTGGCCGGCGCTGAAGGGCAGTTTGCCAAAGGGCTTGAATACTATACCCGCAAACTTTCTGGAAAGTTAATTAAAGATATAAACACGCAAATAAGTTCTCTCAAAAGCCCAACTAAAAGAGCTGAGATGGAGAATTTGAGAAACATAGTGGCTGCTATAAAAAACACTGATGCTTTAAAAAAACATTTCGATGATGAAAGTTATAGAAACGCAGTTGTAAATTTTATTGATCGCATGGATATACTAAAGCAGTATGGTACTCCGGTTCACGAAATAGCAAGTATGTTGAAACCTGCACAGTATAAAAGAATATTTCTCAACATGGATAGAGATGTCCTGATCGAAAGACTTGAAAATTTAAAGTCGCTCAGAATAGAAGTTGATTTTAAAACTTTGAGTTACAAACCAGAAACTCTTATAAAAAGAGCGGTAGTTCTTAATATGCTGGGTCTGCCTATTAATAGGAGCAATATTCAGAAAAGCAGCGTAACCGGACTAATTAAAACGGCTATTGATGATCCAATTTACGCATATCAAAATCCTGTTATTAAGGAGAAAAAAAGAAAAACAGCGAAACGAGGTTTTATACAAAAATTAGATAAATATCTTTTTATACCTATTGCTAATAATCTAAGAGAATTTAAACGTCTTGTTCCTCAATCTATTAGAGCTTATTTTGAAAAAATGCCGGGGTATAACAAAAAATCACAAGTAGAATTGCCCGCAAAAGAATTAGCCGCAGAAAAACTAGCTCTTTTACAGTCTTCTTTTCAGGTTGAATCTGCCGCTGATTATTTTGCAGATAGGATAGATGATCTAACATCATTAACTTCGGATGAAAGAAGTAAAATAAAGAAAGAGTTTAGAGAAACACTAGCGCAGCTTCCCGGAAAGGCAGCAGAATACTTCAATAAAAAAATGGCAGACGTAAGTGAAAACACAACGGAAAAGGAACTCAAAGAAAGGGTAGAAGTTCTCCGCAATGAAATTGAAGCTAAGGTAGAGATAAACAAACTTTTTAAATTAATCGCTATTTTGGGAAATTCTGAAGCAGTTGACAGCATTCTACAAGCTATAGTAGCTAAAATGCAGGATATTCCTGTTCAGTCCGATTTTTATCAAAAGGCTGAGGCAAGAGTTAAATATATTATGCAGATGAGAAAAGAATCGATTATGGCTATATCAAAACAAAATGAAATAGCTGAAAGACATACTAATTTTTCGGAGAGAACCCCATTTTTAAAGTCACATACGGCAGTGCCCCTCAAAGTAGCTCTTGCGTGTTTGGCGGTTATTGTTGCGGGAGGAGCCTATGCCGGAGTGGGAAACGCGATCGGCAATTTTGACAATAATGCTACAGTTGACGGATTAGGGTTCACCATATCTAACGGCGGAAGTTCGCAGGGCATGTTAAATCCGATTATTGTGTATGAAAACATGACCCCTGATGCAAGCACAAACGGAGTACAATAACGGCACAACAAGCGCAATGAAAAGCAAAGGATTAGAGATAAGAATTGATATTAAGCCCATAATGATCTAGGTTTATTCGGGGAAAATGTAATCTAAAATAATTTCTTGTCCTCTTTCAAGAATGAATTTCATTTCATATATTTTTTTTGTTTTTGAATTAAAGGGGATAGTGTCTTTTGACTCATGAGCAGTTAATGTATGGGGCTCGGACAAAACAAGACCCTCATATCCTTGACCTTGCAGACCGGAAAGACTATACATGCTTACTTTCCTTGAAAATTCCCCGACAGATTTCAAGTTAAGTTTTTTTTCTTTTTCATCGTGATCTTCAATGCCGGCTATGTCTTGAGTATTTATGGATCTAGAACTACTTATGGGAACCAAAAGGTCTCTTGATTCTTTTCTTTCAAAATAAATAATTATACTACCCACAGGCTTATGAGATTCTTTATCCTGCTCGCCGGCATAATAATACATTATGCAAAAATATGTCGGTAAATGGAATTTTGACCATGGGAATAATTTCAATTTTCCATACCACTCCACAATATCATGTCCTTTGAGCTCGGGCTCCCCAAAGACATTTACCTTCAAAAGTTCAGTAGTGGTCTTTGAAATAGCCTCAGCAAAACTGTCAAATAATTTATTTTTTTCCATAAAGTTTATTATCCAAAAATTTAGATTTTAACATTTAAAAAACTATTGTTCTATTGCCGTCTTTAATTATTCTGTGATTTATATATTCGTAAACTGCCTGCGCCAAAGCTCTCTTTTCCATATGTTTGCCTTTTCGTTTAAGATCGCTCTCGGAGTCTTTATGCGAAACATGCTCTACCATTTGAGTAATGATCGGCCCTTCATCCAGTTTTTCTGTCACAAAATGCGCCGTAGCACCTATAACTTTAACTCCTCTTTTAAAAGCTTTTCCGTACGGGTCTGCTCCTTTAAAAGATGGCAAAAAACTATGGTGTATGTTTATAATATCTTTTTCATAAGAATCTATAAAACTGCCTGACAATACAAGCATATATCTGGCTAAAACTAAAAAATCAGAATCTCTAATTATATTCAATATCTCTTTTTCTTTTCTTGAAGACGAATCTGAAGTCATATAATAAAAAGGGATATCGTACCTTTCAACTAATTTTTTATGTTCCGGATAATTGCTGACAACAAACGGTATATCTACATTGATCTCTTTGGATTCCCACAAATACAAAAGTTCAACAAGGCAATGATCGGGTCTTGAAACCATTATGCCCATTTTCATCTTTTCATCTTTAGAATAAATATTGTATTCGCCGTTAAACTCTTTAGCAATAGCAGAAAAAGCCTCCGATAGCGCTTCTTTATCAACAGCATCATCTTTAATAAAAAATTCTATCCTAAGAAAGAATTTTCCGCCTTCAGGATCAGTACTATACTGATCAGCAGCAATAATATTCCCCTCATGAGCCAAAATAAAATCTGAAGTCCGAGAAACAATCCCCCTCTTATCCCGGCACGTAAATAACAGCACAAAAGTATTCATGGAATAATTATACATCATTATAAATATAAATCAAACACGACTAGAAGAGAAAATTCTCGGTTGACCCGAGAATTTTCTCTTCGCGTTGTATTAAATCCTCTTAGCCTAGTATTTCCTTTAGATCTGTTTCCGGATCTGTTATTGGGGCTATTTTGAATTTTTCAACTAGGACGTTTAAGACGTTCGATGAGATGAACGCGGGTAGTGATGGTCCTAGTTTTATTTTTGTAACGCCGAGATACAATAGTGTCAGCAAGATACATACTGCTTTCTGCTCGTACCATGAAAGTATCATTGATAACGGCAGATCGTTAACGCCGCATTTAAAAGCTTCTGCTAAAGCAACTGCTATTTTTATGGCAGAATACGCGTCATTACATTGGCCTATGTCAAGCAGCCTCGGCAATTCGCCTATTGTTCCGAACTCCTGTTTGTTAAACCTGAACTTACCGCAGGCAAGGGTTAATATGATGCAGTCTTTAGGGACTTTTTCGGCAAACTCAGTGTAATAATTTCTTCCGGGTTTTGCGCCGTCACATCCGCCTACTAAAAAGAAATGTTTTATCGCGCCTGATTTAACGCCTTCAATAACTTTTCCCGCAACACCCAAAACCGTATTATGTCCAAAACCAACTAGTATCTTTTTATCTTCTACATCTTTTTCAAATCCTTTCATCTCTATAGCTTTTTCAATAACTTTAGAAAAATCTTTTTTACCGTTTACAGCAGATACATGTTTAACTCCCGGAAATGCGACAAGGCCTGTCGTAAATATTCTGTCGTTATAAGAATCTTTAGGTTTTTGTATACAGTTTGTTGTCATAAGCACAGCACCCGGGAGCGCATCAAACTCTTTCGCCTGATCCTGCCATGCCCCGCCGTAGTTGCCTGCTAAATGTTTGTATTTATTTAGTTCCGGATATCCGTGCGCCGGAAGCATTTCGCCGTGCGTGTAAATATTTATTCCTTTACCTTCAGTTTGTTGCAAAAGATTTTTTAGGTCCAATAGATCATGCCCTGAAACAAGAATAGCCGGGCCTTTTTTTACACCAAGCGATACTTGTGTAGGACGAGGATGTCCGAATGTTCCCGTATTCCCTTTATCCAATAGTTCCATTGCCGTCATATTAACTTTACCGCATTCAAGAACAAGTCCTACTAGATCGTCTCCCGTCAAAGTATTATCGGCTAAAGCAGCCAAAGCTTTAACAAAATACGCTCCGACTTCATCGCTCTTTTGGCCTAAAATAGCCGCATG
>JADGBB010000032.1 GCA_015231715.1 Candidatus Omnitrophota bacterium
TGGATGGGACAGCACTTTAAAACAGGCAGAAGACGAAGAATTGGTGAAAAAAAACGCGAATGGAATATATGATATTACGAATAAAGGCATATCAAGGATAGAGAATATTCTAGCTGAAAGAAAAAAATTATTATCTAAAGGGGTAGTTATAGCAGGAGGGATTGAGAGAAAACCTGTATCAATCAAAAAAACTGTGCCGATAACGGAGGAGGTAAAAAAAGTTACCTCGGATATAATCAGAATGGAGTTAATGTTTACTGCGTATCAGGAAATATTGAGCGATTACGGTAAAAAGTTGCGGAAGGAAGTTTCTGAAATAAAAAAAGCATTTGCTATCGATGATCATTCACGCATAGAAGAAGCGAAAAAAGTTGTGGCATTGATGCCTGATCCTCAAAAAATAATAGCGGATGAAAAAGATCCAGAGAATTGGATAAATTGGTTTGATCTAAAAGACATTATGGTTCTGCATATGCCTCTTGGGTATGGATGCAGAAGACCCTGTCAGCAGTGCCTTGTAGGTAATGGTATGTTTTTAAGCAGAAATCTTCCCCTGCCGGTTGCTATAAAAGCGATAAAACCCCACAACTTCGGCAATTGGAGCGGTAATGAACTATTTGACTGGTATGATCCATTTTTCGGGACGAGTTTAGACGGGCTGATAGATTATGCCATGAGAAAAGATTCGACAGCTCATTTTACGATAACTACTGCCGGCTGGCCTAAGTTGGATAAGCGCGCACAAAAAATTGCTGAGAATATAAACGGATTTGAAATAGATCCTATAGTAGAAACAAGCGGATTTAATGTATCGTTTCATCTTGGTCAGCCTTATTATGATATCGTGCGCAAAATATATGAGTACAGCAAAAAAGGCGGATCAATAAGCGATCCTACGGAAGAAGATATAGCTCAAATGGCAGAGCCATATATAGAACATTATGCCAATATACTTGGTACCCTGAGTCCACATCTGAGACATATATATTTTTGCTATACAAAAAATCCTTCTCTTTATAACTTGGTTTCTACATACGCGTTCAAAAAAGCTCTTGAAAAAGCGGATTGGAATAGTTTCGATCTAAAGATAAATGTAACAAGGTCTATTGAAGGGGTTGATCCGGATGATACTCGCAATTTTCTCGTATATCAGGATTTGCATGATGCACAGTCAGACGAAGTAATAGGAAGAAGCGTTGATTTTCTAAACAGACTTGATCTTGCTGAAAAAGGTGATCCTGCCTGCTTGAAAATCGATGAGAGCCTTATATCTGACAGATCAGCTCCAAAGACTAAATATCCTTTAGTTTCAATAACGCACAACGGATATGTCCAAGTTGAAAGCCATATCGATGGCCGAATCCTCGCGAGAACAACCATCAATATTCCCGCAGAATCCGTACCTTTGACGGAAATCAATAGTAATGATCTAGAAAATGAAAAAGAAATCGCAGCTATTCTGCCGGAATCGACAGCGGGAAACTATTCGATCGAATTGTTGTCCGAATCTATGGTAGAAGATATTGCAAAAGATAATGTTTCGGTTTCATTTTTTGATTATGCGCTTGAGTGCAATGGAAAAAAACTTTTTAAAGATTTCTCTTTCCCGGAAGGATCGTTCAGGTTTCTTGCATTTTCAGTAGCCATATTAACGAACGATAGAATACAAGAGATGAATAAGACATTTTATGAATTCGGAAATCTTAACAGAAAATTAATTATTACGGCCGATGAAAGAGAAGTGCTAGAAATAGATTTTCGCGCACTAAGGGATAAGCTTCAAGAGATACCGTGCATAGGAATGTACGAGCCATACGATCTTGATTATGAAACGGAGGCAAAGCGTATGGTTGAAAAGGCTCTGGCAGTAAAAGATAATTACCTGGATGCGGTAGACGCTTATTTGGACAAATTAAAACCAGATGGCAGGCTAAAGTTGGCTTTTGATAACATGGTTAATTTTCGAAAATTTATGGCAGAATACTTTGATGAACTGGCATACCGATATGCTGAAGTTTGTGCGCCGGATAAAGAAAAAGGTAATGGAGAATTTTTAGATGTTGATCAGCTTGAACTTTTAGATGACCCGCGTGTAAAAGCTAAAGGATGGACCAGGGAACTCGTTTATGAACTTTTAGAAAAGCTTCGAAAACAACATGATATTTTGAAAAGAACAATTGAAATATATTATCCGGATAATAGTGAAACAAGATCCGTAATGGAAAAACTTTTGCAATTTAAAAAAATAGAACTTGTGGCTGAGCCCGAAGGCGGGCTTATGTCTGTTTATTTTCCCGAAGATAACGGGAACAATAGAATCAAGATCAACCTGCTGCATTGGTCCACGATAATAGATACAATAGAAACTTGTGAGAATGAATTTCTGCATGAGTATATGCACATATTCACGCTCGGAAAAGAATCGGAATTCAAAATGGGTCACGGGGTCTTTGAGATGTCTGATCTTTTGCCGATTGAGCTTTCAGAACCTCTTGTGTATTTAGTTCAATATGCAAAACATACCGTTTTATCGAAAGATTGGAGAAATGATATAGACATACCTGTTTCTGATCCTGTAACATTTGATGTAATGTTATATTCTGAGGAAGCTGAAGTAGTTGCTATGAGATTGGTTGAGAGCTTAAAGCCAGGTTATCTGGAGAAATATCTAAAGTCGTATGAAAGCTCAGAGGGTATAAAAGAAACAAGCCATCTTATAATGATGGCGCATCTATTGAGCATAGCTGAAGTTATAGGAGATGTACAATATATTAACAAAGGTAACAGTATGGCCGAAAAATTTATTGCTGCTCTGCCGAAAGATATAGCCGATGAAATAAGAGAGCTTTTAAAAATTATGACACAAAAGTTCACTAAACAGCATAAAGGAATATCTTTAAACGCTCAGTTTATTGAAGCCTACAAAAAAGCATCTGCTGAGACGGAAGAATTGGAAATAAAATCAGTACTTAATTCTGCTTCTGAGGCAGATGCAATTTTCAAGGAGGTTTCTCGATCTGAGACATTGGCGGATACAATAAAGATTTCCGCGTCAGAAGCGATGAGAGAGAATGCAAAAGTGATCATTGGAATTGAAACAGCCGAGTGGATGCCGAATGAACAGAATGCGGATATGCAAGCTCTTATGTGCGAATTAAGGCAGTTAGTTGATAGGCTGAAAAGACGAGGGATTATTAATAATATAACTATTGTTTTAGGAAATTCTGAAACATTACTAAGAAATATCGGTGATGAAAATCCTAGCAAGACTGATAAGATAATTCTATTAGGGAGTAAAAATACACTGACAAATGACAAATTCCAAACACTCGAAGCATTTAAAGCATGTATTGATCTTAAAAATCTTGGAAGTTTTGACTACATAAGTCTGCTTGAAATTATCACTATTGCATTAAATCTGGGACTTAATGAAGAGGACGATAATAAAAATATATCATCACATCGCGGTATGGAAATAATATCTCTAGGTAAGCGTATCGTTCTCCTAGTCCCCACAGAAAGAATAGATATAAACACACTTCCCAACATTTATGGACGACAAATCAAAGAATTAGCGAAGCAAGCATAAATAAGGACAGGCACTATTTATTAGAAATAAAAAAGTTATATATATTAATTTTGATTCTCTCAAATAGTATGCTATACTAGAAATGTAGGTGGAAGAGAAAAAGAAGGGTTCAGCTGTATGAACCCTTAAATTTTGAACCCTTATTAAAGAAGTTTAAAAAGTGAAAATTGCAAATGAGGAAATAAAAATGAAGATCCTAAGATACATAATTATAATAAGTTTGCTGGCTGCTTATACTGAAATATCGGTATGCAGTGAGGAAATAGCTATGCCGACTTCTTCCGATGCAAAATTTATTTCCAGAATGATAGAAAAGCAACAGGCTTTAGTTAAAATGGAAAATGATATTAATGATCTTTTACCTAATAAAGCAAAAAAAATTGATATTATGGATACTGCCGACATGAGATATTTATCAAGAATGGAGAACAAATTAGGTGACTTAGTACGTGATACATTAAACAATGCAGAGATACAAAAACAATCCTCTTTTTCTCCGATGAGTGTTCACAACTTACTTCCGGAAAATAAAATCAAAAAAGACAAATAAAGTTTAACGATATCAGAGGAAGTTTTTATTTTCCTGAATTCCGTTAGTGGCAATTTCAGATAGTTTCTTTATGTTAGTGAGTGAAGTTTCGATATTTTTAGCTACTGAATCATTCGGACTTTCTTTAAGGGCCTGATTGAGGTACAAAATATCGTAAGAACATTGATTTTTTATAAAAGAAAGCCACTCATTAAGAATGGAAATGGATTCTTCAGTAACTGTTTCAGCGGAGAGTGAAATTTTAAATATACGAAAATAAGCTTCTATAGTAACCAATGCAGAAGTGTTTAATTCAAAAATTCGTTCTAAGGTTCGTACATCATTACCTCGCGAGGCTTTAATTGCTTCGGGTAGAACATCTCCTTGAGCACCTATTTGTGTGCGGAGATCAAAAAGAGATTCGACATGTTGAAAAGATTGAGAGTAGGCCGCCATGGGTAAGGCTAGAAAAGATAAACATAAAATTAAAAGCGCAATTTTTTTGATCATATAATTATTAAACACAATAATGTAATTCAAATTATAACACACTTTTTGAAATTGACAAATAAAAGTTAAAAATAATTTAATAAGTATTATATTCTTTAGAATATCCAACCGGCTGGGACAATATTATATGTTGAGCAGCAGTCAGACCTAGCGTTTTAGACAAATTTTCTTTATCTACCCAGCCGAGAACAACAGTAGACAAACCTTCTGCCGCACAGAAGAGATAAACATTTTGGCTAATATAACCGGTATCAACCGCTGAATAAAAAAAATTTAAATTTTCATCCATATTCATTTTTGAATAATCAGCCACAAAAATAAGACCGACAGGCGCTATGCCTGTAAAATCTTGAGTGCCTACCTGATCTCGTGGCCGTAAAGTGAATAACCTTTTTCTAAACGCAGGGAGTCTCTTGCGCCTAGGCCTGCGGGCTTAATGTCGCCTGAGGCTAAAATGCCGTTCCATATTCTGGCTGCTTGTTTGGCATCAAAGAATAATTCATATCCTTTTTCGCCTGTATATCCTGTTCTGCTTACCAATATATCTATGGCTTCCCATTTCATTGAACAGAAATTAAATCGTTTTAATTCGAGTGCTACTTCATTATTAAAAAACTCATCTAAAATATCAGCGGATCTAGGCCCCTGCACATCAAGTTTGGCGATGTTATCTGAAATATCCGTAAAATTAGTTTCGTCGCTTAGATGCGATTTTATCCATGCTTTGTCTTTATCTCTTGTGCCCGCATTAACAACTATCATGAACTCATCTTTTTTCTTTTTGAAAACTATCATATCGTCGATGATACCGCCATTATTATTAAGCAAAAAACCGTATCTGGCTTTTTCGGTTTCAAGAGAGGCGATATTGCAGGTTAAAAGTTTTTCAAGATCACTTTCGGCTTTTTCTCCTTTAATAATGAATTCACCCATATGACAAATATCAAAAATAGTACACACTTTACGAGTATACAAATGTTCTTCAATGATCCCGGTATATAATACAGGCATTTCCCATCCGGCGAACGGAACCATCCGTCCTCCAAGATCAAGATGTGTTTTATAAAGCGGAGTTTGTTTAGACATGCAAAGATTATAATAGTTCAGCATACTTGGGTCAAGTATTATTAAGGGTCGTGTTTCTACACATTTAAACGTTTGTAAATGTGCAGGAACACTCCTTTGGTGAAACGGTTAATTAATGTATTAGTAATAAAATTTCTTTGTGATCTCGCTTATTCCTCTGAGATAAGTAAAAGTTTTATTGCTGTCTATAGTTTGAATATTATTGAATATTTTAATTGTTGTAGGTTCTTTGTCTTTACTGTTAATCCTTAATTTTACAATGTCGTTAGAAATCTCAAATTTAATGTTTTTACCTTTCCAGCAAAATGTGAATATAAGGTTTTCCCATGTTCTCGGCATGCACGGGTTTATTGTCAGCATGCCTTCATTTATGCTGAACCCGCCAAATCCGAATATTAGGGCCTGATATGTTCCTCCTAAACATGCAGCGTGCATGCCTCCATTAGTATTACCGTAAAGATTGCTGATATCGGTTCGAAGTGAAACATTGAACAAGTGATATGACCTGTATAAGTCCCCTGCCTTTGAGGCCATCACAGAAGCTGTTGATGCGCTTAGCGAAGATTTATGTGAAGTTCTAGGCATGTAATAATCATAGTTCGGCTTTGTATACTTCTCCTGCGGGAAATATTCCGGCAATAAATAAAGCATCAATAGTACATCGCATTGTTTAATGAATTGGGTTTTTTCCATGTGAACAGAACCCATATGCTGAGGGAGTATCGGCATGCCGTTCTCATCCATGTTTTCAAATACAGCGTTCCTTAATTTAAAATATCCGTCATGCTGCTCAATAACTCCCTCTTTTGTGATATGCGGCATTTTTATTAAGTCAGATTTGATCTTTAAACTTTTCATTTCATCTTCTTGAAACGATATTTTTTTGGCTATTTTTTTTAAAATTGCAGGTGAATTTTTCTTTAGGTCCAAATACAGTTCATGTGCTTTTTGCATATTCCATTTACATATCTGATTGGTAAAAGCACTATTGTCAACCCCTATATGAAATTCATCCGGACCTATGACATTCTTTATTTCATAAACCTTTTTTTTCTTATTAAATTCAAGTCGGCTGGAAACGAATCTGGCAGTTTCAAACATCAGCTCATATCCGTATTTTTCCATGAACTCATTATCACCTGTAGCTGTATAATAAAGCATCGTGGCATAAGCTATGTCCGGGGTTATATGTTGTTCCAGTTCATTAGTAAATATTTCTACTATTCTGCCGTTAATATCTTTTTCCCATGGCGGCGTTTCATCAAACCCAGTATTAGCTGATTCCCACGGGAACATCGCGCCATCATATCCGTTATATTTTGCAATTTCTCGGGCGTCTTCTAATCTGTTATACCTGTATAAAAGTATATTTTTAGCTGAGTCTGGATCATTAAAAAGATAATACGGCAAAAGGTATATCTCCGCATCCCAAAAAACATGCCCTTTACATCCTTCACCCGACAAAGTCCTAGCGCCGATGCTTGAAAAACCGTTATCAAAAGTGCCGCATATTATCATGTGATAAATATTAAATCTCATTAAGTTCTGAAGATTAGCTGTGCCCTTAATAAGGATATCCCGCTTTGCCCATATTTTTGCCCAAGCGCTGATATGCCTGTCTGTTATATCATTTATAGGGGACTTAAAAATACTGTAGAATTTTTTGAAAGTTTCTTCTTTGATCTTTGCTTCGTTTTCTTTTTTTTCAAAACGTTTAAGATAAAATATTTTTGTGAATTTTATCGGCTTACCTTTTTTTAACTTTATTTTAAAATTATTTTCTTTGGCAAATATTTTTTTTCCTTCAAGCTCATAGTAGAGCCCGCTCCAATATACAGCTTTACTTTCTTTAGCGATCGTTTCAGCAAGCAGATATTCTGCATTCTTTTTTATCCCTTGTTCTTTAACGGTGAAATGTTTTTTATCATTTTCTGATATTGAGCCTCGGTTAAAAACAGACGTACTGATCTCAGTTTGAACGTCTATTGTGCAGTCTGCGTCCTTCGAAGTAAGCATTATCTGCATCACTCCGATATTTTTATCCGCCATAGAAACATACCGCAAAGACTGATAGCTAAAAATATTCCCGTCTTTACTGCTTTTAAATTTAGATTTCCTGACTAAAACACCTTTTTTCATATTGAGCGCTCTTTTATGTGAAATAATTTCCATAGTTGACGCGCCGATCTTTTCATCTTGAACAGAAAGATTAAAAATAAAAGGATTCGGGAAATTAACCATTTCAGATACTTGTCCCGCCAGTTTGTCATATACCCCGGCTATATATGTTCCGGGAGCACTTCCTTTAGGCATTTCCTCTAAAACACCTCTCGATCCTATATATCCATTACCAAGCGAAAAGTGAGTTTCGTTGATCCCCTGCATCTGTTCTTCAAACTCAGACTGCTTTATCAACCAAAGCTCATCTTCCGCATACTTCCGATATATTTTTTCCATCTAGCCCCCTATTATTATCCCATATCCCCACCGTCGTCATTCTGAGCCAAAGGCGAAGAATCTCAGCCCAACTCCGTCATTCTGAGGCCCTGCAAGGGCCGAAGAATCTCAGCCCTGCGGTACTGTGATCCTTCGTCGCTTCGCTCCTCAGGATGACGATAGCCAAGACGACGTTAACCTTTCTCTCAAATATACCACATGGATATTTATTTGCAAACCTGACGGTAAGAAGATGCGGCTTTATACGAACTTCTGACTAAAGGCTCAGCCATAACTGCCTTAAAGCCCATTTCGAAAGCTATAATTTGGATTTCTTTGAATTCTTCCGGAGTATAATATTTAGCTACAGGCCAATGTTCTTTGGAAGGACTTAAATATTGCCCAACATATAAAATATCAATATTTATTTGTTTGAGATCGTCAAAAGTTTCTATGATCTCCTTGATTGTTTCCCCTAGTCCTATAATAATTGATGATTTTGTTATCATTTTTGGATCGATCTCTTTTATAGTTTTTAAAACGTATAGAGATGTTTCATAAGAAGACTGTTTTCTTATTTTGGGATATAAAGATCTAGGCATCTCTATATTATGTGCAATAACATCAGGACGGACAGAAACTATTTTTTCTATAAAATTTTTATTTCCCGCAAGATCCGGAATTAATAATTCTACTAGAATATTAGTATCTTGTTTTTTTATTTCATCAACCACAGCCGCTAAGTGCCCTGCCCCTTTATCAATGAGATCATCCCTTGTAACTGACGTAACAACAACATATTCCAAGTTCATCTCTATAACAGCCGCTGCGACTCTCGCTGGTTCAGAAACGTCAACTGCAAGCGGCGTTTTACTTTCAACATTACAAAAAAGACAATTCCGTGAACAATGAGACCCAAGCACCATAAAAGTAGCATGCCCCGTATTCCAGCATTCCCCTTTATTGGGACACAAAGCATGATGACAAACAGTAGCCACATTATTCTTTTTTAAAATATCAATTATTTTATCGGACTCAGAAGGTATAGGAAGTCGTAATTTGATCCACTCAGGATGCTTCATGATTTTTTAGATTAGATAGGGACAGGTCCCAATTCAAATTGGGACCTGTCCCTATCTTTTTACTAATTACTTTTTATCCATGTTACGGTCAGCTAAATATTTGTAAAGACCGTATTGTGCGTCTACTTGTTTTTGTGCTTTGTCCAGCAATTGTCCGGCTCTTTCCGGATTTGATCTTTTCAAAACATTGTATCTATTTTCACCGTAAATATATTCGTCCAATTTAATGCTGGGAGCTTTGCTATCCAGTGTAAACGGATTTTTTTCCTGCATGGCCAGCTCAGGATTATACCTGAACAAAGGCCAATGTCCTGAATTTACGGCTTTTTTCTGTTCGTCCAGACCTTTTGTCATGTTGATACCGTGAGCTATACAATGTGAGTAAGCTATTATCAACGAAGGCCCGTCATATGCTTCAGCTTCTTTAAAAGCCTTCAGCGTCTGCACAGGATCTGAACCCAAAGCAACTTTAGCTACATAAATATAGCCGTAGCTCATAGATATCATACCCAGATCTTTCTTGCCTATAGGTTTCCCGCTAGCTGCAAATTTTGCTACCGCTCCCATAGGTGTTGATTTTGAAGCCTGTCCGCCGGTATTTGAATAAACTTCGGTATCCAGTACAAGGATATTGATGTTCCTCCCTTGAGCTAATACATGGTCCAACCCTCCGTAACCTATATCATATGCCCAACCGTCTCCGCCGACTGCCCAAATAGATCTTTTGATAAAATATTCACAAACGGACAACAATTCCTTGCAATCTTCACAATCGCATCCGGCAAGCAGTTTTTTCAGTTCATCTACGTTAGTTCTTTGTTTTTCTATTCCTACCTGATTTGATTGATCTTGACCTTTAATAGCATTCAAAAGATTCTTTATGTTCTCTCCGCATTTACCGGCAAGTATTCTGTCTGCCAGTTCTTTTGCGTATTCTGTATATTTGTCAGCTGTTAACCTCATTCCATAAGCAACTTCCGCATTATCTTCAAACAATGAGTTATTCCATGCAGGACCTCTTCCATCGGCTCTTTTCGCATAAGGTGTTGTGGGAAGATTTCCTCCATAAATTGAAGAACAACCTGTCGCGTTAGCAATAACGGCTCTATCACCAAACAGCTGAGTCAACAATTTAACATAAGCAGTTTCTCCGCAACCCGCGCAAGCTCCCGAGTACTCAAACAAAGGTCTGACATACTGGCTGCCTTTCATGGTGTTCCTATCAAATAATGCCGGGTCTGTTTCTGGGAGGTTTAAGAAAAACTTATAATTTTCTCTTTCTGTTTCTCTTAATACTTCCTGCGGCATCATCTTTATTGCTTCTTTCGCTTTCATAGGACAATTTTCAACACAAGTCGCACAGCCCGTACAATCCTCAGGCGCTGTTTGAAGAGTGTAAACATAACCTTCAAGCCCTTTAGGAGGTTTAGGCGCACAATGTTTAAAAGTTGCCGGAGCATTTTTTACAAGTTCTTCTTTGTATAGTTTCGGCCTTATTGCGGCATGAGGACATACCAAAGAACATTTACCGCATTGTATACATGTCTCTTCGTTCCATACTGGTATAGTAACAGCGATATTTCTTTTTTCATATTGTGTTGTAGCTGTCGGCCAAGTACCGTCATTAGGCATTTCTGAAACTTTAACCGTTTCGCCTTCCCCCTTGATTATTTTAGCCGTAGTATTTTTTACAAATTCCGGCGCGTCGTTAGGTACAACTTCATTAACTTCAACACAACCTGTTATGTTTCCCGGAATTTTAACTTCCTTAATATTCTCAATAGCTTTATCCACCCCGGCGATATTCATGGCAACAACTTTTTCACCTTTATCACCATAAGTTTTTTTGATGGCTTCTTTAATAGAATCTATCGCTAACTTCTCGTCAATTACTTTCGAGATCGCGAAGAAAGCCGTCTGCATGATAACATTTATCCTTGAACCCAGCCCGATCTTTTCAGCAAGATCTGTAGCTTCGATAACATAGAACTTTAATTTTTTGTCTATAATTTGTTTCTGAACTTTACAGGGCAGCGTTTCCCATACTTTGTCCGCTCCGTGCAGAGAATTAAGAAGGAATATCCCTCCTTCCTGTAAATTTTTCAGCATATCATATTTTTCTAAAAAAGACGGGTTATGACAAGCCAGAAAATTTGACTTTGTTATAAGGTAAGGGCTTCTGATAACATCCGAACCGAAACGCAGATGTGATACAGTTATAGCTCCCGCTTTTTTAGAGTCATAAACAAAATATCCTTGAGAATATTTATTTGTTTTAGAAGCTATAATTTTAATTGAATTTTTATTGGCTCCTACAGTACCGTCTGAACCTAAACCATAGAACATAGCTCTGTATGTAGTATCTTTTTCAACGCTGAAAGACGGGTCAAATTTCAAACTTGTACCCATTATGTCATCATCGATTCCGACCGTAAAATGATTTTTTACTTCTTTAGCACTAAGGTTATCAAAAACACTCTTTACCATAGCAGGAGTGAATTCTGCTGATCCTAAACCGTATCTGCCGCCTACTATTACAGGATACTGTGCAAAATTAACCTGTTTGTTCTGCATCGCTTCGCCTATAGCAGTTCTCACATCTTCGTACATCGGCTCACCAAGAGAACCCGGTTCTTTAGTTCTGTCTAAGACAGCAATAGCTTTAACTGTTTTAGGCAGAGCTTTTACAAAACTCGCAACATCGAAAGGTCTGAAAAGCCTTACCTTGATAACTCCTAATTTTTCGCCTTTTTTGTTGAGATATTCTACTGTTTCATGTACAGCTTCCGCGCCGCAACCCATCATTACTATAACTTTATCCGCATCAGGAGCTCCTACATAATCAAACAAATGATACTGTCTTCCTGTCATAGCCGCAAATTTATCCATAGCAGCCTGAACTATCGCAGGAGCCTTGGCATAATACTCGTTCACTGACTCTCTTCCTTGAAAATAAACATCCGGGTTCTGTGAAGTTCCTCTTAATACAGGTCTTTCAGGCGACATGCCTCTTTTTCTATGTTCGCGGATGAATTTTGGATCCAACATTTGTTTCATTTGGTCAAAAGTAAGTTCGTCAATTTTTTGTATTTCATGAGAAACTCTGAAACCTTCAAAGTAATGTAAAAAAGGAACTCTTGATTCAAGGGTCGCGGCCTGCGAAATTAATGCAAAATCCATAGCTTCCTGAACACTTCCGGAAGACAGAAAACCCCATCCTGTTGCTCTGGCGGCCATTACATCTGAGTGATCGCCGAATATTGACAACCCTTGGCAGGCGATAGATCTAGCTGCTATATGAAAAACAGTAGAGGTAAGCTCACCTGCGATCTTGTACATATTAGGTATCATGAGCAAAAGTCCCTGTGAAGCAGTAAATGTAGTTGTTAATGCGCCTGTAGTCAAAGCGCCATGAACCGCTCCTGCCGCGCCTGCTTCAGACTGCATCTCTACAACTGATGGAACCGTTCCCCATATATTTTTTTCACCTCTTGCTGATTTTTCGTCAGATATTTCTCCCATACCTGATGACGGCGTTATTGGATATATAGCTATTACTTCGTTAGTCGCGTGAGCGACATGTGAGACGGCACTGTTTCCGTCATGTGGCACCATTTTTCCCATTAGATCCCTCCTGGATATTTATTTTTTTCTCGTAGCAAAAAAGAATATAGGGGCGGTATGTAAACCGCCCCTACACTAATAGATCACACCTTTCAAATTCAATTAATTAAGCTTTTTTATCTTCGAGCGACATGTACAATGACATGAACACTATCATCATTACTACCGGTATGTATGATTGCACAGCTGCATTAACTATAGTAAGAACAACTCTGCCTAAAACATCTCCTAGTGGTATTGTTATCAATCCCGCTAAGAACCCTACAATAGCCGAAATTACTAGGCTAATGACAAGCATCACAATAAAAACAGATAAAGTCTTAACAAAATTTTCTTTAGCTACCACCATGCCTTTTTTCAATGAAGCAACTGATCCAGCATCATCAGTTATGATAGCATATACAGGAAATATTAGAACTGTTATAAGGCCGACAGAAACTATTGTCACAAGTATCGCCACCAAACTTCTAACTACTACATTATCTCCCAACAAAAGCAACCCTGAGCTTAAAAGCGCCAAAACCAAAACTACACCTATTGCTACAAGAATGTACAATGCAAGTAACCCGAGTATTCTCAAATAAAATTTCTTTCCATATCCAACAAATGAACCTATATCAGAACTGCCTGTCTTTAAATGATCTTTTACCATTCCCAATGCCCCGCCTTGCAAAAAAATAAAACCCAGAAAAAACAGTATGCTCACAATAACTGACGCGCTTACAATAGCCGGGTTAGCTGTATTAGCAGGATCTGTCAGAGGAAGACTCAGTATCCCTACAATAGCGTTAAAAATGAAAAATATCACCACGATATTAAGCAACTTAGACGCCGAACCAAAACCTTTTTTTACGATGTCAATAATCCCCATACGACCTCCTTAAATGAATAATAGGTTAAAATCTTTATTAATAACAGTATAACGATAATAGTTTTGTAGTCAAGAATATTCGTTGCTTGTTGCGTGTTTTCTGTTTTTTTATACGCTGGTGCGGTCTTCAAAAGCTCGTTCTAAGGTCTGTGCATCAGCGAACTCCAATATAGCTCCGGCCGGCACTCCCCTGGCAAGCCGTGTTACCTTAGATTTATATTTTCCAAGCAGTTCCTTAAGATATAATGCCGTTGTTTCACCTTCTGTAGTGAAATCTGTTGCAACAATGATCTCGGATATATTCCCGGTTTTTACTCTTTCAATTAATTCCCTAACTTTCAAGTCTTCAGGCCCTATGCCGTCTAGCGGCGATATTTGTCCTAAAAGTACGTGG
>JADGBB010000033.1 GCA_015231715.1 Candidatus Omnitrophota bacterium
AAAAGATGGACGCAGAAACTTTTTAATAAGAGTGTGATGCATAATAGCATGAATGTTGTTGTTAGTTCGCAATGTGAACGAATGGACAGGTTTATTTACTTGACGTGTGCCTCTTTATGGGTGACCCTATTATTACATAGTTTCGGGGTCTGACCCTATTATTACAAATAAAAAACTATCGGCGAAAGAATTTGATCAGAGTTTTGATTCAGGCGCAGATATGTGGAACTCACTTGATACCGCCCATGTAAAAGTACAAAAAAAAACAAAAAGAATCAATATCGATTTTCCTGAAAAAATGCTAGACAAGATCGATAGCGAAGCTCAAAAGATAGGCGTTGCCCGCTCTGCTCTAATAAAATTATGGCTCGCCGAAAAACTCGAACACGCTTAATTCAAATAAATGGTTTCCATATACTTCTTCATATCAAAAATACGCACATACCATAACTTTCCTTTTTTATGCGCTTTTAGATGACCCCTGTTTATCAAATTACGCAAGTAATCTTGCGAATAGTTATAAGCCTCAGCTAGTTCCCGCAAGGACAGGACCGCATCATTCGTTAATTTATCCTTTGAAGTGATTGTTAATTGTTTTACACTATCCTCCAACCGCTTAATAAGAATATTTTCAAATTGGCTGAAATTAACATCTTTGATATATCTGTTAACGTCTTTAACGGTTAATTTCTTATTTTTCTCTATGTCTTTATGCATTCTTTCAAAACACTCATCACAAGACTCTAGAGCGTTATAATATTTTTCTCTGTCACTTTTTGCTACACCTTTAATAGCTACATTAACAAAACCTTCACCTATCAAAAGATATGACAGCAATATACGTCCCACTCTCCCGTTCCCGTCTCTGAAAGGATGTATTGTTTCAAACCATACGTGCGAAATAGCCGCCAATCGAACTGAATCCATTTCCTTATTTTTAAGTTGAGCATTTATCCACATGACAAAAATATCCATAGCCGCCTTAATCTTGTAGACATCTATAGCATTAAAAGTTGCTTGTGAAACTTCTATATTGCCTCTTCTATATTCACCCAAGTCACCAAGATAAATACCCATATCCTTCTCATACCTCATTAGCAGCGTATGGATTTGTTTAATATCAGATATCCTTAAAATAAATTCTTTTTCTTTATATTGGTTGTGAGCATATTCGTACATGGAACTTGCCGACTCAAAGTAACCCATAATTGAGGCGGTTTTTTCTTTATCTGTTTTTTTATTCCTTTCAAGAACATCCAAAAGATCATTCCTATTAGCAAAAACTCCTTCTATTGCTATAGAATTACGAATTTCATTCCTGAAAAGTGAATACCATTCCGCATTCGATACGTTTATAAAATCTTTCTTTTTCTTTCTCAAATTTTCAATCTGTTTTCTTATTTGAAAACTTCTCATAGTCACCTAGTCACCTCTTACATTATTTTGCGAACCATAATAATTCAACAAATAAACATAACATGTTATATCCCTTGATTTTATGTAAATAGTACATTTCCGAACCTTTTGCTATGGTTCGCAAATAATATACCATGCAATAAAAGTAAAATCAAATTTCAGATCGTATTCTGATGCCATTTACTTTATTAAACATTGCCTCACTCTAATTACAAGTGGCACTGTTTTTGGGGGGAAGGTCAATTTAAACTGACTTTTCAAAAATAGAATTTGATTCATATTCCGCAACAAATTCTTTCCAGTTGATTGGGGCTGCCTTCATCTTTTCTTGGGATATTTTTTCTTCAGCAAAGATTTTTTCCTCAAGATCCAAATGCAAGCTTTTATCTATTACAACCCTTCTAGGCAAAAAATCTGTTCCGGCATTATCCATTACTCCATTTGCCGAAAACAGGTTAGATCCGATCATCGCCAAAATAATAGCTATTTTCATAACAACCTCCTTTATTCATAACAATTAAATGATACCATTTCGGTATCATTATGTCAACAAAAAAATAGAGACCTAATGTCCCTATTTATTTGGCTGGGATGCCTGGACTCGAACCAGAAACGGAAGAACCAGAATCTTCTGTGTTACCAATTACACCACATCCCAACAATAATTAAAAAGATCGTTATCAAGAGAGAGCATTATACCTAAAAGTACTATATAAATTCAACCTTTTTTAGTTCCTTCTTGGCTTTTTCCGCTAGAATCTTATCTGAGGTTACAAATATGTCCGCTTCAGATATATATCCCGAAGCGAGTTGTATGCTATCCAAAGTTTTTATCTCATGCTTGTTAATTATTTTTATCGACCTTTCAACAAGCAATTCTGACCAGTTTACTTTTTGAAATGCAAACAAATCTATTTGAAATTCTTTGAAAATATCCGCTGATTGAGCCGGACTAATAATTTTTTCTCGGACTTTTCTTTTTAAGGCGGAAGCAATCTCCAAGCCGACAACAGGAGCAACTACTATTTCCGATACTGATTCTAAAAAATGATACAATTCATGTGAGCCTTTTTCGTATGTATACCTTTTTAGTAAAGCTGAAGTATCAATAAACGCTTTCAAAGCCTTTGCTCCAGTCTATCCTTTAGAACAGCGTCGGAAAGGGATTCTCCGTTTTTTAGATGAATTCTCTTTACTTCTCTTTTCCAGGCAGGCCTTGTGATATTCTCATTATGGGGGAAAATATCCGCTACGGGAATATTTCTTTCTTTAAGGACTAAATGTTCTCCGTTTTTGACCTTTTTCATATATTTCGACATATTATGCGAAAACTCTCGGATATTTACTGAAGTCATATGCTACCTCCGAAATAAAGTATAACATTATGTAAGACATTTGTCAAACATTTTTCAATATTCGCTCGATGGTCCGATCTTTACCTAAGAGCTCCATCATCTCGAACAGGCCGCAGCCTTGGGTTTTGCCGCTTATAGCCATGCGGGTTGGGTGTATTATTCCGGCGGCTTTGAGGCTCCGTTCTTCTGCTATTTCTCTGCATACATTTTCTATAGACTCTTTATTGTAATCAGTTATTTTTTCAAGTCTTTCGGCAAAGATCTTTATGTTTTGTTTATTGTCTTCGACATCAAGGAATTTGCTTTTTCCTTTTTCATCATAAACATATTCATCAATAAAAAAACAATCGATCAATACAGCTATTTCCTGGGCTGTTTTACCGCGCATTTTGTATTGATCAAGAATTTTTTCTAAATAGGCGTTATCGATCTTATCTTCTGCAATGCCTAATTTTATCAGCTGTTTTTTTACAGGGTCAACAAGTTCTCTGCTTTCTTTTTTCATTAAATACTCGCCGTTCATCCATCTCAGTTTTTGTATATCGAATTTTGATTGAACGCCTGTCATATCAACAATATCAAACAATTCAACGGCTTCAGGCAAAGACAATATTTCTTTATCAGATTTAGGACTCCAGCCCAAGAACATCAAATAATTGATCATAGCTTCAGGCAAAAAACCCTCGGCCTTGTATTCTTCAACCGAAACTCCACCGTGTCTTTTAGAAAGTTTCGCCCCGTCCTGTCCCATTATCAAAGGCATATGACCGAATTTTGGAAGTGTTTTGCCGAAAGCCTCATAAAATATTATCTGTTTAGGAGTATTTGAAATATGATCGTCGCCCCTGATAATGTGAGTTATCTCCAGTTCCGAATCATCTACACAGCAGCAAAAATTATACGCGGGCGAGCCGTCGCTTTTTATCATTACCTGATCTTTAATTTCGTCGGTATTAAAAGTTATCTTACCGTGTATCATATCATCGATAACAATATCACGGCCTTTATCGACTTTGTAAATAATAGCTTCGCCCTCTTTATAAGCCTTACCTTCATTCAAGAGCTGTTCGGCTTTGGCCCGATACAATGGAAATCTATCGCTTTGTTTTATAGGGTCTTCATCCCAATCAAGTCCGAGCCATTTCAAGTCTTCAAGTATTTCATCTAGAAATTCTTTTTTACTTCTCGTTTGATCTGTATCTTCTACTCTTAAAAGATATTTACCGTTATTCTTGCGCGCGAAAAGCCAGTTGAATAAGGCTGTTCTGGCGCTGCCTAGGTGTAAAAATCCTGTGGGGCTTGGGGCGAAACGTACTTTTATCATTTCTAAATCCTCCATGTAATAGTGAAAATAAGGGGACAGGTGTTAAATTTTAGCGCAATACGCTAGCTAACACCTGTCCCCAAACTTAAAGGCCTATATCCTTTGCCTTCGGCTCAGGATGACTGGTTTGATGCAATCTCTATTCCGCGGGTTATGGCTTTTATGTTTATTGGGACTAGCTCTTTTCTTTTGCCGGCCATATTGCGGGCTGTTTGTTCTAGTATTTCTTTTGAAATAATATTTCTTCTTTTTGCTACGATTGCGGCCGCTATTATGTTCGCTACTTTTATATTTCCAAGTTTTAATGCTTCTTCAGTCAAAGAAACTTCTATAATATCTATATCTTTTCTTTTAATTCTTTCATCACATAAGGAAGTATTAAGAACTAAAAGTCCTCCCTTAACTATTTTGTCTCCAAACTTTATTAGTGACGGCCCATTCATTATTATGCAGGATGTTGGGTTTTCGATAAAAGGATTTGCTATCGGCTCCGTACTCATTTTCACAAAAGAATGTGCCGTACCTCCGCGAACTTCCGCACCGTATGAAGGCAGATAAGTAACTTCATAACCTGATGCCATAGCGGCATTCGCGAAAAATTTTCCCAAGACCATTACGCCTTGACCGCCAAAACCCGCTGTAAGAATTGATTCGTTTATTTTCATCCTTTTATAACTCCCAATGGATATTCTTTTACTATATCATTGTCTATACGTTCAAGTGAATCAGCCGGGCTCATGCCCCAATAAGTAGGACATGCCGATAGTACTTCTACCATCGAAAAACCTTTTTTAGCTAATTGTATTTCGAAAGATTTCTTTATCGCTCTTTTAGTTGCCATTATACCTTTAGGTGAACTTGCTGCTGTCCTTTCAAGATAAGTAACGCCGGGCAATACTGCCATCATTTCTGTTATCTTTATCGGGAACCCCTCTTTATCTGTTCGCCTGGTAAATTGTGATGTTGCGGTTCTCTGCCCTATAAGTGTCGTAGGCGCCATCTGTCCGCCTGTCATACCGTAAACACCGTTATTAACAAAAATAACTGATATGTTTTCACCGCGGTTACCGGCATGAATGATCTCCGCAGTTCCTATAGCCGCAAGGTCTCCGTCGCCTTGATATGTAAAAACCAAACTATCTTTATGTATTCTTTTTATCGCCGTGGCAACAGCGGGGGTTCTCCCGTGAGCGGCTTCTGTTGTATCAAAATCCCAATAATCATAAGCTAATACAGAACAGCCTACCGGTGCCACTGCTATAGTAGTATCACGCATGCCCATTTCATCAATAACTTCGCATATTATACGATGAATAATACCATGCCCGCATCCCGGACAATAATGGGTATAAACATCTTTCATCGATTCAGGTTTTTTGTGATGTTTCATCTCGGTCCTCGTTGCTTGTTGCTCTTTGCTCTTTTTTCTTTTTTCAGCCGGCAAACGATCTCAACAATCTCTGTTTCATCGGGAACGCCTCCGCCCATACGGCCGTAAAAATGTACTCTTGTGTCATCCTGAACGGCTAACCTCACATCTTCGACCATTTGCCCCGCGCTCATTTCAACGACAACGAACTTGGTTTTACCTGTATCTATATTTCTTATTACCTCATAAGGATAAGGCCATAATGTTATCGGCCTTAATAGTCCGGCATTAATGCCTTTTTCCTTTAAAATCTTTATACAATCTTTTGCGATACGCGCGGAAAAACCATATGCTACAAAAACAATTTCCGCATTATCCGTATTATAAAGTTCATATTTAATTTCGTTTTCGGTAATAGTTTTATATTTTTTCTGTAATTTAATATTGTGTGCTTCTAAAGATTTTTCGCCTGCTCCTAAAATAAGGCTTTTAAGATGCTGTGCTTTTCTGCCTTTGGCCCCTGTCAAAGCCCAAGGTTTTTTTGTTTCGCCTTTAGGTTTAATATCTTCATCATATTCCAAAACTTCCATCATCTGTCCGATAATACCGTCAGAAAGTATCATCACAGGTATTCTATATTTATCGGCTAATGCGAAAGCATCATAAGTAAAATCAAACATTTCCTGAACGCTTGCGGGCGCTAAAACTATCAACCTATAATCTCCGTGCCCTCCGCCTTTAACGGCCTGAAAATAATCGCCCTGGCTGCCGGCAATATTCCCCAGTCCCGGCCCGCCTCTCATCACATTCACGATAACCGAAGGAAGTTCCGCCCCTGCCAAATATGATATCCCTTCCTGCTTAAGGCTTATCCCGGGACTTGAAGAAGATGTCATTGTTCTTACACCCGCGGCTGATGCTCCAAAAACCATGTTTATCGCGGATAGCTCGCTTTCAGCCTGTATAAAAACTCTTCCTTCTTCTTCCATTCTACGGGACATATAAGCTGTCAGTTCGTTCTGCGGAGTTATTGGATACCCTGCATAAAGCTTGCATCCTGCCTTAACCGCGCCTTCACCGCAAGCTTCATTCCCGGTTATTAAATATTTTAGTTTAGTTTTTTTCGTCACTTCTTTCCCCTCAATGACATTAGTTTTGTTTTATTTCGACAGCGCAATCAGGACACATCATAACGCATAACCCGCATCCCGTGCATTTAGTCTCGTCCACTATCTCAATATATTTCCAACCTTTACGGTTAAGCTTTTCACTTATTTTTATAGCTCCGGCCGGACAGAATTTAAGGCAAAGCACACATCCTTTGCATCTTTCATTATCGATAGTTATTTTAAATTTAGATTGATTCGTCACTTCGTCCCTCACAATGACAACATTTAAAGCACATCTGCCTTCAGCGTCGCGGCTATTTCAGCAGGCGTCAAATGATATTTTCTTAATAGTTCTTCTTGTGTCCCGTGTTCAATAAACTCATCCGGCAAACCTAAACATTTTATTTTTATGTCGTTGATATTATGCCAGGCTAAAAACTCAAGAACCGCGCTGCCGAAACCGCCTGTAACTACACCCTCTTCTAAAGTAACAATATTCTTTTTTTGATTTACTAATTTATCAAGCATCACTGTGTCTAAAGGTTTAATGAACCTTGCGTCTACAACGCCTACTTCTATTTTTTCTTTTGATAAAATTTCGGCTGTTTGCAGCGCAACATTCACCATACTGCCGACGGCAACAATAACAACGTTTTTACCTTCTCTTAAAGTTTCACTTTTACCTAACTCTATTTTCTTGAACGATGCGGCTGATACAATCTGTTTAGCTTCTCCTCGCGGATATCGTATCATAACGGGCACATTAAAAGTAAAAGCCGCCTCCATCATCATCTCAAGGTCAAATCCGTCCCTTGGCGCCATCACAACAAATCCCGGGATAGTTCTCATATACGCGATATCAAAAACACCGTGGTGTGTCGGCCCGTCTTTACCTACAAGTCCTGCTCTATCCACACAAAAAACAACCGGAAGTTTCTGCAGTGCTATATCGTGTATGATCTGATCATATGATCTTTGCAAGAAAGTTGAGTATATCGCTACAACAGGTTTCATCCCGCCTGTTGCCAAGCCTGAGGCAAAGGTTACGGCATGCGCCTCATTGATGCCGACATCAAAAAATCTATCCGGATACTTTGCCGCAAATTCAGCTAAGCCTACACCGTCTTTCATGGCAGCTGTAATAGCTACTATTTTATCATCTTTACCGGCCATGGTTACCATTTTCTCGCCGAAATACTGCATAAAACTTTTACCGGCACTGCTTTTTTTCTTAAGACCCGTATCCACATCAAAATTGTCCACTCCATGTAATGTCGTAGGATCGTCTTCAGCGAACTGATACCCTTTCCCTTTTTTTGTTATCGCGTGAATAAGTACGGGCTCATTTAAACTAAGCGAATTATTAAGTATCGAAATAAGCTGAGGTATATTATGTCCGTCTATAGGCCCGAAATATCTAAAGCCCAGCTCTTCAAAAACTATTCCCGGAACCAAAAGGTTTTTCATACCTTCCTGGAATTTTCTTATAGCCTTATACGCGCTTGGTCCGAGCTTTGGTATTTTTTTTACTACTTTTTCGCCCTCTTCACGGAATTTATTGTATAAGGGATTTGATATAACTTTATTTAAATATTTGCTCATCGCCCCGACGGGTCTTGATATGGAATGTTCGTTGTCATTGAGTATGACAGTATAATTAGTTTTTAACTGCCCCGAATGGTTCATGCCTTCAAAAGCCAAGCCTGTTGATAATGCCGCGTCTCCGATAACGGCAACCACTCTATTCGAGCCTTTCAAGATATCTCTTGCGGCTGAAAGCCCTAATGCCGAAGATATAGATGTTGAGCTGTGTCCGCAAGTAAACGGATCATGCTCATTTTCGTTTTTGTTCGGAAACCCGCTTAATCCGCCCATTTCCCGCAATGTATCAAAGTTTTCATGCCTGCCGGTAAGGAGTTTATGCGCGTAACTTTGATGCCCTACATCCCAGACTACTTTATCTTTAGGGCTGTTAAGACAATAATGTACGGCTATCGCGATCTCTACCGCTCCCAGACTTGAAGCTAGATGTCCGCCTTTTTCCGAAGTAACAGTTATTATCCTGTCTCTTAGTTCAGCCGCTAATTCATCTAACTGCTCAAAACTCAGTGTTTTTAGGTCTTGAGGAGATTTTATCGTATCAAGTATTTTATACATTTTTTAAAAATCCTTACTGACAAAGTCGCCTTTTTTGTCTTTTTTAATAAGTTCTATTCTGCTTTTAGCTTTATCCAAATGTCCGCGGCAAAGCTCGACCAATTTTATTCCTTCTTCATATTTTTTTATAAGGCTCTCTAGTGCGAAATCTCCGCCTTCCAGCTCAGAGACTATCGTATCTAATTTTCCCATAGCTTTTTCAAAACTAATATCAGCCATCTTTGCCGCCTTGATCTTTTTATTTTCTAAATATTATCCAACTACCGATCCAACTTCACCTTCGGCAAACTTGGAAACTATTTCGTCACCCTTCTTAAGGCTTGCCGCATTATTTATTATTTTACCATCTTTGAACGTTATTGAATATCCCCGTTTCAAAACATTAACAGGATTTAATATATTCAATTTTTCCTGTATATAATTTATTCCATTTTCTTCTTGGCTTATGTATTGTGTGATATATGTACTTAATTTTTGTGTTGTTTCATCCAGTTTTTGTTCTAGCTGCAATAAAGCATTCACCGGTTCCATTAAATTCAGCCTTTTTTCAAGAGAAACAATTTTTTCAAATTTATTTTCTAAAAAAATATCCGCCGATCTTTCAAGGCTGGTAAAAACATCATCTATTCTGTCTTTAATATCCTCGATTATGGGCACGGCTATTTCAGCCGCCTGTGAAGGCGTAGCGGCTCTTATATCCGCCACTAGATCCGATATCGTAAAATCTATTTCATGTCCTACAGCGCTAATTACGGGGATATCAGAATCATGTATGGCCCTTGCTACTACTTCCTCATTGAAAGCCCAAAGGTCTTCTACAGATCCGCCGCCGCGTCCCACTATCATTAGATCAATAGGATTTTCTTTTTCCCCGGAAATTTTTATTTTTTCATTAAAAATATTCATATCGTATATTGCTTCAGCTATTTCCGTTTTGGCGTTATCGCCTTGTACTTGCACAGGGAAAATAGTTATTTCTATATTCGGATATCTTCTTTGCGATACTTCAATTATATCTTTGATCGCCGCTCCTGTTGAAGAAGTAACTACGCCTATCCTCTTCGGAAAATCAGGTATATCTTTTTTTATCGATTCATCGAACAGACCTTCTTTATAAAGCTTTTCTTTTAATTGTTCAAAAGCTATATGAAGCGCGCCTTTGCCTTTAGGTTCAACCATATCAACATACATCTGATACTGGCCGCTTTTTTCATATATGCCGATATTGCCGAAACATAAGACTTTCATGCCGTCTTCGACATCAAATTTAACATTTTTTGAATAACTTTTAAATATCACACATTTCAAAGAACTAAATTCATCTTTAATACTGAAATATATATGTCCTGAGGCGGGTTTTGAAAGATTAGAAACTTCACCTTCCACCCAAATGCCGGAATATGTTTCTTCAAGCATCCCTTTTATTTCACGAGTAATTTCTGTAACTGTGTATACATTCATTTTATCAGTCTTTACAGAATATTTGCACTCTCTGTATAGCTTCTGCTTTGCCTGTTTTTTCGTCTATATCGATCATCGCTCCGCACAGCCTTACATCGGAACTTGCCATCTCGAATTTTATCGGCATTTGCGTCAAAAAATGTTCAATTATTATATTTTTTTCTCTGCCTATAACAGAATCATAGGGCCCTGTCATTCCGCTATCGGTCAAATACGCCGTGCCGTTGGGAAGTACCCTTTCATCGGCCGTCTGTATATGAGTATGAGTACCTATCACAGCGCTGACTTTGCCGTCTAGAAACCAGCCCATAGCTACTTTTTCACTCGTAGCCTCGGCATGAAAATCGACTAGAATAATATTTGTCGTCTTTTTTATTTCAGGTAATATTTTTTTTATGGCTACAAAAGGACAATCCATAGTTCCCATAAAAACTCTGCCGATAATGTTAATAACAGCTACTTTAACTCCGCCAAGTGATTCGACTATAGTGTAACCTCTTCCTCTTGACCCGTCAGGATAATTTAACGGCCTTATAATGCGGGATGAAACCATCAGGTAATCATATATGTCTCTTTTTTTCCATATATGATCACCCGAGGTTAAAACATCTATCCCTTCCCCCAAGAGTTCATCCGCTAGTTTTGGAGTTAATCCGCTCCCACTAGCGGCATTCTCAATATTCACTACAGTAAAATCAACCCGGTTTTCCTTTTTGAATTTTCCAAGATACGCTTTTATCCCGTCTCTTCCGGGTTTCCCGACTAGATCTCCAAGAAAAAGCATTCTCATTTTATTCCCTTAAACTTTTTATTTTGCATATTCGGTTGTTCTCACTTCACGTATAACCACAACCTTTACCTGCCCCGGGTACTGTAATTCATTCTCAATACGTTTTTTGATTTCAAGGGCTAAAACAGCGGATTGGCCGTCATCTAATTTTTCCGGCTGGACCATGATCCTTATCTCTCTGCCGGCCTGAATAGCAAAAGATTTTTCTATCCCTTCAAACGAATTAGCTATTTTTTCAAGATCTTCAAGTCTTTTTATGTATGACTCCAAAGTTTCTTTTCTGGCACCCGGTCTTGCCGCGCTTATTGCGTCCGCCGCTTGGACAAGAACCGCCAAAAGAGTTTTAGCTTCAATATCACCGTGATGCGCTTCAATTGCATGCACAACAATTTCAGGTTCACCGAATTTTTTTGCGATATCAGCGCCTATCTTTGAGTGTGTACCTTCAACTTCATGTGATACTGCTTTACCGATGTCATGCAAAAGACCTATTCTTTTAGCAAGCCTGATATCAAGCCTTAATTCTCCGGCCATTGTAGCCATGAGCATAGCCGCTTCTTTAGAATGCTGAAGAACGTTTTGACCGTAACTTGTACGGAACTTCAGCCTTCCTAAAAGTTTAACTATTTCCGCATGAACTCCGTGTATGCCAAGATCCAATAAAGCGTTTTCTCCTTCTTCTTTTATCAAAGCTTCCATTTCTTTTTTTACTTTTGAGACGACTTCTTCTATTCTTCCCGGATGTATACGTCCGTCTTCAAGTAATTTTTCAAGAGATCTTTTAGCAATCTCTCTTCTGAACTTATCAAAACCTGAAATAACTACGGCTTCCGGAGTATCATCAATGATGATATCTACACCCGTTGCCATTTCCAGCGCTCTAATATTCCTTCCTTCTCGTCCGATAATACGTCCCTTCATCTCTTCAGACGGAAGCGCTACAACGCTGACAGTTGTATCAACAGTATGGTCAGCTGCGCATTTTTGTATCGCAAGGCCTATTATTTTCCTGGCTTCTTTATCAGCTTTCTCTTTGGTTTCTTCCTGTATCCGTTTTACCGTATGCGCTGCTTCCTGTCTGGCTTCGCCTTCCATTTTTTCTATAAGCATCGCCTTTGCCTGATCTTTGCTCATACCCGAGATATCCTGAAGCCTATTTTTTTCCTCCTGCAATAATTTGTCCAGCTCTGTATTCTTTTCTTCAATTTTTTGTTTTAAAGTTGTAACTTGTCCTTCTTGAGTTCTTAAATCTGTTTCCTTCTGATCGATCATTTCAACTTTCTTATCAAGATTTTCTTCTTTCTGCGTTAATCTTTTTTCTAATGTTAGTAATTCTTTTCTTCTTTCTTTGGATTCTTCTTCAAATTCTGTCCTCATTTTTAAGAGCATATCTTTTGCTTGCAGGGCTGATTCTCTGCTATGTCTTTCTGCTTCAACTTTTGACTGATTGATAATAACTTTTGCTTTGTCTTCCGCTCTTTTTACTTTCATCCTGGCTGTATACTTTCTTAAGACATACCCTAAAGCAAAGAAAAACAATCCCCCCAGAACTGCGAACCCGATGTACGAAATCTCCATACCTTCTTTCATCTCTATGACCTCCTTGTGATTAAAGCAAACTTTTTTGGCTTTATAGAAATTTACTATACTGTTGATCTTTGTGATCAACTTTATTTAGAATATAAAGCCTTTCCATCTGCTGATATTAGCTGTGTTTTTGCGGTATAACTTGGTTCAGTCTGATATTACCATTTTTACGGGTATATCATGTTCTTCAACGGGAAGTGAGTCCAATACTTGACATTTAAAGGCCAATCCAACTGTAGTTGTAGGGCTGTTAACATTAGACAGAAAGGCATCATAATAGCCCCCGCCTCTGCCTAAGCGGTTATTTTTAATATCATATGCAACTGCCGGTACAACTATCAAATCGATCTCCTTTAAACAAACAATATTATCCGATCCATCTTTCGGCACCTTGGTTCCTAACGGGCCTTGCGAAAGACCTACTAAGCTGTCAATCAACGATGCATGCATCTCTTTCTTATTGATATCAATGTATGGTACTGCTAACTTTTTCCCTGATTCCAAAATTTTTGCGTTCAAATAATCTGTGCTAACCTCTTCAAGTATACTAACATAGCTCATAACAAATCTTGCACGCTTAAATACTTCTGTTTCAATTAGCTTTTTTTGGATTATCAGGCTTTTTCCCGCCCGCAAAGAACGGTCCAGGTTCCGCAATAAATTAATTATCTCCTTTCTAATAACGTTTTTATTTATATTCATTTATACGGTTATAACTCTTTCAACTTCAGGTACATCTTTTTTTATTGTAGCTTCAACTACCGATTTCAAGGTCATTTGACTCATAGGACAGCCGGAACACGCCCCTTTAAGCTTGACTTGCACTGTCGAACCTTCAATTTTAACTAATTCTATATCCCCGCCGTCCCTCTGCAAAGCCGGACGGACTTTTGCAATAGCCGCTTTTACTCTTTCTTCCATCATATCCTCCTTAATTTTTATATTATAGTAATACAGGCACAGTAATGTGTCAAGGAAGAAGGTCGAAATGAATTACAGATACTTCAAGGCATGTCTGTAAAGGTCCATGGCCTCGCGTTTGGAAAGTTTGGTCATCGGTCTGTACAAATAATGGGGTCAACCCTTGAAATGTGAAATGATTAAACAAACATTTCACATTTCAACAGGCTGACCGAGAATAGCCGTTAACCCTTCTGTATGGTATAATTGACATTAACAGGAGGTTATAAGTGGCAAAATTCAAAGCAAATAGATTAGATCAACTGTTATTATTCCCGCCGTCGGT
>JADGBB010000034.1 GCA_015231715.1 Candidatus Omnitrophota bacterium
GGTCTTATGGAAAAAGGGTATGTAATGAAATTGGGTAATCCCTCACAAATGGGCAATTACAGTAATTTAAAAGACCAAAATGATAAAACAGATACAAAGTGGTTGGCAAAAATGTTACGTTTAGGAAACAAACATGCCGCAGCTTCTATGCGGTGCTCGGAAATAATAATTCCGCCGTCATGCAAAGACGAAGCTGTGTTAAAAATAGTATTGATAAGTTCGCTAGTGACCTTGGAATCCATCTCGACGCCGCTTTCGACATATCTCCTGAGCCCTGTTTCTCGTTCGAGAGCTATCAATCCGCCGATCTTCTTTTTAGCCAGAACTGTCGCGGCTTTAGCGACTTCATCTAAAACTTCGCTTTCTCCTGTAAAGATACCGAACCTTCCTATCCTTGCTAAAGCCCTTCTTATTTCAGGTTGAAAAATTATAACGAACATAACTACGGATATAGCCAATAATCTTGTAAGAAGCCAATTGATTATTTGAAGATTCATACCGCGGGTAAGCATCACAATTCCTGATATGATTATTAAACCTTTTATAACCTGTTCAGCAGCCGTTCCTCGCAAAAGAAGGAAAACGGCGTAATACGCTCCCCAGAGCAGCATTATCTCAATTATTGTGTCCCAATATATGTAAATAAAGTCTGACATTTCCCCTCATTAAAACAATTTTATAACTTTTACATCAAAGCTTCCACAATTTTTATCGTATCAATCGCGGAAGACACATCATGAACCCTTATCATATCAACGCCATGCATAACTAAAAAAGCTGTTGTTGCCTGTGTGACTTTATCTCTGTCATCTATGGGTTTACCTGTAATCTCTCCTATAAAAGATTTTCTTGATGCACCTACAAGTATTTTATATCCCATATCCTTAAAATATGTAATATTTTTTAGTATCTCTATATTATGTTCTAATTTTTTCCCGAACCCCAGACCGGGATCTATGTATATGTTATTTTTTTTTATTCCGTTACTTACCGCAAAATCAGCGGCGTTCTTTAAATATTCTTTTATTTCTTTCACTACATTTTTATATCTCGGCGAATTCTGCATAGTACCGGGCATACCCTTCATATGCATAAGTATACATGATGCTTCGCATTTTGCTATTAACTTAGCCGATTTTTCTTTGCCGCACGAAAGAGCCGTTATGTCATTAATATAATCCGCTCCTTCAGAAAGAGCGGCTTTTATAACTTCGGGCTTATATGTATCAACCGATATCGGGATATTTAACTCTCGTTTTATAGCAATAAGAACCGGTATAACTCTTTTAATTTCTTCTTTTGATGTTATTTGCTTTGATCCGGGTCTTGAAGATTCTCCGCCGATATCAATAATATCAGCACCGGACTCCGCCAACTGTCTTGCGTGTAAAAGAGCTTTTTTTTTGCCGAAATATTTTCCGCCGTCGCTGAACGAATCAGGGGTAACGTTCAGTATCCCCATCACTAATGTTCCGCGCTTTTCACTTTTTTTAGTCATCGTATTATTTATTGTTTTTGTCAAACCCCAGCAGGCTTCGTACTTCTTCTTCTGAAAGAGTTTCTTTTTCAACAAGCTTCTCAGCCAAAAGTATTAACTTATCTTTGTTTTCTAAAAGTTTCTTTTTAGCGAGTTCATATGCACCGTCTACTATGCTCTTTACTTCTGAGTCTATTAGTTTTGCTGTATCTTCGGAGTAGTTACGTTCTTCTGATATATCTCTGCCCAAAAACAGCTGATGGTTCTGTTTGCCAAAAGTCAAATGGCCGAGTTTCTCGCTCATGCCGTAACTTGTCACCATGCTTCTGGCGAGTTCTGTAGATTTTTTTATATCGTCATGCGCTCCGGTCGAAACATCCTTAAAGATCAATTCTTCGCTGACCCTGCCGGCTAAAAGCATAGATATTTTACCCAAAAATTGGCTTTTTTTATAATTGAACTGATCAGCTTTTGGAAGTTGTATTGTATATCCCAGCGCCATGCCTCTTGGAATAATTGTAACTTTATGTAAAGGGTCGACGTCATCTATTAAAAACGACATAATGGCATGGCCTGCTTCATGATAAGCCGTTATATTTTTTTGTTCGTCGCTTATTTTTCTGGATTTTCTTTCAGGTCCTGCTATAACTCTTTCCATAGCTTCCTGAAGTTCTTCGATATCTATTACTTTTTTATTACGCCTCGCGCCTAGAAGCGCTCCTTCATTTATAAGATTAGCAAGATCAGCTCCTGAAAAACCAACAGTTTGACTTGCTATGCTATTAAGATCAATCCCCGGTGCTAACTTTACATCTTTAGAATGTACTTTTAAAATAGCCATTCTTCCTTCAAGGTCAGGACGATCCACAACTATTTGACGATCGAACCTTCCTGGTCTTAATAAAGCCTGATCCAAAACATCCGGACGGTTAGTAGATGCTAATAAAATAACACCTGTCCCTGTATCAAACCCGTCCATCTCTGAAAGAAGAGCGTTTAAAGTTTGTTCTCTTTCATCATGCCCTCCGCCTATCCCGGAAAATCTTTGTCTGCCGACCGCGTCTATTTCATCGATAAAAATTATACAGCCTTTCTGGCTTAACTTAACCGATTTTTTTGCCTGATCAAATAGATCTCTTACTCTTGAAGCACCGACACCTACAAACATTTCAACAAAATCAGAACCTGTAATACTAAAAAAATCCACTCCCGCCTCGCCTGCGCATGCTTTAGCTAAAAGAGTTTTTCCGGTACCCGGAGGCCCCATAAGAAGCACGCCTTTAGGCATTTTACCGCCGAGCTTTTCGAATTTTTTAGGGTCTTTAAGAAATTCAATAACTTCTTTAAGTTCTTCTTTCGCTTCATCTACTCCGGCGACATCATCAAATGTGATCTTCATTTTATCTTTTGTCGCGAGCTTAGCGCGGGATTTACCGAAAGACATTACTCCGCCTTTACCTCCGCCCATAGCTGAACCACGATAAACAAAGAACCATAAAAAGCCTATAAAAAGGAGCATCGGGCCTAATGTGTAGAACAAATTTGATAAAAATGTCTGCGTAGGTTTAATATCAAAATCCGGCACCTGATCTCTCATAAGCTTCAGCAAAGCATCATCGCCGGGAAGAACATTTACAATAAAATGTTTTCCGTCATCAAGATCGCCGGTAACTCTGTCGCCTATAAGACGAATAGACAATATTCGCCCTGTTCTGTCATTAGTTTCAAGGATATTATAAAGCTCTTTATTGGTCATCTCGCTTGAAACGCCTTCAACAGAGGTAAACACCCATTGGTAAATGTAAAATAAACCAGTTATAACAATGAGCCACACCATAAAATTTTTGGTGTTTTCGTCTTTCTTTAGCGGTTTTTTGCCTTGTTTATTTGGATTTTTTTGTTCTATGCTGTTTTTTGACATATTGCCCTTTCTAATTTGACTATTAATAAAATAAAGTTTTTATGAATTTGTATTCTAGCACACAGGTTTTGTGTGAACAAGTGCTATTATATTTAAAACGTATTTACCTCGTTTTAAAGTTATCTTTCCGGGAAGATTTATGGATGTTCCGGGGGTTGCTTTACGAATGAGATTATCTATATCTTGCCAATGTTTGTGCGTTAATTTTTTTATATTGCACCCTTTCGTTTCCAAAACACTTTTCATTATTTTTTTTCGTAAATATACCGGCTGAAAAATAATATCTTCGATACTGATCTCCGCTTTATTGCCTATTTTTGAAGAATTCACGAAGGATGTATTTCGTCCTTCTATATTTTCTATTTCTTCCCGCACAGAATCACTTAAGTTGACTAAGGATTCTTTGAGCTTAGGATTTATTTTTTCAAGATACGGGATAACATTAAGACGTATATTGTTCCTTAAATATTTTGTTTCTTTATTTGTTTTATCTATACAAAATCCGCAGTTTTCTTGCTTTAAAAAATTCAGAATATCTTTTTTGCTTGATCTGATCAAAGGCCTAATGATCCTTATATCCTCTTGAATTCTTAACGGCGGGATGCCCGAGATGCCTTTTAATGAAGAACCTTTAATTACCCTCATTAGTATAGTTTCGGCCTGGTCATCCAGATTATGCCCCGTCGCCAAAGCTTTACAATTAAGTTTTTTTGCCTGCATCAGCAAAAATTCATACCTTTTTTTTCGGGCTGTTTCTTCGATCGATTCTTTAGATGTATTAAGTTTAGGAATATTAACTTTTTTATATACAATATCCAAAGACATACTTTCAGCAAGTTTTTTTACAAAATCCGAATCCTCTTTTGAATCTTTATCTCTGATACAATGATCCACATTCGCCACGGTAAGTTTCAGGTGTATTTTTTTTGATATTTCAAAAAGTGTTTTCAACATGCATACAGAGTCCGGCCCGCCTGAAACAGCGACAAGCACGTGTTCTCCGTTTTTAAGCATGTCATAATTTTTGATGGTATCATGTACCTGCTTTATAAATACATGAGGTTTTTTTTCAATCATTATCGTTGGCTCCATTCACATCCGCAGTAGTTCTGTCTGTATAGATTATATTTCTTGGCCAGCTCAATTGTTTTTTTAAACCCATCATTCTTTTTGAAATCTCTTGCTAAAAAAATATTTCCGCCTATGCTTTTGCCGATAATATTAACTACTTCAGCTTTTTTATAAGGGCTGATAGTTAAAGTAGTAGCAAAATTATCGTATCCTAATTCTTTCATCACATCAAATGTTTTTTTAAGACGCAGCCTGTAGCACAATTCGCATCTTTCGGCGCCTTCAGGGGCAGATTTAAATTTTTCAAGTTCGATCCCGAAAAATTTAAAATCCTGATCGCCTTCAATAAGGTCGAACTTTAGATTTTTGGCTATGTTTCTGCAGGCTTCTAAACGTTTTTGATATTCATCTAAAGGGTAGATATTCGGATTATAAAAAAAACCTGTTACATCGTGTCCTTCTTCTTTAAGAGTACTTGCAACTCCCGCGGCGCAGACGCCGCAGCATATGTGTAATAGTGTTTTCATATTGATTAGCCTTATTATAGCAAATCAGGAATTAAATATACATATTTAAGTTAGCTGTCTAAGTTTGGGAACAGGTGTCTCATAAGTATGCCTACTTTCTATGACACCTGTCCCCGTACTTTCATTTTTATTTCCTATATGTTTAGCGCGGCACTCGGTTCCGTCTGCTGACTCTATGGAAGTAAAAATACGGGGACAGGTGTTATCAGATTCTAGCTTCCTTAGAAAACACCTGTCCCCAAACTTAGCCAATGTTTTACTGTTCGTCTTAATCCTAGCTCAGTCGATACGTTGGGAACGTAGCCTAGAATGTTTACGGCTCTTGAAATATCATATGTTCTAATTTTGAAAACCTGTTCGTAAAAATCATTTATTTTGGGGACCATACGTATTGCTTTAAGAATGAATGACGGTATTTCCCGAACTTTTCCTTTGCCCAATTCCTCGGCTATTATTTTAATTATTTCGCGTAAAGATAATATTTCTTTATCTGCTGAGATGAACGTGCCTTCAAGTGCTTCGTTTTTTGTCATGCATAACTTTATTAAATCAACTACGTTCTCAACATAGACTAGTTGGCAGGCGTCGTTGGGGCCCGCCTGCTGAGATCCTTCGCTTCGCTCAGGATGACGTGAGGACTGTTCGTTACTCTTTGCTGGGATGAAGATAGGCCATTGTTTCATTGTTTTAAAGATTTTGTCCAGCGCATGAGGTTCATTTTCACCGTATACAATGCATGGTCTTATTACAGCCGAAGGCAGGCCTTTTTCTCTGTATTCCAAAACTATTTTTTCTGCCTTTATTTTTGTTTCACCGTAATCTGCTGTAGCTTTATATGGCATATCATCAGTTAATGGTCTTTGGGGATTTCCGTTAATAACAGCGACCGAACTTAAATAAACAAGCCGTTTGACACCGGATTCCAATGAAGCTTTGCATACATTCAGCGTACCCGTAACATTCGCCTCATAAAGTTCATCTTTTGGGGCGATCACCTTAGCCGCACTATGTATCACTATATCAGGTTTTATTTTTAAAAATATTTCTCTTAATTCCCCCAGGTCTCCAATGTCACAATATTCTATGTTTACCCCTAGTTCCAAAAGCCTTTCAACATTACTTGTTTTTCGTGCTGTACATACAGGATAAATAGAATCTTTTACAAGCGACACAACAACTCTTTCGCCGATAAAACCGGTAGCGCCTGTTATTAAGATCTTCATTTGTTTTTCTTTATTTCGCTTTTAATTTTTATGTAAATGATCGCTATGCAGAAAAAGATCGTCACCGAATTAGCTATTATGATGGGCCATTGCTCCAAAATTATACCGTATGTTAGCCAGCACAAAACACCGAAAGTGAATATGAGGTACATTATTAATGATATGCCTTCTGCCTCGCCTGTTTTAACAAGCTTTACCACCTGCGGGACAAAAGATACAGTAGTACAAAAAGCGGCAACGTGGCCTATAATATTTGGTAAATTATTCATGCTTATATTTTAACATACCGCTTAAGCGACAATATATCCGATACGCTTCAAAGCTTTATCCATTCTATCCAATGCTACCTGAAGAGTAGCTCCTTCCGTGAGATTATCCAAGCAAACTGCGGCATAGCCTTTACGATTCTTGATCTTGAAAGTTTTAACCTGTGATCCTGAGATCTTTTTCAAAACAACTTCTTTTTTAGCCATCTTTACCTCCCCGTCAACTGATATAACTGAGTTCTTATAATCGCTAATCCTTCCTGAGCCTCTTCAATAATGACAGTAATACTTTTTTTCAATGTATTAATTTCTCTTAAGAATTTGTTAAATTTATTTTGGTTGTGAACAACAAATAATGCAATAGCGCAGATCAAAAGCATTAGAATTATTCTGCGAAACCATCGGCCCTTGACCTTTTTGTGACAATATCTGCAATAGATGGCTTCCTTTAATATTTTTTCCGCGCAAAAAGGACATTTTTTAAAATTATCCTTTATCTCGTTTTCGTATAGCTCGTCTACATTGATAGGCTCTTTCACACCTGTTCCTTGGCTTTCTCACCGTCCAGAACATTCAGGCTTTCTTCCTGGCTTTCTAATGCTTTGACCAGGTCATCTTCGCAAACATATCCATATTCTTTTAAGATCTGTCCTAAAAAAATACCTCTTTTCCAATGCGCTTTTAATGCTGTTTCCAGCTGCTGACGGGTAATTACATTTCTTTCAAGGAGTATCTGTCCAAGGGGTTTATAAAAATCCATTAATTCTTCTTCATTATTAAAAACCTGCAGAGTTAAATGGTCATTTTTGTTGTCTACTCTTCTATCGGCCATGTATTTACTTCCCGGGATCTTTTTCAGATAATGTTTTACTTCGGTGATACGTTCATTTATTTCTATAAGATCTCCCGTAAATTCTTTTTTACTGTTTCTTAATACCAAAGCTATTGTCACACTCATAAGAGGGATCTTCTGCATTCGTTTGGCTCTGTTTTTAGCCATAATATAACCTAGATCTCTATCTATAGGATCATATTGAAAAGGGATAATGGTATCGAACATACATATAAAATTCTGACATATTGATTTATACTTATCGGGAGTTGTCATAATAATAAAATCATCGCCGCCTATATGCCCGACAAAATCATTTTTATTACCACACGTCCTTGTTGACATCGTTAGCATGTGGGCTGTCTGCAAGATCGCGCTGTCACCGCGGCTGTAACCGTATTTATCGTTAAATGATTTAAAATTATCTATATCAACATGACCGATAACGAACGGGGCATCTAAAGAATTTTTTTCATTAAGCATTTCTTGTATAACTATCCCGCCAGGAAGACCGGTCAAAGAGTTGGCATAAAAACTGTGCTGTGTTCTCTTGACGGCCATTTCTACCCTTATCCTAAGATCTAAAGGATCCACGGGATGCATAATGTAATCGTCAATACCTTGTTTTAAGTTCAGGAGCTTTTCTCTTAAGTGGTCTTTTTTTATTAAAGCTATTACGGGAATATATTTTGTTCCGAAATCGCCTTTAAGAAAATCGCACATTTCAAGCAGTTCTATGGGCTGTGAAGATACATCAACTATTATGGCATCAGGCGCTAACTTAAGAATGGTGTTAACATCGATCTTTTCGGGCTCATGCTGAAAAACTTCATATCCCCAGCCGTCTAAACAAAAGTTAAGATTTGAGTTAAGATCACTGTTTTTACTTATTACTATTATTCTCATGATATAAAGAGTACATGTTAAAAGTGAAAAAAACAACTTTAAATTCTAAATTCTGTTACAAGACGCTTTGATAAAATCACGAAACAACGGATGTACTTTATCCGGCTTGGATTTGAATTCCGGATGGAACTGGCACGCAACGTACCAAGGATGGTTTTTTAGTTCTATTATTTCTACCAGATTGCCTTTGGGATGCGTTCCGCTGATAACAAGGCCCTTGTGTGTGAGTATTTTTTTATAATCGCTGTTAAATTCGTATCTATGCCTATGCCTTTCCCCTATTTCATCTTTACCATATGCTTCATACGCTTTAGTATGTTTTTTCAATTTACATTTATATTCCCCGAGCCTCATAGTCCCGCCCATCCACTTGATGCTTTTTTGTTCGGTTAAAAGCGAGATTACGGGATATTGTCCTTTAGGTTTAAATTCTGTTGAGTTGGCGCCTTTTAAACCGCATATTGACCTGGCGAACTCCATAACAGCTACCTGCATGCCTAAACATATCCCAAAATATGGAATATTATTTTCTCTGGCAAACTTGGACGCGCGTATTTTACCTTCAATCCCTCTAATTCCGAAACCGCCTGGAACCAGTATGCCTGCAACATCTTTAAATTGATCAAATAATTGTTCATCTGAAAGTTTTTCTAACTTTTCAGCTTCAAATTTTATTATGTCTATTTTGACATTACTGGCAATAGAAGCATGTTTTAATGATTCGTCTATTGATTTATATGCATCCTGCAGGGCAACATATTTGCCCACTAATGCAATTTTAACTGTTTTTGTCGCTGTTTTTCTGATATTAACTATTTTTTCCCATACTTTGGAATCAACTTTTTTTCTGGGTTTTAAACCGAGCTTTCCAAGAATTATTTTATCTACATTATTTGATTTGAATTCCAAAGGTATCTTATAGATATCATCAACGTCTCTTGCTTCTATAACACAATCTTCTCGAACATTACAGAACAAAGCTATTTTGCCTTTTTCACCTGAAGTTAAAGGTATTTCAGTCCTTACCATAAGGATCTCAGGCTGTATACCTATTTCTCTCAGTTTTCCTACAGAATGCTGTGTCGGTTTAGTTTTAACTTCCCCTGCAGCTTTAATATAAGGAACTAATGTAAGATGGATATTAAGCGCGTTCCCGTACCCTTCCTCGTTTTTCATCTGCCTTATCGTTTCAACATACGGTAGTCCCTCTATATCGCCGACTGTTCCGCCTAACTCAACCAACACTATATCAACATTAAATTTTTTATCAACGGCTCTTATCAGAGTTTTGATCTCATTTGTTATGTGAGGGATTACCTGCACCGTCTCGCCTAGATAATCGCCTCTTCGCTCTTTTTGAATAACATTGCTGTAGACTTTACCGGTCGTAATATTGCTTACTTTGCCTAAAGGACTGTTAGAAAATCTTGAGTAATGACCTAAATCAAGGTCAGTTTCCGCACCGTCATCAGTAACATAAACTTCACCGTGCTGATAAGGGTTCATGGTTCCGGGATCGACATTAATATAAGGATCGCATTTCAGCATAGCGACTTTATAACCGTTCCATTCCAAAAGTTTAGCTATACAAGCCGTTGCCAACCCTTTACCCAGGCTTGAAACAACTCCGCCTGTCACAAAAATGTATTTAGCTTTTTGTTTTTTTTGCGGCATAATACTCCTGTAGAGATACAACGGTAGTTTCTTGTTTTATTGCCGATTCTATACCGTTAACAGATGCTTGAGCTCCGGCCAATGTAGTTATACATGGTATTCCTCTCATTGTCGCCTTACTGCGTATAAGCGAAGAATCTTTATGATTCGGCTGTGTCGGAGAAGGTGTATTTATGATCAGATTTATCTCTCCGTTTTCAACCATATCCATAACATTAGGGCTTCCTTCATGCATTTTTAAAACTACTGTAACGTCCATATTATTACTGGTTAATATTTTTGCTGTGCCTTGTGTAGCTATAATTTCAAAACCGAAATCATAAAGCCTTTTAGCAAGAAAAACTATATTTCTTTTATCGCTGTCCTGCACTGATATAAAAACTTTACCTTTCTTCGGCAGGATCTGATTAGCGCCTTCCTGCGCTTTATAAAAAGCCATGCCGAAATTTTTAGAAATGCCCATAACTTCACCCGTGCTCATCATTTCTGGACCTAAAAGTATATCAACTCCTGAAAATCTAGTGAACGGCAGAACAGATTCTTTAACAGAAATATAATTGAGATCTGCCATAGGGTCTTTTATGTTTAGTTCTTTTATAGTGCTGCCCGCCATTATTTTAGCGGCTAATTTTGCTATAGGTACACCGGTAGCTTTTGAAACAAAAGGTACTGTACGCGAGGCTCTCGGGTTAACTTCAAGTACGTATATGTCTCCCCCCTGTACGGCGAATTGTATATTCATAAGGCCTTTAATATTAAGGCCCTTAGCTAATTTTATAGTCTGCTTTTTGATCTCGTTAATGATATATTCCGGAACCGAATGCGGAGGAAGAGTACATGCTGAATCTCCGGAATGAACACCGGCTTCTTCGATATGTTCCATAATACCGGCGATCACAACATCTTCCCCGTCCGCTAAAGCATCTACATCAAGCTCAATAGCATTATTTAAAAATTTATCCAAAAGAACAGGATGCCCGGGTGACACTTCTGCGGCTTCAACCATAAATTCTTTTAAGACATCTCTGTCATAAACTATTCTCATAGCCCGCCCCCCGAGAACAAAAGAAGGCCTTACTACAACGGGATAACCTATAAGATCGGCTTTTTTAACGGCTTCTTCCACGCTGAAAGCGGTATCGTTCAATGGCTGTTTCAATGACAATTTGTTAATAAGCTGTTTGAATTGTTCTCTGTCCTCTGATAACGCGATCGAAGCTACACTTGTCCCTATTATCGGAACCCCTGCTTTTAAAAGTTTTTCGGCAAGGTTTAAAGGTGTTTGTCCGCCAAACTGAACAATAACACCGTCCGGTCTTTCTTTATCGATAATATTCATTACATCTTCAAAAGTTAAAGGCTCAAAATATAATTTGTCGGACGTATCATAATCAGTACTGACAGTTTCAGGATTTGAGTTAACCATTATAGTTTCAAAACCCATCTCTTTTAAAGCGAAAGACGCGTGACAACAGCAGTAATCAAATTCTATCCCCTGCCCGATCCTATTAGGTCCGCCGCCGAGTATCATTATTTTTTTCTTATCGCTTCTGACTAATTCGCATTCGTCTTCATATGTCGAATAATAGTAAGGCGTGTAAGCTTCAAATTCAGCAGCGCAGGTATCTACAAGTTTATATGTAGCTATCAATCCCAGATCTTTTCTGAATTGTCTGAAATCAAGTTCTGTCATATTAAGTATTTTCCCAAGCTGAACATCGCTGAAACCCATACGTTTAGCTTGTTTCAGAAGAAATACTGATCCTTTATCTTTTTTAATATCCGCTTGTTTTTTCCCGCCCAATTCTTTGATCAAAAGTTCTTCTAATTCAACTATATCTTTCATGTTTTCGAGGAACCAAGGATCAACGCCTGTTATCTTGTAAATATGATCAACTGACATTTTTCTTTTCAAGGCTTCTTTCAAATAAAATATTCTTTCAGCTGTAGGAATGATTATTTTTTGTTCCAGTTCTTTTTCTGAAAGATCTGAAGCATTTTTCATATCATCAAAACCGCTTTTGCCTGTTTCTAAACCTCTCAGACCTTTCTGCAGTGATTCTTTAAAAGTACGTCCGATAGCCATTGTCTCTCCGACTGATTTCATGGAGATACCTAATGTCCTATCAGCGCCTCTGAATTTTTCAAAAGTGAATCTCGGTATTTTTGTTACGCAATAATCTATTGAAGGCTCAAAGCATGCCGGTGTTTTTTGTGTTATATCATTGGGCAGTTCGTCTAATGTATAACCGACCGCTAACTTAGCTGCGAATTTAGCTATCGGAAACCCTGTCGCTTTACTTGCTAAAGCGCTTGAGCGCGATACTCTGGGATTCATTTCGATAACAACCATTCGTCCGTTTTTAGGATTAACTGCAAATTGTATATTTGACCCGCCGGTCTCAACACCTATTTCCCTGATGATAGCTATTGATGCGTCTCTCATTAGCTGATACTGTTTATCGGTAAGCGTCTGCTGAGGTGCAACAGTAATACTGTCGCCTGTATGAACTCCCAGCGGATCGAGGTTTTCGATCGAACACACAATAACAACATTGTCTTTATTATCCCTCATTACCTCTAATTCAAATTCTTTCCATCCGGTAATTGATTCTTCGATCAATATCTCGCCTATCATACTGCTGCGAAGACCTCTGTCAGCAACTATCTTGAACTCTTCCATGCTGCCAACTATGCCGCCGCCGGTCCCGCCTAAAGTGTAACTAGGCCTGATAATTAGCGGAAACCCTATTTTCTCGGCAACTTCTAAAGCTTGTTTCATATTATGAGCTAATCCGCTTTCCGGCAGATCTAAACCTATTTTTTGCATTGCCGCTTTAAAGAGTTCTCTGTCTTCTGCTTTATTTATTACCTCAGAATTCGCCGCTAGCATCTTGACATTGTATTTATCAAGTATGCCCATTTCCTGCAGTTTCATTGCTGTATTCAGCCCGGTTTGCCCGCCAAGTGTCGGCAATA
>JADGBB010000035.1 GCA_015231715.1 Candidatus Omnitrophota bacterium
GAAATTTGATAGGATTATTTATTGCCCTTATAGTTGCTGTTATTACAGGTATTTTTTTCGGGGAGATTTTTTAATGAAAAAAAATATTTATAAAATAATAGGAGTAACGGTCTACCTTCTTTTTTTGATCTTATCCTTTGTCTTTGATTTCACTCCGGGTAAGGAGATAGGGCATAATTTTATTTCGTTTGCTGTAAATATGTTTAAAATGATGCCTTGTGTTTTTATTTTAATAGGGTTGTTTGAGGTATGGGCAAACAGAGAAACCGTTGAAAAACATCTTGGAAAAGACTCAGGAATTAAGGGATACATATGGGCTCTATTGCTTGCCGGTACGACAGTAGGCGGATTGTTTGTAGCTTTTCCTGTCGCGTATTCTCTTTGCCGTAAAGGAGCAAAGCTTTCCGTAATATTTACATACATCGGCGCTTCAGCGATATGCAGGGTGCCTCTGACAATATTTGAAGCGACGTTTCTTGGTATAAAATTTACGCTTATCAGATTATTTGTATCAGTTCCTTTAGTAGTTCTAACCTCAATGCTGCTGGGAAAATATTTAACAAAGAAAGAATACAAGATAATGGAAGGCAATTAAAAGTATCCCAAATGATTAGCTCATTACGAGGTTATTGTTTATTTACATTTAATTGTATTGTGTTATAATTATTAAAATCGTAACAAAGTGAGAATTTATGTCAGGAATAATAAGGTTTGGAATATCATTGGACGAGGATTTATCCAAAAAGTATGACGTGCGAATTAAGAAAAAAGGGTATTCTAACCGGTCGGAAGCTATTCGTGATCTTATCCGTCAGGATCTGGTGGATCAGGAATGGGATGACGGGAGTGTAGTTGCAGGCGCAATAACACTAATTTATGATCATCACAAAAGGGAACTTCTCAACAAGATCACCGATATACAGCATGATTTTCATGAAGGAATAATATCTGCTCAGCATATTCATTTAGATCACCACAATTGCTTGGAAATAATCGCTTTCAAAGGTAATCCTTTTGAGATAAAAAAACTAGCTGACAGGTTAAAGGCAGTTAAGGGCGTTAAACATTCTACGCTAAGCATGTCTACTACAGGAAAGAAACTCGATTAGGCGTATTATTTTTTTGCTTATTCGTAACACGATTATGATATTCGTAATAAAAAGGAGGAACGAACATGCATATGGCGGATGCTTTAATTTCACCTACAGTAGGGATCAGCATGTGGGCTGTTTCCGCGGGATTAATTGCTTATAGTTCTAAAAAAGTAAAGGACGAAGCCGATGACCGGAAAGTTCCGCTAATGGGAGTATTGGGCGCGTTTATTTTTGCGGCGCAGATGATAAATTTTAGTATCCCGGCTACAGGCTCTAGCGGGCATTTGGGCGGAGGAATGATACTTGCTATACTTCTTGGGCCTTATGCGGCATTTCTTGTTATGGCTTCAGTTTTAATTGTGCAGGCATTATTTTTCGGTGACGGCGGGCTTTTGGCTTTGGGAAGTAATATTTTTAACTTAGGATTCTTTTCGTGTTTTATAGCGTACCCTCTAATTTATCGAAAGATCGTCGGAGATAGTCAAACTAAGAAAAAAATTATGACCGGTTCTATAATAGCTGCCATTGTTGGGTTACAGCTGGGTGCTTTCGGTGTTGTATTAGAAACAGTGTTTTCCAAAATAGCAGAATTGCCTTTTAGTACTTTTGTTGTTTTGATGCAGCCGATACATTTGGCTATCGGGGTAGTAGAGGGCTTGATAACCGCGGCTGTAGTAATGTTTGTTTGGAACGCAAGGCCCGAAATTCTAAATGCTGTAAGCCGCAGTGAACCTATCGGCGAGATAAATATAAAAAAAGTTCTTTGGGGATTATTAATTGCTGCTGTGATCATAGGCGGCGCATTAAGCTGGTTTGCATCAAGCCGGCCGGATGGTTTGGAATGGGCGATGTTTAAAACATCAGGAAAAAAAGATTTGGAAAGTAAAAGCGGTATTAATGTTTCTTTAGTTGCTATTCAAGAAAAAACAGCTATTTTGCCGGACTATGGTTTTAAAAATACTAAAGGTGAGACGTCATGGCCGGCGGTTGATCCTGGGACGACAACAGCAGGGCTAGTCGGCGGAGGATTAACTTTTTTAACTATACTCTTGATAGGACTGGGTTTTAAAAAGCGCAAAGTTTGAGATAGTATTTTTTAAACTAATAATTTATGAATAACATAGGAAAAAATTATTTTGATATTGGCTATATGGATACTTTAGCCGAAGGTAATAGCTTTTTGCATAGGCTTGATCCTAGAACAAAGGTGATCACTACTTTGTTATTTATAATGGCTGTGGTTTCTTATGACAAAAATACAGTGTTTGCTTTTATCCCATTTTTTATTTATCCGATATTTTTAATTTCAGCCGGCGGGATACCTTTTGGATATTTACTTAAGAAGGTATTGATAGTTTCTCCGTTTGCGATCTTACTAGGTATTTTCAATCCTATAATAAACAGGGAAGTCGTTGTGCATATTGGAACAATAGGTATTTCAGGCGGTTGGATATCTTTTATATCTATACTCTTGAGGTTTGTTTTAACTGTAACTTCTGCTCTGCTTTTAGTATCATTAACGGGTTTTAACAATGTTTGTGAGGCTTTAACAAAGTTTGGCGTTCCTCGGCCGTTTGTTCAGCAGCTGTTGTTTTTTTATCGGTATATTTTTGTTCTGACAGATGAAGCGCAAAGGATGGAACGGGCGAGAGATGTGCGATCGTTTAATCGAAGAGGATTGAACTATAGAACTTTTATATCGCTTGTAGGACAATTATTGTTGCGTACGCTTGATCGAGCTGAACGCATTTATCGTGCTATGTGCTGTCGCGGATTTGACGGACATATTCACATGACAACTAATTTTAAGAGCGGGTTAGAAGATTATGGTTTTGTGATCGTATGGATAATCTTATTTTCAGGTTTTCGTTTTTATAATATCCCTGTTAAATTAGGGGAATTTATTATCGGTGGTTTTAGATGAGTCATCATATTGTTGGGGCGAAGGATCTGCATTATACTTACCCTGATGGGACAATCGGGTTGAAAGGAGTATCATTTAGGATAACTCATGGTGAGTCGGTTGCTCTTGTCGGGGAGAATGGAGCCGGTAAGTCAACGCTGCTACTGCATATGAACGGTTATTTGTCGACTACTGAAGGAACAGTTAGGATAGGAGATTGTACGGTGAATGCAAAAAATTTGGATGCTGTTCGGCGGTCAGTAGGAATGGTTTTTCAGAATTCCGATGATCAATTATTTATGCCGACAGTTTTTGATGATGTAGCATTCGGTCCGTGCAACTTAGGTTTGGAAAAAGAAGAAGTAGAGATTAAAGTTGTTCAAGCGTTGGAAACAGTTGGGGCAATACATTTAAGAAAAAGACCGCCGTACAGGCTTTCGCAAGGGGAGAAGCGCGCTGTTGCAATTGCTACAGTCTTAGCGATGTCGCCTGATATTTTAGTTATGGACGAACCGACTTCTAGCTTAGACCCGATGTCACGCAAACGTTTAATCGAATTGCTGAAAACTTTTAAACACACTAAAATTATAGCTACTCATGATCTGGACATGGCAATGGATCTATGCGAACGGACTATTGTTCTTCATGAGGGACGGATAACCGCAGACGGACCGACAGAAAAAATACTGCAGGATGAAAATTTGCTTCACTTAAGCAGACTAGAAAAACCTCTCCGAATGCAGCAATGCCCTAAATGCAGTTTGTCAAAAAAATAGGAGTTAGATCGAACATGTTAAATTTAATTTCACGGTTTTTTTGTTTTAAAGAGAATGATACAAATCTAAAAACCGAGATTTTAGCCGGGATAAGAGAAAAAATAATCAAGGAAATGCCAGTATCTCTAAGGAATGCTATTGCAGTCGGAATCGGATTGATGATAACGTTTGTTGGTTTCGAGTAGTCGGGGATAACAAAAGCTGACCCTGCGATATATGTTACTTTGGGAAAACTTAATTCACCTCCTGAACTGCTTTCGCTTTTTGGCCTTGTGGTAACATCAATTTTACTTGTTCGAAAAGTTAAAGGTGCCATATTTGTAGGAATAATACTAACTGCCTCTGCCGGCGTCGTGACGGGATTGATAAATTACGATGGGTTTGTCAGCAAAGCGCCTTCGATCGTTCCGACTTTTATGAAGCTCAGTTTTAAAGGCGCATTTACGGCGGGTTTTTTGGAACTCATTTTTGTTTTCTTTTTTCTGGATCTTTTTGATACTGTGGGAACTCTTATAGGAGTCAGCGAAAAAGCGGGGTTCATGAAAAACAATGAATTGCCTAGAGCCAGACAGGCGCTTTTTTCGGATGCGGCGGCTACTGTCGCAGGATCCATTTTAGGGACATCGACGGTGACAAGCTATGTGGAAAGTGCTTCCGGAGAGATGCAGGGCGAAAGAACAGGATTCGCGAATATTGTTACAGGACTTTTAATGATAAGCGCGCTTTTTTTTAGACCACTTATCGCAATGATAGGATCCGGGATCAAAACCGGCAACGGCACATATTTTATCCTGTGGTAGCGCCTGCGCTTATAATGGTAGGCTGTATGATGATGAGCTGTGTAAAAAAAAATAGATTGGGAAGATATGACAGAAGCTATCCATGCTTTTTTGACGATAACAGTAATGCCTTTCTGCGGGTTCAGCATCACTGACGGCATATCTTTCGGGTTCATTTCTTATGCACTTCTAAAATTCTTTTCCGGCAAGAAAAAAGAAATACACCCTCTCATCACAATCTTTGCTATACTTTTTGTTATAAGATATATTTTGACTGTGCGTTGATTATAAAGTATGTCATGAAATGAACTATAATAGACAAAACCTACTACCTCCATCACCTTAAAGTAAAAGATAAAAAAGTTATATTGTCCATGCTTGACTTTGGGTTTCTTTGACGCTAAAATAATTAAAAGAATAAAACGTGAGGTATTTAAACAATTAAGACAAATAATTTTAAAAAAACAATAATTATCATTACCTTGGTTGCGTTCATGACCAATACGTTTTGTTTTGGTCTTTCTACACTACCGTCCTCGCAAAATCTTGCCGTAAAAGCTAAAATTTTTTCTATATTGCAAAGCTCAAATGTTTTATGTGTCCCATCAAATGAAAATGAGGCAATTGCATTAGAAGCCGATGCAAGGATAAAAGAATATTGCAGCATAGGAATGGAGATCCTTCATAATAAACCCGCAAAATACGCGAAGGAGCTTTTAAAGTTCAACGGCGACAGAGCACTTTTATTAGCTAGCGGTAAGCGCATGGTTGCTTCAGATGTGGTAAAAGACGATATATCATTCCTTCGCGCTTTATTACATGAAGATGTCGAGGCCGTTTTACAGTTGCTTGCTGTTAAAGACCCGGCGAAGTTCGAAAAAATAAAAAAAACAGTATTAGCTGAATTTAAAAAACCATCAATAGACTTAACCGACGAACTATATGTGAACCATGTTTTAGCGTTAGCATTTGAATGGCTGATACTGCTGAAGGAAGGTATGCTAACTAGGGACGATATTCCGGCCAAAGAATTTAAACATGCCGAAAAGATCGAAAAATTATTTTCTTTGGAAATGACAGTTTTGGGTTTATCGAGTTTTAATAATAGAGACGCGATTGGTGATAAATATTTCGGTCCGGAAATATGGAACTCAGAAATGCGGAGGAATGTCATAAATGACGCTCTTGTATCAGGCAATCGTTTTTTTAGAGTGGCCGGGGCATTTAATAGTGATGTTGCAGAGGAAGCGCCGGAACAAGTGGCTGCCATTCAACAAGACGAATTAAAAATTAATCGTGATAAGATCCCGCCAAAAACAATAGAATATTACGCACCGACAACAAAACGTTTAATGAAACGCATAGCAAAAGATCTTATAATGAAAAAGAACGTTCTTTTAGTAGGAGAACGAGGCACAGGCAAAAATTCAGTAATATATGAAATGGCACATAGAATAAACCAGCCGATAGAAATATTATCAATGAACGAAGAAACCACCGTCCGAGACCTAACCGAAAGAATGGTACTTATAAATGGAGAAACAAAATGGGTGCCGTCAGTCCTTGTTGAAGCCATGAAACAAGGACGATGGCTGATCCTAGACGAAATCGACCGCGCGCCAAGAGGAGTGCTATCAGTACTAAATAATTTATTGCAATTCAAAGAAATGACACTGCCAGACGGAACAAGACTTAAAGCGCATGAAAACTTTAGAGTGATAGCCCTAATGAACCCGCCAACCGGCGCTTACGCGGGCAGTGAATTATCGAGCGAGCTGGAAGACAGATTCTTAATGCATTATGTGGATTATCTGCCGGAAGAGGAAGAAGTAGAATATTTAAAATCAATAGCGCCTAAAGTTGAAACCGACTTGATTGTCCGATTAGTCAGAGCCGCGAACGATCTAAGAGCGGCATACAAAAGAGGAGAGATCCCTAAGCCATTTTCAACAAGAGGGCTAGTAAATGTAGTTGAACATTTGAACGAATATACAAATGATTCGGTCTATGCTGAGTTGTATAGAGTATTTAACTTAAGGTATATATCCGAAGAATATCAGGAGACGGTTAATAAGGTGTTCAAGACATACGACTTGATGAGAGCAAATATAGAAATATCGCCGTGGGAGAATATCGGTACAGAAAATATAGAAGAAGAAAATATAACCGAAGAAGAGGTTGGAATTTTTGATAAAAAGATGCCAGTTGGTGAAAATCCTGAATCCGGAATTATTGAAGAAACAACATTTAATCCGGAAAACGATAATTTTGAAATAACAGAAGAGCAAATTAAAAAGATAGATGAACGTGAATTTCTAGTATCGGAACTTGAAAATACATTGAAAGGCCATACAAACAGTCCCTTAGCTCTCGCATTAACCCCAGATGGTGATATAGTATCAGGAAGTAGTGATAATACCATCCGTATTTGGGATATAAAAAGCGGGAAAGTAAAGATTCTTAAAGGTCATACACACCAGGTAAGTTCTTTAGCAATAACCACCGACGGGAAAATAATATCAGGTAGTAATGACAAAACAATACGTATTTGGGATATAGAGAAAGGGAAAGTAAAGATTTTGAAAGGGCAGACAGAAGAGGTGGTGTGTATGGCATTAACCCTCGACGGGAAGATAATATCAGGAAGTAATGACAAAACAATCCGTATTTGGGATATAGAGAGCGGGAAAGGCAAGATACTTAAAGGGCATAAAAGTGAGGTACAGTCTATTAACCTAACCAGCGAAGGGAAGATAGTGTCAGGAAGTTGGGATGAAACAATTCGTATTTGGGATATAGAGAGCGGGAAAGTAAAAATTCTGAAAGGGCATAAAAGTGGAGTTAAATCATTAGCACTAACATCGGATGGGAAGATAGTATCAGCAAGTAGTGATAAGACCATACGTATTTGGGATATTGAGAGCGGGAAAGTAAAAATTCTGAAAGGGCATACAGAGACTGTGAGTTCTCTTTCATCAACCATCGATGGAAAAATAATATCAGGAAGTTGGGATGAAACAATCCGTATTTGGGATATAGAGAAATGGAAAGTAAAGATTATAAAAGATAATAGTGGATGGATAAGAGCTATTGCGTTAACTCCCGATGGGAAGATGCTATCGGGTAGTGATGGGCGAGGCATTCGTATTTGGGATATAAACGAAGATAGACTCAATACGCTCGCATTAAAATTGATGCTTGAAGGCGATATAAGTGAAGTTAATATCACAGACGACGAATTAAATAATATGCTGAATATAGACGGCATATCCTTACCAAAAGGGTTAATACCGTCTTATGGAATAATGTCTATGGCTACTAATTACAGTGTTATGGGAGGGAACGAAAATGAACCTTTTGTGATAGGAATAAATATTTTGAATAATCTAGCGCGAATTTTGTCGCATCAACCGATAGAAATGGAAGAATGGAAGCCTATATGCCAAGAGGATATTTTGAATCCACGTCCGACATGGAGAGTTTTTAAACGAGGTGAAATACATGTTATTCAATACATCAAGAACGATCTCAGAGAAAAAGACGAAGATGTACCTCTGGCAATAACCGGGCATGAGATATTTCATTTGCTTTATACGGATCAAGATGCGTGGAGTAAGGCTATTGATAATGTTGAAGAAAAAGATCTCAAAGGTGCATTTACCTGGCTGATCAACGCACATGAAGATCCGCGCGTGAACGACAACGGTGTAAGACGGCTTCCAGGTCTTAAAATACCACTGAATAAATTATACAACAAGTTTTACCCCACAAAATTTGATAATATTAATGAAGCGCGCATAAATTTCAACAGAAATAATCCGATCCATATACAATTTGGGTTAATGGTAGTCCATGACTGGATGTACGGTGAATTGCATCCACTAGTGACTGATAAAGTGCTTCTTGAAGCCTATTCGGAATTGCGAGAAAAATGTCAGGAGATCGTTCATGCCACGACCACAGGGGATATGGCATCAATTGTGTATCGAGACATCTGGCCGGAAGTAAAAAAACTTGTAACGAGGTCCGAAGAACAGATGAAGAACGACGAAATGTTGAAGAAAATGATAGACAACATGGAGATAGATTTTGACACTGATGAAAATAAAAAGGGAAAAGATACAGATGGACGGCCGATCCCTATTGAGATGATGCCAGAGGAAATAAAGGATAGTATCAAAGTAAAAATACAGAAAAAATGGGATAGCTTAACGGATTCCGAAAAAGAAAAAATTAGGGAAAAAATTCGTAAGAAGATGCGTTTGGCCGAAGAAACAAACAATGAAGCACTTGGACCAAAGATCGATGCTGAACGAGGCGAGATGGAGGGTTTGAAAAAAGTTTTTGAGGAGAAGGAAGGAATAAGAGAAAAAATCGAAGACGCTCGAAATGGATCCGGGCCGGCGGCCGGTTCCGGAGCGGGAATAGGGCATGAGGATTATCTTAAACGAGAAGGTGTGTCTGAGGAGGATTATCAATTCTATCAAAAATATTACAATGAGGTATCCGGTCAGGCTAAAACACTTAAAAATAATCTGAGAAAAATTAAAATGGAAGAAAAGAAAAAACGCGTTCGCCGGTTAAGGGAAGAAGGGTTTATTGACGAAAATGAACTGCCTGGAGTTATCGCCGGCGAATACAGAGTGTTTAAAGATATTCAGCGAAGCAACAAGATGTTTTTCAAAATATCTTTTGTAGTGGATATGAGTGGCAGCATGCATTCGGGCAACAGAATAGAAGAGGCAATGAAGGGGCTTATCGTTCTTTTGGAATCGATGCAGGACTGGCCGGAAGATATTTTATTCGAAGTTGTTGGATTTTCAAACACGGAGTGTATCCCGATCAGAGAATATTCAAGTAAAAAAATAACGCTTAAAGATAAAGTTCAGATAATAAAAGACGTGCATACGTTAGGAAGGGGTGGGACGAACGCAGCTGAGGCTGTAAAATCAGCAGTAGAGAGGAATGTTAAAGGCGACAAAAAATATCGTCGGATAGTGTTTCTTCTTACGGATGGAGAGCTTTTAGGAGGGGATGCCGCGGTGATAGGCGAAGCACAAAGAGGGAATCTCGCTGTAAAAATAGTGCCGATGGGGTTAGGTGAAACTTCGCAGGCTGTTGCCGATATTCCGAACGGCAGATGGCTTCCTGAAGATGGACAATTACCGAACGAGATATACAAAATAATGGATATTGAATTTAGGACGAAAGCTAACGGTAAACATGGGTTCACATCACAAAAAACGGAATGGGGCAACAAAATGCTTGCTTCACAATTTGTTGAGGATATGGCGGGGCATGAAGGCGTTAGAGAAAAGACATCACCTCAGAATGAGGCGCAGGCATTTGTTACGGGCGTAACTGGCGGGGCTGCTGAAGTGGACCTGAAAAACATTTCATTTCCCGCGGGATATGCGGTTGATATAGATCTTGCTAAAGTTTATATTATATATTCCGCCCTGGAAGAGGAACAGGAATATATAATAAGGTTTGACGGATCGCGAATATCAAAGGAACAGGAACAAATTATTCGCGAATACTCAAAGCTTATAGGCTCAAACTTGAATCTTACTATAAAAGTTCTGGGGTGTGATAATTCAAAAGCTTTGAATAATCCGCTGTTGGGTGTATATAGGCAGAATAAAAAAGGTGATGTGTTGGGAAAAGGCACGATAGATGTGAAACTTGAATCCGGAAAAGTTAATGAGTATTTTCTCAGAATAGTTGGGATGCTAAATATCGCATTCTCGGTATCTGCTCTTCCCGAAGATGTGGAACAGAATGAATTGCTTTCCAAGTATAAGATGTCAGTTGCTATTATGGCGGAACAATACAAAATGATATCTAACCGGAATTTAATAAATGATTTATTGAGTGGTAGGATCAAAGATATCCATAGTTTGATGCTTGTATTGCCGGAATCAGATAAAATACTAAATAAATTAACGCTGTACAACAAGCTTGTTTTGGAGGCGCTTGTTAAAGCATAAAAATAAAAATATTCACAAAAGGAAAAAACAATGAAAGGTGTAATAAAAGCTAATGCGGCAGAAAGAATTGAAGGCATACATAAGCTGTCGGAAAAATACAATCGTGCCACTGGAAAAGACCACGCCGACAGGCTTTTGGAGATGATCGGGAAACATTCGGTTGAAATAAAAGAACTGCATGATAAAAAAGATAAACATTCTTTGATTGAAACGGGGGACCTAATTATTTTGTGTTTTGAGTATTTGCTTGAAAACGGAGCGTCAATTGATGATGTTATAGCTAAATGTTTTGAGCGGTTTGAAACAAAGATAAAATTTGTCAGTTCGGAAAAAATAATGTAATATTGTTATACCAATGAAAAAGGAAAATAAAAATTTAAAAAAAACCAGAGCAGTAGTAGTAGCAGGAATAGGCGACTATACATCCGAAGAAATAACTGTCATAAATAAATGCAGATCTGCCATAATTGATATTTTATTATCATGCGGATACGACGCGAAAAGTTTTGACATTATAGAAAACGAATTTATCCGATCAAAAGAAATTATTCTAAAAAAATTAAAATTACTTAAACCGAATTTTGTTTTCAATCTTTTCGAAGGGTTCCCCGGAAGAGCAGGATCAGAAGCGGATTTCGTTCATATGCTTGAACAGGAAAATATAAAGTTCACAGGGAACGGATCAGCCGCACTTAGAACATGTCTTGATAAAGATAAAACAAAAAGGATACTGACAAGACACGGGATTAACACTCCATACGGAGCTATAATAAAAGACCATTCTGAATTGTCCGAAATAGACCCTGTATTCCCATTTTTTGTTAAACCCGCATTTGAGGACGCAAGTCTTGGAATTTGCACGAAATCATATGCTCCTGATATGGAATCGTTAAAGGAAAGTGTTAATGGAAAACTTTCTGATTTTTCCGAGGGTCTTTTAGTTGAAGAATTTATTCCGGGAATAGAATATAATGTCGGTTTTTTTGGCGGTGACAATTTTGAGCTTGTAGGGATATCGGCTTTAAATTATGCCGGTTATCCGGAAAAAGACAGCTTTCTTAATTTCAACGGCAAGTGGGCGGAAGATTCTCCCGAATATGAAAATTTTATGCCGCGCATCATTGATGAGACAGATCCTGAATACAGAAAAGATGTAATAGATATAAGCCACAGAGCCGCAAAACTTTTAGGGTGTTCGGGGTATTTCAGAGTGGACCTCCGTGAAAAGAACGGCGTCATATACGTTCTTGACGTTAACCCCAATCCCGATATCAGCCCAGATAGCGGTTTTCGAAGACAGGCAAACGCCAAAGATCTCACTTACGAAGAAGTTATCGCAAAGATAGCTGCAAATCACAACAGAAAGAACACTACGATCGTTAACAAAATGTCTACAGTCTAGCCCTGACCCTTTAAAACATTCTATTGTAAATAAAATGGATTGCATAGTATAATGTGTTTCGAAATTGTAAACAGGAGGTTCGAAAGAATGGCCGATAAAGTGTTTATAAAAACCCCGCCGCCTATGCGCACAATGTTTATCGCACAGATAGTTTTAGGAATATTGTTTTTGCCTTTTGGATTAATGTTTGTGTTTATTGCTGAGGGCGAAGCAAAGCCGTTTGTCGTGATGTTTGCTTTAATATGGGTTGTTGGATGCGTTTCGATCATACTTCATAGCGTGAAAGCATTACAGCTCATAAATAAAGGTGATTTTCAGATAGCTGAGATAAAAAATGAGAACACAGAAAAAAAAGATAATTTTTCGGTAAGATTAAGAGAGATCGAAGATCTCAAAAAAGACAACCTGATATCTGAAAATGAATATCAACTTAAGAGGGATGAGATCCTTAAGGAGAAATGGTGAAAAAAAATAAGAGGTTTTTGTTGATAAAGTGTTGTTTATCGATAGCAGTTATTTTCGCAGGATTTTTATTTGTTCCCGATTTGCATGCTGAACATGAAAAACTAGGAATAGTGGTCGGTTATTTTGTTTGCCCGACACCGGAAGGATGGGATAGGACAGATAATGATCCGTATTACGGCGACGAGAGAACTTATCTTATAAGTTTCAACGGGCCGAGTGCTGACGGTGTTTCGGTGCTTATATACATTGAGTTTTACGGAGAAGGGAACGAGGATTTTGACGGATATGAAGATTTTGTGAATAGAAATACAACGAATGTTTTTGATGAGATCCTTGCTGTTCCCG
>JADGBB010000036.1 GCA_015231715.1 Candidatus Omnitrophota bacterium
GAATACAAAGAGATCAAGTTCTGGGGATATCTAGATTATGCGGGCATTTCGGCGTATTTCCCTCTATCTAAAAAAGAAAAACCTTCTTACGGAGAGATCAAGTCAACATGGAATAAATGGATGCTTGAAATAGAAGAGTGGCAAAAGACACACGGCAAGCCGGTTATATTCCCTGAGATAGGGTATAAAAGCTGCGAAGGAACTGCCCGTGAACCATGGGGACATGATGCTGAAGGCGGAGTGGATCTAAAGCAGCAGGAATATTGTTACAGGGCGGCACTCGAAACTTTTTGGGATAAAGAGTGGTTTTATGGTATGTACTGGTGGGTGTGGAGGACAAAAGCTTTTGTTTCTGGTACATATGATACAAGCTTTAGCCCTAATGATAAACCGGCTTTGAAAACAGTCAATGAATGGTATACAAAACCTGATCCGCATAAATATAAAACAATTATGGAAACATTTAATTCAAAAATAATGAATTTAAATAAAAAGTCTTAATAGGTAAAATAAAGGATGGTGGATATTATGAGTAATAACGTACTTGAAAACAAAAAATGCACTTCTTGTGAAATAGCGGATCTCATACCAATGTGCAGGGAGATTGCTGATCAATATATTAAAGATATTGACGGGTGGACTTTGGTTAATAACATAAAACTATCAAAAGATTTCAGGTTCTCAAGTTTTAGGGAAGCGATAAATTTTGTTGATAAGATAGCTGACTTGGCTGAAGAAGAAGGACATCATCCGGCAATATTTGTGACATACAATAGAGTTACGTTGACATTATTGACAAATTCCATCGGCGGGTTGAGTGAGAACGATTTTATTTTAGCTGCTAAGATCGATCGTTTGATGAGAGGATAGGCTGTGGGGAATATTACTCATTTAAAATTATCCGAAGGTGTTGAATATTCTCAAGGTTCGGTCGTAAGCAAAACTCTTGTAAATAGAAAAGTCGGGACAATAACTTTATTTGCTTTTGATAAAGGCGAATCTTTGAGTGAACATACAGCTCCTTTCGATGCAGTGATACAAATTCTTGACGGCCAGGCCAAAGTAGTTATTGACTCTATAGCATACGAAGTTTCGAAAGGTGAATTAATAATAATGCCGGCAAATATACCTCATTCCGTTGAAGCCACGGAAAAATTCAAAATGATGCTCACCATGATACGCGGAGAATAGCGGTAATGCATATCCCGGAACTAGTATCTCCCGCAGGTAACTGGAGTTCGCTAAAAAGCGCAGTATCTTCCGGTTGTGACAGTGTATACTTCGGTGTTAAAGGTCTTAACATGCGTCACGGGGCCGGAAATTTTGATCTTTTAGAGATCAAAAAGATAATGAAATATCTGCATGACAATTCAAAAAAAGGGTATTTAGCATTAAATGTTATTATCTATGAGAAAGATCTAAAACTTGTAAAAAAAATACTTCTGGAAGCAAAAAAAGCTCAAGTTGACGCTGTTGTTCTATGGGATCATGCTGTATTAATGATGGCTAAAGAGCTGGGGCTTAATATTCATCTTTCTACTCAAGCAAGTGTTTCTAACTATGAAGCTTTAAAAAGTTATGCCTCTCTAGGTGTTAAAAGAGTTGTTTTGGCAAGAGAATGCAGTCTTTCGGATATAAAAAAAATAATTAAGAATAAGCGTAAAGATGCACTTGATTGCGGGATAGAGATATTTATTCACGGCGCAATGTGTGTCAGCGTTTCAGGCAGATGTTTTATGTCGGAACTTACATTCGGGAAATCAGCTAACCGTGGAGAATGTCTGCAGCCTTGCAGAAGAGAGTACAAAATAATCGATATGGATTCCGAGGCGGAATATGTTTTAGGTGAAGATTATGTTTTGAGCCCAAAAGATCTTTGTTCGGTAGAGATTATTGATGAACTTATAGATGCAGGGATAGATGCTTTTAAAATTGAAGGACGTATACGGTCAAGCGAGTATGTAAAAGTTGTAACAAAAGTGTATAGGGAAGCTATTGATTCACATTCCAATAAAACACTTGATGCAAAAAAGAAAAAAGATTTTAAAGAAGAACTTATTCAAGTTTATAACAGAGGTTTTTCTAAGGGTTTTTATGAAGGAAAACCTGCCGGGTGGATAAGTAAAGGCATGGGGCATAAAAAAGAAAAAGTTTATATTATAAAAAAATATTTTAATAAAATCGAAGTAGCCGAGATATTGGTGCAGAACACGGGATTGAAAATTAATGATGAAGTTATCGTTACCGGAGATAAGACAGAAGCATTTGTATTTAAGGTAAACCGGATAGAAAAAGATCATATAAAGATCAAGCTGGCGGTTAAGGGCGAAAAGGTAGCTGTTAAAGTGCCCGGGCGGGTTAGAGCGGGAGATAAAATATATAAATGGGTTTCAGTCAGCCATTCTGAATAATGCCAACCTATTTTTTTCTTGTATTAATCGTTAATATTGATAGAATGTGATTGGTGCAAAATATAATGTTGTAATGGAACAATAAAAGAAAGGGAGAGTAATATGGTATCATACAAAACTTTAGGACTAGTGAACACAAGAGATATGTTCGCTAAAGCAATGGCGGGTAAATATGCTATTCCGGCATATAATTTCAACAATATGGAACAGATACAGGCGATTGTAGAAGCTTGTGTAGAAACTTCTTCACCTGTTATTATGCAGGTTTCTTCCGGTGCAAGAAAATATGCGAATCAGACTCTTCTTCAGTACATGGGTCAAGGTGCTGTTGAGATGATGAAAGCTATGGCTAAAGAAAAAGGCCTCAAAGAAGTACCCATGGCTTTACATCTGGATCACGGCGATACATTTGAATTATGTAAATCCTGCGTGGATTCAGGATTCAGTTCTGTTATGATCGACGGTTCACATCATCCTTATGAAAAGAACATTGAATTAACTAAACAAGTTGTTGAATATGCTCATAAATATGATGTTACTGTAGAAGGGGAACTAGGAGTGTTGGCAGGAATAGAAGATGACGTTGTTGCGGAAAAATCTACATACACAAAACCTGAAGAAGTAGAAGATTTTGTAAGCAAAACAGGCGTTGATTCGTTAGCTATTTCCATAGGCACTTCACATGGAGCAAATAAATTTAAACCTGAACAATGTACATTGAACGATGAAGGTGTTTATATACCGCCGGCGTTGAGATTTGATATTTTGGATGAGATACAAAAAAGGATTCCCGGATTTGTTATTGTTCTTCACGGGTCTTCTTCAGTTCCTACGGAAGCTGTAAAAATAATCAATGCGAACGGCGGAGCACTTAAAAATTCAGTAGGTATTCCTGAATCGCAAATAAGAAAAGCCACTCAATCATCTGTTTGCAAGGTTAATATTGATTCAGACGGAAGATTATGGATGACAGCAGCTATAAGAAAACATTTTACCGATAATCCTGGACATTTTGACCCAAGACAGTATTTGGGCCCGGCAAGAGTTGCCTTAATTAAAATGTATAAGCACAAAAACGAAAACGTTCTAGGATCAGCAGGTAAAGCTTAAAAATTATTATTGTTTTAAAAAAGCCGGATGCCGAAAAGCATCCGGCTTTTTTTGTGCTTATGGAGTTAGCAATGGTAAAACAAAATTCAAAATTTAAAGGAATAATCGACTCATCCTAGCTTGACGATGATAGAGTTTAAATTTTGCAGTTTGTATATTCTTCGGCCGAACGGCCGTGCTTTAGGCAGCCTTTAGTGTAGATAGCGCATTTTATTTGGAGTTCTTTTATTGTTGCGTCACGAAGATCGTTGTCCAGGTCTTTTGAATTCAGCATTTTTTGTAGGGCTTTTATTCTAAATCTATCAAGTCCCCAGATACTGAAGGAAAGTTGATCAGGCCTGCCGCCGTCTTTGAGTGTAAGCGGTTCAGATATTAGTTTAACTTTATATTTTGATGTTGCGCGCAGAAAAAGATCGTAATCTTCACAAGCTTCTAGAGTCTCGTCAAAATATCCGATATCATTAAAGACAGAGCGCTCCATGATTATAGTCGACATACTTATGCAGCATAAAGGAAGAATGTTTTTATAAACAAAACCATCCGGGTTTTTGTGTTTTTTCTTTTGATCAAAAAGTACACCGTTCTTATACCAGATCTCTTCGGTGTGAAATATTTTTATTTCCGGGAAGTTATTTATATAGTTTATTCCTTTTTGCAGTTTATTAGGTTTCCACCAATCATCTGAATCAAGAAAAGCTATGAATTTGCCTGAAGCAAGATGCAAGCCTTTGTTCCTTGCTGAAGAAACACCGGAATGTTCGTAATAATGATATTTTATTCGCGCATCATTGAAAGTAGTAATTATAGATTTAGTATTATCAGAAGAACCGTCATCAACAACAATGATCTCGAAGTCATCGAAAGTTTGATCTAGTATGGACTGTAAGCATTTGTCTATAAATCTTTCTCTGTTGTAAACTGGAACGATAACTGAAAAGAATGGTTGTTTCATAGTAGAATTATTATATAACAAAAATTCGAAATTGAATTAACATTCGGAATATTACGCCAAGTACGGATGAGTCTGTTATCCCATTTTCTGACACAGGGGTTAAACAACGGCATTTTTCTGCTCTTTTTTGACCCCGATGACTCACGCTTCTCCAAGCAGCTTCGCTGCTTTTCGTAGCATTCGACATCGGGACTGGTAATTGTCAAAAAAGAACAGAAAAATACCTATAACCCCTAAAGTCAGAAAATGGGATAACAGACTCATCCTAGCTCGACATGTGATGGGCTGAGATCCTTCGTCGCTTTGCTCCTCAGGATGACGGCTTTCCCTTAACGTCATTCTGAGCCGAAGGCGAAGAATCACAGCCCCACGTTATGTAGTTCTTTGACCAAACTTCTCTAAAAGGCTAACGAACGTACTCAACAAAAATGAAGTGTACTAAAAAATTTTGGGGTGACGCAGAAAAAAAGCAGCACATATTTTAAAATTTCCCGCCATACGGATAAAAATATTTTACACATCCATGAAGTGTCTCCACCTGTTTGATGAAAATAACAGGGAAATTTTCAAATATGTGATGATTTTTTTCTGGGGCAGGACCCGAAAAATTTTTCGGTACGTAATCTTAATTTGTATTTATTTTTAAATGATGGAACTTTTTGTAGATTATGTTTGTTATATGTTTGTTAATATTAAAAGAATTTCATTATTTGGATACTTAATGGTAAAATATCGGGCATATGAAAGATAGTATAATAAAGTTTTTCATTAAAAGACACCTTTTAGCTAATCTTATTTTTATAAGTGTTATTGTCGGAGGTGTTTTATCCTGGATAAATCTGCCTAAAGAAGAATTGCCTGACATAACGTTTGATACAGTCAGAATAAGCGCTAATTATCCAGGTGCTTCTACTGAAGATGTAGAATATTATGTTACAGAACCCATAGAAGAAGCCGTTAGTAATGTTGACGGCGTTCAAAAAATTACAAGTTCTACAAGCGCCGGTAACTGCACTGTTACGGCCGAAATAGAAAAAAACCATCCTGATAAGGAATCGGTTATAACTGAAATCAGGAATGAAGTACTTGCCGTAGATCTGCCTGACGATATTATTGACGATCCGATCGTTCGCGTATTTAAAACCTCAAGAAAAGCAATTATCGATGTTGGAATACTTTATAAAGGCACTGATATCCTCGATAAAGAATCCCGTGAAAAACTACAGACATACGCGATTGCCGTCGAAGATGAGCTTAAAAATTTAAAAGAAGTAAGTGCCGTTTCCCGCAGAGGGTACCTAAAGGACGAAATACAAATTAGGATACTGCCCGAAAAACTAAGAGAATACAATATCCCGTTCAGCACGGTTATGGACGAGATAAAAAACGGCAATGTTCGACAGCCTGCCGGTAATATTGAAAGCATATCCGAACCCAAAGTTACTTTGTCAGCCGAGCTTAATACCGTGGAAAAAATAAATGAAATGAGCGTTCAGGGCGGGTTTGAGGGCGACATTATAAGGGTAGGCGATCTTGCAGAAGTCGATAGAGGATATGAAAAGGTTAAAACAGTTCTGAAGATCAACGGCCATGAAGGGATATTTCTTAACATAAGCAAAAATTCCGGATACGGAATTATAGACGCAGTAAGCGCTGTGCAAAAAGTTGTGAAAAATTATAACGATAATGTCCTTAAAGATAATGATATTGAGCTGCTGCTTTTGGACGATGAGTCTTTTGATGTCAGGAACAGACTCAGCCTTATCAGCATTAACGGAGCGATAGGATTTATTCTTATAGTACTATCGCTTTTTTTGTTTATGGATCTAAAGTCCGGGTTATGGGTAGCTGCCGGTATTCCGTTCACTTTCTGTTTTGCGCTTATGGGCGGATTGATGCTGGGTTATACCGTAAATAACATAACATTAGCCGCAATAATAATAGTCATGGGTATGGTTGTTGATGATGCTATTGTGGTATCAGAGCACATAAATAGACTCCAAAAAACCGGGCTGTCAAAAGAAGAGGCGTCATTCCGCGGGACTTCATTCGTTTTTCTTCCGATAATATCGAGCATTTTGACAACATGCGTGGCTTTTGTTCCTCTATTCTTTTTTTCCGGACGGTTCGGTTCTATGGTCAGCTTTATTCCTCCGATAATATTTCTTATGCTTGGAGGAAGTTTATTTGAAGCTCTTTTTATTTTGCCCGGCCATATGTCACTTGGCCCGGTTAGAAAAAAAGATGATCATGATAATAGAAAATGGATAGATAAAATGGAGTCAGGATATGAAAATGCTTTAAATGTGGTCTTGAAACACAAGGTCATAGTATTTATCATTTTTCTGATACTTATATCGGGGGCATGGAAAATTGCCGCGGATAAAATGAAGTTTGTTATGTTCCCTGACGAAGAAACACGGGAGATCAATCTTTCCGCCGAAACTCCTCCCGGGACGCTTAAATATCAGACAGCAAAGCTCGTGCAGCCTTTAGAAAAAGTTTTGCAGGATTATTTAGGGAAAGAAGTTGTGGGTTTTAGAAACGATATCGCGCAGTCACGAAGAGGCGCAGCCGCTAAAGAAAATACTTTCAGGATGAGAATAGAAATACTGCCGAAAGAAAAGAGGAATAAATCTGCCGATAAACTTGTTGAGGAATGGAACGAAAAGATCAAGGATCTTAAGGCAATAAGTAAATTGCGCATTAGTAAGACATGGCAGGGACAGGATAGTTCTAGTCCTATTGAAATACTCGTAAAAGAAACAAATAATGACAGAAGATTTCAGCTTGCGGATGAACTAGCGGCTAAAATGAATGAGTCGGGTAGTCTTGTCAATGTCGAAGTTGATCGGCCTATTTATACTGATGAATATTCAATTTCACTGAACAGGGATAAGATACGAAGATTAGCGATCAATCCTAAAGATATAGCTAAAACTTTAAGAGCCGCGCTTGAAGGGACTGTCTTATATGAATTTTCAGGCGACTCCGAGCCTGTTTATGTCAGGTTCACGGTTGTTACTGAAGCGAAAGACGATATAAACAAGATATTTGATCTGCCCGTTGAAAATAAAGGGCAGTACCTGGTACCGCTTAAAGATCTTATTTATCTCGAAGAAATAAAAGGCCCGGATTCCATTAATAGAGAAGGCATGAAAAGGGTAACAAGCATTTTCGCGGATTTAGTTCCGGGAAAAAATATAACGCCTCTTGAAATCGCGGAAAAATTTGAAAAAAATATTTTTCCGGAACTGAAAGCCAAATATCCTACATCGGTTTTGGAATTTAGAGGAGAGATTCTTGATGCCAGAGAATCGGGCAGAGATTTTAATAATGCCATAATAATGGCGTTATTACTGGTGTATTTAATATTGGTTATTTTATTTAATTCGCTGGTTAAACCTTTGATAATAATGCTTACTATACCTTTCGGTATCGTCGGTGTAATTATAGCTTTTCATCTGCATGGTATAAGCATGTACGGATTTTTTGCCGTAATAGGAGTTATCGGTTTATCTGGAGTAGTGGTTAACGACGCTATAATTATGCTCACTAAACTGGATGAGGAATTTAAGTGCGGGAAGACGAAAGAAGCTGATATTAACACTGCGATCGCGGCTATATCAAAAACCCGCTTAAAGGCAGTGCTTTTAACGACCATAACGACATTTGTCGGGATAATACCTACGGCTTACGGGTGGGCCGGATATGACGGTATGTTATCGCAAATGATGTTAGCGCTTTCATGGGGGCTTTTATTCAGTACGCTTATAACACTTGTAATGGTCCCTTGTGTGTACAGTTTTTATAAAACTTTGTGGATCAAAATAAAAAAATAACAGGATAATTATTTCATGAAGACAATAAAACAAAATCTTATGTTATCAGTAGTTATATTCGTAGTTTCTTTTGCCGCTACTGCGTATGGGATAGAAACACCGGTTTCTTTAGATGAGTTTATAATTGGAGCCTGTAAAGAAGATAAAGAATTCGAGGTGATACTTATAGATGAGCTGGGCTTAGCTTATCAAAAAGCTTTAGGCTTGCCGGCAAGAGATTTCGTATTATCGCTTAAAAGTGAGTATAACCTTTTTGTTGAAACCGAAAAAGAAGAGCCGGAATATGATATTTCTCTAAGTAAACTTTTTCCTTCTACGGGAACTGAAGTTTCCGGGGGATATGTTACTACTTCTAATAATGACAGGGGTTCGGTCAGTTCTGAGTACAGCATAAAAATATCTCAGCCTGTAGCACGGAACGCTTTTGGATATGCGACAAGGCTGCTCGATAAGATCATAGGTCTTGAAGTTGATGTCGCGGGATATCAGATCATAGAAGCGTATGAAACATATCTAGCTTCAATTGTGCTGCTTTACTATGATTGGTATGAATCATATGAAAATCTTAAAACAGCGGAAAATTCATATAATGAAAATGTTAAGCTTTTGGAAAACGTAAAGAAAAGAGAAAAAGATAATATTGCTTTGCCGGTTGATGTAAATAAAGTAAAGATACAGGTTATGACAAAACAAGAAGACCTTGTTGAGCTCAGAAGCAAACATAAAGAGAATGCTAATTTATTAAGAAAAAGTCTGGGGTTAACTGAAGATGTCCAAATTATCCCGGGAATGGGGGATAAGTTCGAAGGCACGGAGATAGATCTAAAAAGTGATTATGCAAAATTCAGGGAAACATCAAGAACAACAAGGATCCTTGATATGCTTGAGAAAAAAAGCAAACTCGAAGTAAATAAATATGCCAATCAACTGCTGCCTTCAGTCGATATTTACGGTGAATTTGATGTAACAGCAACTGACCGCTACATGGAAAAAGACGATAAAAAAGCATTTATGGGGATATCTATCGAATATCCTTTTCCGGGCGAAGTAGAAAGGGCAGAGCTTGAGGTATCAAAAATATCTTCAAGAAAACAGGCATTAAGCAATGAGAACACGCATGATATTATTTATGTTCGGTTGAGAAATATTGATGAAGAAATACAAAAAGAAAAAGAGTTAATAAAAATAGCCGATGAAAAAATAAATGTAGCCGAGGCTATAGTTAATGACGATACGATCAACTACTCTTACGGTAAAATAGTCCTGAATAACTTTATAGACGAAGTTAATCGCTTGGATCAGGCAAGGTTCAATAAAATACAACATACAATCAAGCTTAAAAAATTGATCATAGAGTGGCTGGCGCTAACTGACACGCTCGTTGTTAATGTTCATTAAAATATAGAGTTACGTCCGGGAAAAATATTTTTGGGTCCTGCCGCCGTTCCAACTTTGTGGGTTTTTACAAAACCCACAAAGTTTCCACCGCGTCACCCAAAAATATTTTTCCCTTGGGCGAGTGAAAGTGAAAAGATGATTGAGTTATGAATATTATTCTTGTTGAGAAAAAAGATTTTGTAAATGAAAGCAATGCTGTTCGTATTGCAGGGCGCAGATTTACGCACATTAAAGAAGTGCTTTCAGCTAAAGTTGGCGACCTGCTTAAATGCGGGGAACTTGGCGGGAAGATGGGGACGGGGGAAATTATTTACATTGATAAAAGCCATGTTGAACTTAAAGTTTCGCTCACCGAAGATCCTCCTAGAGCATTGCCGGTTAATGTTGTTGTTGCGCTTCCCAGGCCTAAGGTTATTAAAAGATTGTTACAAAACATTACGACCTTGGGCGTTAAAAAAATATTTCTAATAAACGCCAATCTTGTAGAAAAAAGTTATTGGCAAAGCCCGGCACTTAGTGAGAGTGAGATAAAAAAGCAGCTTATACTGGGACTAGAGCAGGCAAGAGATACAATTTTGCCTGAAGTTACTTTGTGCAGATCTTTTAAGATATTTGTAGAAGATAAACTCCCCGGTATTATTAAAGGAAAAAAGGCAATCCTGGCCCATCCCGGCTCAACTGATCCTTGTCCTATACTCAAAAACAAACCGACTACAATAGCCATAGGCCCCGAAGGCGGATTCATCACATACGAAATAGAAAAACTGATCTCGATAGGTTTTACAGAGATCTCCCTGGGAAAACGAATACTAAAAACAGAAACCGCCCTAATCGCTCTACTATCAAAGTTCGAGTCCTAAACGGGGAAACAATTTAATGTCGGGAAGTGTTATGTTTTATTACTAGTACTTTCAGGATATGTTTTTATGATGTATAATGAGTTTCGATGAATAAGAATGTTTATATAATTGCCGGACCTAATGGGTCTGGAAAGACAACATTTGCAAGGACATTTTTACCAAGTTATGCAAAATGTGATAGGTTTATTAATGCTGATCTTATCGCCGCGGGATTGTCGCCGTTTTCACCGCAGCAAGTCGCAATAAAGTCTGGTAAACTTGTATTAGATCAAATTAGGGAATATTCAGAAAAGGGTACCAAATTCATATTTACTTTTTGTGGATACCTAGTTCACAACTTGCGATTGCCCGCATAAAAGATAGAGTGGCGCAAGGAGGGCATAATGTTCCGATCGTGGATATAAAACGACGTTTTGATAGAAGTATGAAAAAGTTTTTTGAAAATTATCGCTTGTTGGCAGATCAATGGATGTTGTTCAATAATGAGCAGTCCAAACCAAAGCTTATTGCTCGAAAACAAAATTCGCACATTGATTTGATTGATAAGGATTTATTTAGAAAAATTATTAAGAAAGCGGGAGCTGATTTATGAAGAAGAGAATGACCATTCAAGATAAGGCTGAAGCGGCTATGAAAAAAGCAGTTAAACAGGTTGTTGCCCAGCATAAAAAAGACGGGCGTCCGCTTGCAGTTTGGGAAAATGGAAAAGTAAAGAAAGTTTTTGCCTAACAATGTACTAATTACGGGTCTGACCCTATAACTAGACGCCTAATCCGTCAGAAATAAAAAAGGAGCATGTACAATGAAAATAGGAATTGTTATCGCAAGTAATGACGCAGAGACTTGCTGGAACGCTTTGCGTTACGGTAATTTTGCTCTCGGTCAGGGTGATGAAGTAAAAGTCTTTTTTATGGGAAAAGGTGTTGAGTATCAGAATATAAGCGATGATAAATTTAATACTATTGAACAGGCAGAGAATTTTGCTAAGTCGGGCGGTAAAATTTATGCCTGTGGCTCTTGTATTAAATTACGGAATCAAGGCGGTACAGAGATGTGCCCGATTAACACTATGCAGGATATGTACGACATCGTAAAAGAAAGCCACAAGGTGGTTACGTTTTAAGACTTTGTACTAATTACGGGTCTGACCCTATAACTCCTATGTTTTGAACAATCTTTCTTTGAAATCATTAAATGTATCGACATTCAATACAGCACCTGTAACATCTTGTTTTGAATCAACAAGCCGAGTCTGTATGATTTCTTCTCTATACAAATATTCCATTACATCTTTGGCTATTTTTTTTCGTTTTTCATTGCTATGTAATGTTTCGTGGAAAAGCGTGCGAAGATTTTCATTGATTTCGTAAGGATTAACTTCGACTTTTGGGTTTGGGTTTATCTGTATTCTTTTATACATTTGCTCTACTATGTTGTATATGCTTTCAAGGTGTAACATATCCATATCTTCAAGTTTTTGTTTACGCCTTAATGCATAGGTGGCATACCAGTTCGAAAAATCATTTATCAGCAATTTTATATAAATAGGATGTTTCGGGTCAGGATGTGGGTCTTTTGCCATTGTGGGGATAGTCATAGGCTTTCTCCGCAACTGATAAACCCTTTCGTAAGAACTATCCTCGACTTTCAAAATCCGTTCTCTGCCTGCAAATCTTTCTAAAGTTTCAAGCACTTCATTCCTCGAAAGAGTCTTGGTTAGTTTGTTTTTAACAGAGTAATCCAAAACAGCTACTTTCGAGTATTTGTCTTTAACTTCACAATTTAGTGCTTCAAGTATTATGTCCAGTTTTTCTTTGTATTTCATTTCTATCCCTTAATAAGTATATTTATGTCATTCTATAGCAATATCATTCCTGTCCGGTAAAAATTCATAAATTTGTATAAAAAGAAAGGGATCCAAGAACTTGTGCTATAATTGAATCTTCTGAAACCCAATAAACACAAGGAGGATCCCCTTATGGCTAATTATAGCA
>JADGBB010000037.1 GCA_015231715.1 Candidatus Omnitrophota bacterium
GATGGACGCAGAAACTTTTTAATAAGAGTGTGATGCATAATAGCATGAATGTTGTTGTTAGTTCGCAATGTGAACGAATGGACAGGTTTATTTACTTGACGTGTGCCTCTTTATGGGTGACCCCATTTATTATGCATTTATTCTATTTACGGGTCTGACCCCATTTATTGACGTGTGCCTCTTTATGGGTGACCCCATTTATTAAAGGGAAAAATGGACTTGTCTTTCTTTTATATTCCTGAAAGTCCTTGTTATCCTTATATCTTTTTTCAAGCATAGGTATTCCAGATACGCAAAGCAGCAGGTATGTTATAGCCAGAGGACTAAAAATACCAAATACACCCTTTGTTGACGATAAAGTGATAATAAATATGCCCCACCACATTGTAACTTCTCCGAAATAATTTGGATGTCTTGTATATTTCCAGAGACCTTTATTCATTATCTTGCCTTTATTACCCGGGTCTTTTAAAAACACCGCCAGCTGATAATCCCCTAATGCCTCAAAAACAAAACCTGTGATCCAGATGAGGATTCCCGCTATATCAAGCAAACTTAATTCACTCCCCGGATAAAGATAGTTGATATACACCGGAGAAACAATAATAAGCATTATGATTCCCTGCAGAATATACACCTGAAGAAAAGACCTAAAATAAAAAAACTTACCCCATTCTTCGCGCCATTTAGCATAACGAGGATCTTCTGCTTTTGATCTATTCCTTATTAAAACATGAAGGGCCAATCTTGTTCCCCATATGAGCACAAGAGACGAAACTATTAATTCTCTCGCGTTATGTCCTCCAAGTGTCAAATAACAATACGCGGTAACGATCATAAAACTTAAACCCCAGGATATATCCGCTACGTCATTTCTTTTTATTATGATCGAGATCGCAAACCATATGATTGAATTAAGTAGAACTATCAGCAAAAGCGCAGGTAATATATTTATCATTTTATACTCCGATCTTTCTGAATATGTGGTATCCTGCAAAACTAACTATCGATGAAAGAATTATCCCCCATAAAATATCAATGATCGATATTTTAACAGGCCACTTCTCGAGCGTAGCCAGATTCGTGAGGTCATAAGTAGCATATGTAACAAGCCCGAAAAACGCGCCATGTATCAGACTTGTTAATTGTGAACTTGCTCTTATCCCGGGCATAACGGCAAAAAAACAAATTCCCGCTACAAATATAAAATAGAAGATCATCGCAGCAGCCCAGTTGAAATCTTTTTTCAAAAATCCGCTGAGTTCGTTATAGTAAAGTTCTTTTCCTAAAAATCCCAGCCAAACAATATCTACAACAAAAAACACCAGAAAAGTAAGAATATACGCGAAAAACATATTCTTCATTTTTTTGCCTCCTTTTTCACAAAAGATATCTGAAGATCCGATAAATATTTAGATGCAAAAGCCGCTTCGCAGTAAGTAAAATAATATATCCATTTTCTGAAAAACTCGTCATCGTAACCCATGCCGTATATTTTTTGTCTGTTTTTCTCAAAACGTCTTTTCCATTCTTTAAGTGTTAAGGCATAGCTATCTGCCACATTTTCCATACCACACAACTTAAGTGAGGTATGCTTTTCCGTCACTCTTTTTATTTCTTTTAAAGAAAGTAAATGTCCTCCGGGGAATATATGCTTTTGTATCCAATCGCAGCTTTTCATGTATTCATCGTATTTATCATCGGGAATGGTTATGACTTGATACACAGCTCTCCCCCCGTCTTTTAGAAGCCTATCGCATTTTGTGAAATACTCAGGAAGAAATTCATGCCCAACGGCCTCAAGCATCTCGATGGATATAATTTTATCATAATCTCCTTCTATATCCCTGTAATCACATAGTTTTACCTCAACCTTCCCGTTCAATCCTTCTTCATTTATAAGCTCTTTCACGTGATTGTACTGTTCGGTTGAAACTGTTATTGTAGTAACTCGGCATTTAATTTTTTTTGCAATACCCGCGGCCATCGCTCCCCACCCTGATCCTATCTCAAGAACATGTTCTCCTTCTTTTATATCAGCCATCTTGATAATGCGGTTTATCTTATTTTCCTGGGCGGCTTCAAGAGTTTCATCCTGCGATCCATATACCGCCGAAGAATACTGCATACCCTTATCTAAGAACAGGCGGAATAAATCATTGCTTATATCGTAATGTTCGCTGATATTGGACCTGGCATTTTTTCGGGTATTCTTTCTTGCTCTGTGTTTAACTACATCTGCGAAATAGTTGAAAACACGGAACTTTTTCAGCTGTTTATCTATTTCTTCCAGGTTTTCGATCATGATCGTCATAAGCGTAAAAAGATCTTCGGTATCCCATGTTTTTTCAACATATGCCTCGCCGAACCCTATATCACCGAAAAGGCCGGTTTGAAGGAAGAACCAATAACGCTTTACTTTTAGTTGAGCTTTTTTAACGTCTTGAGTATCGCCAAATATCTTCTTTTCGCCTGAAGGCAAAACTACTTCTATGCACCCTTTCTTAATAACCGAAAGCAATTCAAAAAATCTTCTCATAAAAAACCGCTCTATGGCATCCGGATGTTTTTCCAATAAGACACCTGTTCCTGAAGGCTGAGCTTTGGGTACTACTCGAAGTTTTTTTCCCAGCCATAAAATGAACCCATGCACATAAATAATAAGCATAACAAGTAAAGTCATAAAAGACATGGTACTCATCGCTCGTCCCATAGAATATGGTGTTATAGCCTCCCCTACACCTTCCATCTTTACGGTTATCACACCCTTATCTTTTATCTTGTACTTGATCAATATCTTAAGATCTTTACCGATATCGGTAAAATACAGCTCATAATACCCTTCGATATCATTAAAAGGAGTAATGTACATATTCTTGTTCTGTTTAAAGCCGTACTTGTAACCTTTTTGTGAAAGAATAGATTCTTTAAGCAGATATAGATATCTTTCCCCGTGGGTATTATTAACTTCAACAGCAATGCAAATAAGATCGCCTGCGGCATCATGGCAATAATAAAAACCGGCCGGATTAAAACCCATGCCAAGAACTTTAGGCCATGTGATAACTGTTATCCTGCATATTTTGTCTGTTTGAACTTCATTTGAAATCAGCCCTATCAGTTTTTCTTTTATACTTCCTTTGACCGGGTTCAATTTATCTTTATCGTTTATTGAGAAAAGATTGAAATTGTTATAAGAAAAAAACCTGTACTTGCTATCTATATTTTCCAGTTCGTCCAGATCAAAAGCATAAAAGTAAAAAGGATAATCAAATCCATGTTTAGCCGGATACATCCTAAAATGATCAATATGCCCTTTATAAACAAGAGAATTCAAAGACTTGCCCCCAGATCCTTCAAAGATTCAACCGAAGACCTTATACCGTCCTCATGAAATCCATACCCGAAATAACTGCCGCAAAAATAAGTGTTTTTTACTCCGTTAAGCTTTTGTAGTTCTTTCTGTGTTTCCATACTTTCGAAGGTATATTGCGGATGTTCATATACTGTTTCAAATATTTTTTTATCCTCTTTTATCTGCCTGCTTTGGTTCAAAGAAACAAAATAATTATCAGTTCCGATAAATTTCTGCAGCCTGTTCATGTAATACGTAACATTGACTCTACCCGCGCCTTCTTCGGGAACATTCCTGTAATTCCAGGAAGCCCATGCCCTTTTGAACGGCGGCATCAGCGCGTCATCATTATGCAGGACTGTATCATTCTTGGAATAAGTCCACTTGCCCAAAAGTCTTTTTTCATCGGGAGTAGGATCCTTAAGCATAGAAATCGCCTGATCGGCATGCACAGCTATAACGGCTTTATCAAAATCATGAATATCTCCGTTTTCAAGAAATACTTTTACTTTATCCCCTCTTGATACGCCCGTAACTCCTATGCCTTTCAAGATCTTACCGCTAAAAATATTTTTAAAATATTCTATGTAACTGCTTGATCCGCCGTCGATAGTTTTCCACTTAGGCCCTTTATTGACATCAAGAAGACCATGATTGTTAAAAAATCTTAAAAAAGAATCGCACGGAAAAGAAGATATTTCTTTGTCAGGACTGGACCAAATAGCTGCAGCCATAGGATAAAGATATTTTTTGCGAAAAAATTCACCATAGCCATAATTATCTATGTATTCGCCAAGTGTTTTCTCTTTGGTATTACCTTTGACAATATCCTTTTTAGCGTTTTCGTTAAAAGCGGATATATCTTTTACTAAACCATAAAACTTAGCGTTAAAAATATTGCTTCTTTGGGCAAATAGACCATTCCACAGATCGCTTGAATAGTAAAAAAGCGGATTATTTTCATGGTAGCTAAAAGACATATCTGAATCTACGTAAGAAACACCTAATTTTTTTATGAACTTGCAGAAATTAGGATATGTTTTTTCATTAAATACTATAAACCCTGTATCTACAGCTATTTTCTTTCCGGTGAGTGGGTCTTCCTTTTTAAAAGTATGAGTGTGTCCGCCCAATCTCGGGCGTTTTTCTATAAGAGTAACATCGTACTTCCCGTCCAGCATATAAGCCGCGCTTATACCGCTGATCCCCGAACCAATAACTGCTATTTTCTGCATATTCTCGACTCCCTGGTTTATTTGTACTATAATAACAAAAAGGATGATCAATTAAAACAAATAATAATACAATGTCTAAAAAAGTACTTTTAACTAGTGTTTTCGGTCCATACGCCCAGGATGACAAATATGGAAGCCGCTCTATAAACCCTATGGAGCTTTTCCACAATCAAGTCACCCGTGTTCAGGGTATTTTCTCTTTGCGAATGTTTCACCGTTCCTGGGGACTTAATTTCATTAAAGAAAATATCGATGCCCCTTGCGTAATACTGGATTTTCCAAAATTAAAACGTTTTGTCAGGGAGATAAAAAAAAACAGTTACGATATCATAGGAATATCCTCCATATATGTTAACCTTCGAAAAGTAAAGATCATGTGCCGTCTTGTAAGAAAGTTCTCCCCAAAAAGCACTATCGTTGTCGGAGGTCACATAGCAAATACACCCGGAATAGAAAAAATAATAGACGCGGACCGCATAGTAAAAGGTGAAGGTATAAAATGGTTCAGAGAATTCCTCGGTGAAGATACTTCTAAACCTATAAAACATCCTGCTATGTTCGCTGAAATATCTCCGAAAATTATGGGCATTCCTCTTTTTCAGAGATCAAAGTCAAATTTTGCTGTACTTATACCGGCTGTAGGTTGTCCTATGGGCTGTAATTTTTGTTCTACATCCCACATGTTCGGAGGCAAAGGCAAGTTCGTAGATTTTTTCCCAAAAGCAAAAAGCCTATACGAAACAATTGATTCTATAGCATCCCGCCTTAAAACTAATCGTTTTTTTGTTATGGATGAAAATTTTCTTTTAAATAAAACCAAGACACTTAAACTGTTAGACATGATGAAGAAAAACAATAAAAACTGGATATTTTATATTTTTTCTTCCGCAAACGCTTTAAAGCAGTATGACATTCAAACTCTTCTTGAGCTTGGTATCTCGTTCATATGGATCGGACTCGAAGGTGAAGACTCGGGATATGAAAAACTGGCTAGTACAGACACCTATGAGCTTGTTGATAACCTTAGAGCTAACGGTATACATGTACTGGGTTCTACGATAATAGGAATGGATCATCAGGATTCTAGAGACGTTAAGAAGACGATCAATAATGCCGTCAAATACAATACGGATTTTCATCAATTTATGCTTTATATGCCCCTGCCTGGAACTCCCCTCTACAATGATTTCATGGGAAAAGACCTTCTATTCAATGCTAAAAATTTTGACCTGGCCGACGCCCACGGCCAATATAAATTCAATTATAAACATCCCCTTATAGAATCAGGCAAAGAGAACAACCTCCTCTTGGAAGCATTCAAAATGGATTTTATAAAAAACGGTCCGAGTGTTATACGATTTTTTGAAACTCTTTTGAACGGATGGGAAAAATACTCAAACTCTGAAAACAAAAGAATACAGGCGATCATAAAAGATAGGGCTGATATTTTTATCCATATTTTACCGGGTCTGATAAAAAGCGTTCAAACTTATTACCGCAAAAACCTTAAAACTGAATGGCCTCTCGGAAATATACAAAAAAGAGCTTGGTCTCATGCTTCTCCCCTGGACAAGCTAATAGCTCCTTTGATCGGCGCTTGGATAAAAATAATGATGGTTTTAGAGACCCGCAGAATATTAAAAGGCCTTGCACCGGAACCCCCAACCTTTTATGAAAGGTAATTTTTCTGATCTTTTCCTAAAAGTTCGTTCCTTAATTTTTTACTGATCGGTTTATCGGAAATCCATATCCCAAAATAAGCCTTTTGAAAATCATGCCCTTCGATATTACAAGCGATCTCATCGTTAAAATACAAACTTGTACCCCTGCCGGGAATATACTCCATATAATATCTATCACCCTGCTTAACATCTTTCATGGACATATGAAATTTTTCAAGCTTTTCTAATAGATCCGCACCCGCTTTAGGAAAACGTTTTTTTATATTTTTGTTTGCAGCCTTAATGATGTTTTCTTTTGCTATCCCGGTATGGTAATGGATATATAGAGCTTTTTTAACGTCCGCATCGTCCACATTTAGAATGTCTTCGCCTCCGTCTTTCTCAGCGTAAAAAGCCGCTGTATATACATCCATCGCTAGAAACCCTACATGGCCGGCTCCTATTATTGGAACCTCTTCTCCTGAAATTTTTATAGAAGGCAAAAAGCACGTATTTCTTATGCATATAATTTCCTTACTTTTAATATCTGTACCGGCATAGGTACACTCTCCCATAAAAAAAATTGTGAATAATAAAAAAAAATTAATTAAGTTCTTTCTCATAATGATTTAATTAAATAGGATGTGTCCCTATTTTTTTGTCCCTATTTTTTATTATAAGGTTCCGGTCTTCCCAATTCTTTGCATAATTCATTTACTTCTCTTTTCATCTCTATAATTCTAAGTTCCCTTCCCCTCATTGATTTGTTGACCTTTTCAAGTTCTTTTATCTTATCTGTAATTTCTTGTGTTCTTTCTTGTATTTTTATTTCTAACTTATTTTTTTCATCTTCTAGCTCTTTTGTCCTTTCCTTTACTTTCTGCTCCAATCCTGTATTTATTTCTTTTAGACGATCCTGGGAAGTTCTTAGCTGCTGCTCACTTGCTTCTAATTGCTTATTTAAGGCATTCAACTCATCCACTTTTTGCTTTTCTATTCTGATCTGAGCATCTGCAACAGCAAATTCTTTCTCCTGTTGGATCAGCACTTTAAGTCTGCTTGCCATTGAGTTAAAAAGTCCGGCAAAATCAGAAATTTCATCATTTGACTTTACCACCACCGCAACATCCATATTGCCTTTTTTTATTTCGTTTGTCATCTTTGTTAATGTTTGAATAGATAAAAGGATAGAGCGGGATAAGAGCATTACAGGAACTATGCTTATTATTGAAAGAAAAACCAGACATACGGAAATTATTTTTACCTTTAACATTCTTTGTTTTCTAGTATTCCTCAAGACCTGCTGAGTTTGATATACTGAGGTGTCTACTATTTCATCCAACAAATCGGTCGGATAGCGATCCTTCCCTCTTATACTACTATCTGCTTCTTTAAAATGTCCGCCTGTTCCTTCGGTATAAATCTTTAAAGCTTCATTATATGCTCTTTGAAGATCGTCATATTCAATAACAAATCTTTCCAAACGATTTATGTTCTCTGCCGAGGTTAACTTATACGGTCCATTCATAAGCTTTTCTATTGATCTTTGAACCAGATCATGTTGTACGTCAAATAAGCCTTTATACTTTTTAAGATCCTCTTGGTTGTGCCCGCGAAGTAAAATATCCTTCCATTCCTGGACTTCTTTTTTAAAATCAACTTGCATACTACGCACTAAATTCGTTTGCCCAATTCGGGTTTCCGCGTATTCTGAATAACTTAGTATTGTATTTATGCTCGAAAATGCTAAATAGCTCCCTAAACAAAAAATCAATAAAAACGGACCCCCAAAAACCAATAAAAACTTCTTTTTTATGTTCATGTTTTTTGTCCTTCTCGATCCAGCGAGTAATTACTTTGACGAATTTGACCGTCGTTCATACTTAATAAAACTAAAATAACCGATCGTTAAATAAGCTTATTCGATATTATACTATATCATTTCTTATTGACAACTTTTTCTAAGGCTTGTGCAATTCTATTATTCTTTATTAAAATAATTATTTTCAGATCATCAGACTAGTTTGATTTTAATTGGGGTCCATATTTTTTACTCTCGCTATTCTTGGCATGCCTGCAATTATGGTCAAATATTCAATTTACGTCAATAAATTAAGTATTGTGTCCCCCAAACTGTCCCCAACCTGCTTAGAATTTATGTGCGGATCAGCGCCTTCCATCAATTTAAGTTGATTTATTCGTTCTATGATATAGAATGTAATTCTATGAAATTAATGAGCAACATCACAAAGAATTATATCTGTCCTATATGCGGCTCACACTCCGGTATACTTGGTTATAAAAACGGAGTTCATGCCGTCAAATGCCCTGTGTGCACTTTTACATGGAAAGATATGCAGGACCTTCCCAAAGATTATTATGATACATGGCAATATGGTTCAGCTTTCTCGTTCGGACAACGCAACAAAAAAAATGTTTTCAAATTCCGTCTTGACCTCATTGCAAAGGTATGCGACGGCCAAATAAATAAAATAATGGATTTCGGTTGCGGCAAAGGCGAATTTGTAAAATTTCTCCGGAACGATAAAAATTACGAGGCTTACGGATGTGACATAGGCCCTGATACGCCTGATAAAACCTATTTCTTTAAATCTGACATTTCGGATCTTCCCTTGTCAGAACTTGATCTTATAACAAGTTTCGAAACTTTTGAGCATATAGAAAATATATCCGCCGTATTAGATGCCTTGGCATCACGACTTCGTAAAAACGGTTACATGTACATCGAAACTCAATACACTCATATAAACCATATCCTAAGCTGGGAATATTTTGATAAAGCTCATCACGTTTCTTTTTACAATCCGAAATCAATGAAGACACTTATGGAAAAACACGGCATGGAACTAATATACTACGACAATAAACCCTGGCCCTTAAATCTAAGAATTTTAAAACGCAAAGTACTGCATTTCTCCTACCGTTTCATCCCGCCCTCTGTTCAAAAATCAGCGATTTACAAAAAACTATATTCTTTGGCAAGAAAAATAATAAAAAAAATTACGTTCACCAAACCCAAAAACCCAAGAGACAGAGACTGGCTAGAAGACATCTTAATGAAACACAACTGCACATTCATCGCCCGGAAAAGCTAACCACTTAACCAAAATTAGAATCTAGCCTTAACGCCCCCTCATCTGCTACTCATTAGTTGCCAACAATATAATTAATTTCATACCTAGCGATCTACATTTTTCCATAGTGAAAGAATAGTAGTAACAGCGGTCATTTCTTTCTTTTTCAGGCACAAATGAACTCTTCCTTCATATGTCATTAATCTTACAAAGTTAAGTTACAAGTTAAGACTTGACCCTATATTAATAAAACTGGTCGCCTTTGACTGATAGGATCTTGTATCCTTTCTTTCCGGGTTTTAATATTATTTCGCTTGATCCGGTTTTTTTCTGCTGATTGCCGTTTGCGTCGAGGTATAGTTTGCGCCATGTAACACTTACATCTAAAAGACCTTCAGGACTTTTGAGTATATTATTTATCGTGAAATCTAGATCAATTACTTGTTCGTTTTTCCAGGTATCCTCCATATTGTCACGTGTCTCAGAAAAACCGCCATAGAAGTTCGAATCTAAAAAATTACTTACATTATCAAACTCTTCACCTTTTAAGTCTTTAGTGGTTTTTGCAAATACATCTTCAACTTCTTCTCTATATTCTTGGTTTGTTGAAAGTGGCTGTTTGTTCTTTTCGCCTGCTTTTGATGCCATTGCATCTGAACAAAGTGAAACTGATTGGAAAGCGAACAAAAACAAAACCATAAGCCTAATATATTTCATAATACATTCTCCTTCCAATTTAATTCCAAAAACTGCCGCTGACTGTTTTAAGTATGCGCATTTTTCCATTTTGATAGCCGACAACTTCTTGGATATCAGCTTTCTCTTCATGGCTTATACCCTGTCCCGAAATATTACCTTTAATACTTGAAGAATAACTTACATCATAAGTACCATCTTGCCGCGGACTGATCTTTATCCCTGAGACTCTATACTCAACTGAATCAAATACATCAAAAGAGTTTTCAAGAACATCTTCTAGGTCGCTTATATCGCTGCCGTCAGATGAAGACCAATCTTCTGATAAAAAAGAAATAACTCCGTCTACATCTTGTGAGGAATATGACTTAGCAAATTGTGAATACATTTCGCGTATCGCTTCAGCCTCACGGCTTGTATCCTTGGATGTTGCTTGGCCTGCTAGCTTAGACTTCACAAGGCTATTTAGCTTTTCCATGCCTGATTTAACATCTTCATTAGCTAAGACATTTTTAATATTTTCATTTAGGTCAGTCATTATATCATTTATCTCATTTTTCCCGTCATCTGATGATGGGATGTCTTCAATAGTTTTAGAAGCTTCAGAAATTTCATCTAAAGCATCCCAAACATCTTGTTCGTCTATCATTGGTGTAATCGGCATATTCGGCATATTCGCTTCTTCTGGATCAAAGGTATCTTCGTCAACATGATCCATTGCTCTAGATGAATAACTGACAGCTTGACTCTGCCCACCGACATTGGTACCTCCTCCGCTAGGTGGACTAGAAGGAGGACGATTGCCGTGTGATCCTCCGTCCGGATGAGGAGCATGATCATCGGGAAACTTTGGACCCTCATCTTTAGTAATATCAAAAAGTCCTTTTTCTGCCATAGCTTTCGATATTTTCAAGCTTATGGAAGGATCCGACATTACCTGTCTCGCTAGAGAATACGCTTCGTCCAATTTTTTTCTTACGGACTTATCAACCACAGTCAGGAATTTATCGCCGTCCTCAATGCTGTTTGAATATATTTTTTTTCTGATCTCCGCGAGTTCTTCATAAAGCCCTCCCGGGCCCTCTCCCTGTGTCGATCCCGAGCCTACCCCGGCGTCTTTTGCAATGCTCAAGAATTCTTCAGTAGTCATCGCCTTTAACTTAGCCGGATTTTTCGCTACAGCAAGCACCCTTGTTGCTCTTACGATAATGTCGTCAAGCCACGTTATATAAGCAGGGCTGGTTCCTTCTATTGTCTTTTGCAAGGCCTCATACATATTTTTATTTTTTTTCAGTTCTGGCATGATCCTAGCCTCAAATACAGTAACCGGATCAGCGTTCAAATTTCCATCTATACCAAGAGCAACTCCCAATTCTCCAACCTGGCTAAGCTGAGGCTGGTTATTTCCAACCGCTATCTGCCATTGACTGGCAGATATTATGGATGTTATGTTCTCGTT
>JADGBB010000038.1 GCA_015231715.1 Candidatus Omnitrophota bacterium
AGTAAACAGAAGTGATAATAAAAGAACTGTTTAGATCGCTCGAGGTAGCTAGTACCGGGAGGAAGCATGCAAAATACTTTTTTTTGCAGACAGGAGAACTATTTATTCTTGACATGCTTTTTCATAGATAACTCATGCATTCTCCAAGCAGCTTCGCTGCTTTTCGAAGCAATCGACATCGGGACTGGTAATTGTCAAAAAAGAGAAGAAAAATGCCTATAACCCCCAAAGTCAGAAAAAAGAATAACTGACTCATCCTAGCTCGTTAAGTTGTGATGGGCATAGTTACAGCTCATTTTATACATCAATGAAGAGTCTCCACCTGTCCCCAAACTCAGTCGGGCCGAACCAATACATAAAAAACACTACGTCCTTTACCTAGTAGTTGGATTAATTTTAGTTCTTTAAGTTTTTTTATATCTTTAAGTATCGCTTGCCGCGATATTTTAAAAACAGCTTGCAGTTCTTTATTAGTAATTCTACTTTTATCATTCAGGATCTCAAGGATCTGGATTTGTTTAAGTGACAATTCGATTTGATGGTTTTTCCCGGCGACAGAGATAATTTTAAGGTTTCTTACCGCTTCTTTAACTTTTCCGATAGAAACCATCACCCCTTCAGTTATATATTCTAGCCACCCGGTTATATCGCCTTCATCTGTTTGCACGCGTTTCAAAACTGCGTGGTAAGAAGCTCTATCCTCATCATAATAATTGTCTAACGCAAACATTCTTTTATGGTCGAACCCCATTTTGTAGAGTATCATTGAAGCCATTAGACGTGCTGTTCGGCCGTTACCGTCAATAAAAGGATGTATGCGAGCTATTTCATAATGTACTATTCCAGCAACTAATATCGGATTAAGTTCTTGAGTTGATGGTGAATTAACCCATTCAAGGAATTCGTTAACCAAGCTTTGTACTTCTTCGGCTTTCGGGGGTGTGTATTCAACTATAGTCTTGAATCCTGTGCCTTGAAATACCTGTTTGCCGACGTACACTTGTTGAGCTCTAAAATTACCACAATCTTTTTCGTTTTCAAGTGTGCCGCTAGTAATAGTTTTATGGATTTGAAGAAATAGTTTATCTGTTAATGGTTTTAGACCATATTTAGGGATATTATCGATCGCTTTAAGATAATTTATTACTTCAGTGACATCTTTAATCGAACCAATAACATCTTTGTTTTCGCTTAAATCTTTAACCTGGTTCAAAGTCAGCCTATTCCCTTCAATTTTAGTCGAAGAATATGCACTACCTACCCTTGCTTCTTTTTGAAGTTTCAGTTCCAAAATAGGTAAGATATGAGCTTGTTCAATAAATTCAAGGCCGGCAGCGATATTGGCTATATTTTAGAGTATTTTGTTAGTGATAGTATATTTAGGTTTAAATGACATAACCCAATCATACCAAGTGACAACCTAATTGACAACCCAATTGTTGCAAATTTATTTTTTTTATTTTTAAACAACTCCACCCCGAAAAGACATTATATTTTTTGAGTGTAAAATAAGCAACTATGTAAAATTTAAATTTTAAAAGATTTCGAATCTTTTGGGGCAGAAAAATCAGGGGCTCTCAATAATTTCGGATGAAATCTTCAAAATAAATGACTCTTTCGGCATCTTTGCTGTTAAATAAAAATTCTTTTAAGTCACCGGCTAGGAGGCCCATATCCAATGTTCGACATTTTTCCAGAAGTTTTTTCTTAAGTTCATCCATATTTTCTATCCCGGCCTTTATTTTAAGATATTGCATATCCGGCTCAGTCTTTGAAAAAAGGTAAATAGCGTCGTAAAAATCCCTGCCCATCGCTCTCTTTCGAAAAAATATAGCTGAAATTTTTTGAGCAAGCAAAGTAGATACAGGCACCACGTTGATACGTGAAAAAATGTCGAATTTATTGATCATTTTTTTTTCAGGGGAATATTCGTAATTCTGCGGCTCTGCATCCACCTTGATCAAAAGAACCTCTCCTCTGTGCGGAGAGATCTTTTCGTCGAAAAGAATGTCCTTGAATCTGAATTGCGCTGACCATGCTCCTTTTAAGGTCACTTTGGTCTCTAAAACATATCCTTCCAACTCAAGAGACCTCTTAGCCTTAGACACCATATCCTCAAAATCATCATCCGACATACTCATATTATCAAAATCCAGGTCTTCCGAGAATCTGTTTATACCATGTATAATGTGAATAGCCGTCCCGCCCATAAATGAGAGTAAATTCGCGTACTTTCCGCCATATATCAGATCCAGTATCTTGTATTGAAGGTATTCCCTTAATATGTTTTTTTTGAACGCTCTCAAATGCTCGGGATAAAAAGACTCAATATGTTCCATATTAAGCATTTTTCATCACCTCCAGAAACATTTTTACCCTGCGACTAAATGCTTTTTTCTTGAAACGTTTTCGGTATTCGTCGAATTTATTAAGATCAACTTTCTCAAAAAACACAACCCTATCTATCCTTAAAGACCTGAAATCATCTTCGCCGGCAATATGCTTATTAAGGTAAAGATGATCGAGAACGGCCTTTTCCAAAGACGCTATTTTAAAACACTTGTCATCGTTTTTTACGATATTATATCCCCAGAAAAGATCTTTTCTTATATTCCTGTACGAAAATTCGGCTATGTCGTTGTCAATGCGGTACGTACGCCTTGTAGAAGCTGAAGTTATCCCGTAAACAGTCTCAGGTATCAACCCATAGTATGAAAGCGCGGCCTCAAATGATACATAGGAAGTAGCGTAAAGTCTGTTCGCGATCTCAAAAAGAACGTTTTCATCGAGTTTGAGATCCGAAAAAATATACTTACCACGGGAAAGTTTGCGGATATATCCCTTTTTACACCACTCACTAATCCGCCTTCTGTCAAACGAACCGTCAATTATCCTAATATCGGACAATCCGAAAACAGTAAACGCGCCTAAATCATTCTTAAGTTCAATATACTTCATTTTATTTCATAAACATGTGCTTTTTAACATATTTATGAAATAGAATATACACGATTTGCGTTGATTTGTCAAATCTATGTTTATTTTTATAAACATTGCTTCGGGCACTATAGCGCCCTCGCAATGAAATACCTGAATGTTATTTGGATTCTTTGTAGCGGTTGGTTATGGGCATTCGGCGGTCTTTGCCGAAGGCTTTGGTTGTTACGCGGATGCCGGGGGGAGATTGGCGGCGCTTGTGTTCGCTCTTGTCGATCATTGTTATTATTCTGTCGACTTCTTTTTGGCCGTATTTTTTTCTTACCTGTTTTAATGATGCGTCGCCTTCGACATAGGCTTCGATTATGGGGTCTAGATCGCTGTATGGCGGCAAAGAGTCTGTATCTTTTTGTCCCGGGCTTAGTTCCGCAGTCGGAGCTCTTTGTATTATACTTTTCGGGATAAGCTCTGTTTTTTCTTTTTTATTTATGTATTCAGCTAATTCATATACTAAAGTTTTTGGAAGATCTTTTATCGGAGCGAACCCGCCTGCCATATCTCCGTATAGAGTGGAATATCCGACGGCAGCTTCGCTTTTATTGCCGGTGATCAAAACAAGCCAGCCGTATTTATTTGAGTAGGCCATCAAAATGTTCCCTCTTATTCTGGCCTGCAGATTTTCATCGGTTATTCCCTGGGTTGTCGCGCCGAAAGAATCTTCTAATGTTTTTTTAAAAACTTTAAATATTCTGGTGATAGGAACAAATCTGAATTTAGATCCGATATTATTCGCGAGTTTCACGGCATCGTCTTTAGTTTCATTGGACGAGAACATGCTCGGCATTGATACGCATACAACATTTTCTCGCCCCAACGCTTTAGCGGCTAAAACAGCTACTAAGGCCGAATCTATTCCGCCTGAAAGGCCCAATACTATTTTTCTGAAACCGTTTTTTTTGACATAATCATGTATACCCAAAAGAAGCGCGTCATAAATACCCTCAATTTTATTCATTTTTTTTGTTACAACGGGAGGAATATTTATCTTTTGTTTTTGGGGAACATCTTTTATTTTTATCGTGGTTATTTTAGATTTATTACTTTTTTTAGCGGTTTTTCTAATATTAAGATCAAAGGTTAAAAAATCTTCCTGAAATTCATGACATGAAGCTATCACTTTCCCTTTGGGATCGGTCAAAAAACTTCCGCCGTCAAAAACTAATTCGTCTTGTCCGCCTATGGCATTAACATAGACAAGATATGCTCCTGTTTTTTTACATATTCCTTCGACAAGTTTTTCCCTTTGAGCTCTTTTGCCAATATTGTAAGGTGACGCTGCAATATTAATTAACAGCCTAGCGCCTTTTGAGGCCTGATCCAAATGAGGTCCCTCATCTTCCCAAATATCTTCACAAATAGATATGCCGAAAGTTGTTTCGCCTCCAAAGTCAAACACACAATTTTCTTTCTGCTGAGAGAAATATCTTTTTTCATCGAAAACAGAATAATTAGGCAGAGCTTTTTTATGATAAGAATAAATTATTTTTTTATCTCTGATAACAGCAGCGGCATTATAGAAGTTCGACTTTTCATCTTTATCTACATAACCTACTATCGCCATTATCCCTTCAGTAGAATTTTTTATTTTGGTAAGCGCTTTAAGATTATCGTCAACGAAATGTTCTTTAAGCAAAAGATCTTCCGGCGGATATCCGGTAACTGCCAATTCCGGGAATACAATAATATCCGAACCGAGTATCTTTGCTTTAGCGATACAATCGGATATTTTAAGCGCGTTTTCCGTTATATCCCCGACGGTAGTATTGATCTGCGCTATAGTAATTCTCATAATCCACTCCGATTTAATCAATAAAACATATGACTTTTTGAGAAATGATATCAGATATCATGCTAATATGCTTATCATCCGCATCAATTACTTTAATTACTTTTTCATATTTATTTGCGGCTGGAACCACTGTTGCCAGCTTATTCGGCATGGACAATATCCATTCTTTATTTAAAATCACATTCTCTTCATCCGGAAAAATTGAAACATAAAAAATTCCGGTTTCAACAAGATCCTGAAAAAAATGAGCTCCGAAAGACAAGTCAGGCATAAGCCCGCCTTTAGGGAATGCTATTTCACCTAAGATCTTAAAATTATTTATTTCACCGAATGCGATAGGCACGCCTAATGAAGGAGTGCTTGTTCCCCATCTGCCAGGTCCCATTAAAAATGTCGGCAAATTATTATTTTTCTTTATATCGTTATTAATTTTACCGATAGTTCTGGCAATATTGGTTTTTTCCGACACGCTAAGAGAAATATATTCTTCTGGATCTATATAGACTATTCGTTTTATTCCCTGCAGAATATTTCCTCCGAGAAAACCTCCGTTACTTTTAAAAACTATGTTTTCTTTCGGAATATTTTCAGGTATTCTAACCCTGCCTCCGATCCCTATAGTCTGTAACGGCCGGCACTGTACAATATTGATCTTATATTTGTCGTGATCGATAAAATTAATTGTGAATTCAATATCTACAGGATAATTGTAATTCTTTTCAAGTGTTTTCAGTATTTTGTTCATCACTTGAACAAAATCTCCTTTTGAAACAAAATCATCGAATGTAAGTATCCAATAATCTTCATTTTTGTTAAGCGCTCTTAACATTTTCATAGCTTCTTCATCTAAAACAGCTATTTTATTTATTTTTATTTCAATATTTTCTTTTATTAATTCCATAAAAGGTACAGTGGTGATGTGATTTTTATTGATATCGATCAGATCTACGCCTTTCTGAGAAAATTCTCTTATTTTTTCAGCTGACATTTGAGGCCTTAAAAGAGGCTTATCCAAAGCTACGACTCTGGCATAATCTCCTTCAGTACGATTCACGGCTCTAGTTCCCAGCCCGAACACCAATCTCAACATGCCTGCTTTCGGATCCATCTCGTCCGACCATACATATGGATTAAATGAAACTCCGACTCCGGCTAGATCCGGGAAAAAATAATTATTATGATGAGCGCCGGAAACTCTTTGTATCAATAAGGCCATCTGTTCATCAGCTTGATCAAGACCCCGCTGCAAACGATATGCCAATGCTTCTTCGCTCATAGTACTGGCATAAACTTTTTTTACCGCTTCAACAAATTGTTCATATCTTTCATCAGGAGAACCTTGATTAGCTACAAAATAACTTTCATATTTCCCCGCAAAAGCATTCCCAAAAGCGTCTTCTAAAAGACTGCTGGAACGGATAATTATCGGAGATTGTCCGAAATAATCTATTATTTGCTGGAATTGTTCTACTATCTCTTCCGGGAATCTGCCTTTAAGTATTTCTTTTTCTAGAACTTTTGCGGCATGAAAATATCCCTCTTCTTTTTTTTGCTCCATTCGCAGTTTCCACAATCCGTTCTGGATTATATATGTATAAAATACATCAGACCCGACATAAAATGAATCATGCGCTTCAGAATAATGCGCCCATTTGACTGAGGGATCTTTTGAAAGTATTTTTCTCGCAAGAAGCATACCTACGGTTTTGCCTCCGATAAACCCTGTGCCAACTAATCTTGATTTTATTTCTATTAGATCTTCTAATTCAAAATTATTTTCTACTAAAGTCACCATTCTTTCATCTTTAGCCAGCATAATCCGGCATAACTCTTTAGCCATTTTTTTCTTTTTGCCGGGAAAAGGTGATTCCAAAAGGTCTTCGGCTTCTAAAAATAATCTGTCCCAATAATCTAATGTTCTTACGGCGCTTTCCGCTTTCCAGCTGCCTATACTCGAAAATAATTTTGCCGTACGCACGCTGTCGCTTATCGGAATGAATTTACCGTCTTTCTCCATATGAGGAAGGAACATCGTAGGCGAGTATCTGTTCCACACTTTTAAAGGATGCACATAACATTTGTTCCCGCGATTAAAAACATCTATAAGCAGCTGAGTTGTTTCTCTAATGCGGGCTATAGTTTTAAAAGAGTGGCGGTTACGTATTATTGAAAAATATGCGATAGTATCAAGTTCAAAAAGATAGGGGCAAGTTATCATAAAAAAGTTCCCTATCATAAGGTCAGTGGCCCACTTAAGCAATAGATCGCTCAAGCAGTCAAAAACATAATAAACCCCTCTGCCTTCTTTTGTGATAATATCGTTGATATGCGATGAAAAAGATTCAAACCCGCTATGTCCGTCCAAATTATATATCTCAATTTTTTCATGGGGCTCGATGACAGGGTCATGTTCGGCAAACCTTATATAAACGATACGTTTGCCTGTTTCTATAGCACTTGCAACATAAGGGGCAACAAAATCTCTGTAATCCTGGATCTCATCGATTTGCCAGACAACATTATCCCCTGTTCTTAACTGGGTGATTATTTCGTCTAATCCTTTAACTCCGGTAGTCGCCATAATTTCCGTTATAGTTTGATCTCGTTTGCCAGGATAACAGCCTCGGCTATATCTTTCATGCTCACTCTTTTATTCATGCTGGCTTTACGTAAAACATTATAGGCTTCATCTTCTGAAAGATTTTGTGATTTCATTAAAACGCCCTTAGCTTTTTCCACCTTTTTTCTTACTTCCAGCTCTTCTTTTATAACTTCGGTTTTTACCATAAGCTCAGTATTGTGAATAGATACCGCAGCTTGATTAGCAACTGTTATTAACAATGAAATATCTTTTTTAGAGAATTTATATTCGATCGTAGTATAACAGTTTATAACACCAATGACTTTATCTTTAACCGTCATCGGTACGCTCAGCATGGAAACCAAGTTTTCTTTTTTTGCTAAACTTTTTTCTTTGTATCTTTCATCTTCAAGGACATTAAGTATCGCTATAGGAGTTTTTTCTTTTGCGACAAGCCCGACAATCCCTTCTCCGAGTTTTATACTTCGTTCTTTCAGATATTCCGGACTTAAAACCTGTGTAGCTCGTATCGTTAATTCTTTGGTCTTTTCATCTAAAAGCCATAATGCGCATATTTTAGCTTTCATAACACTTGCTGTAAGACTTACTATCAGCTTTAAGATATCTTCCAAATAAAGATCCGAAGTTATAGCTTCACTTATTTGGGAAAGCGTTTCTAGATATTCATCACTAGTTTTTTTTGATTCTCTATTCATGACGCCCCCTATTTATAGGCCAAAGGGCATAGTGTAAAACACCCTATGCCCTTTGCTCTATTCATTCAGTATTTGATCTTAATATACAAACAACATTTCCGCATAATTAGGCAGAGGCCAGTTTTCATCAGGCAATAAACCTTCAAGCTCATCTACCGCTTCCCTTAATTCACCCATAAGTTTGAGAACATTTTTAGTCGGCTTATGCGTTGCAACAAGCTTATCAAGCTCATTTGCCGCTGTTATAGCTTTTTCAGTATTTTCAACAACTGCATTCAAAATACCCTTTATTTCTTTCTGCGATATTTTAGCGCTGACTGAATGTACAGATTTTATTGTATCAGATAGTGCTCCCTGATAATCAATAGCAACAGGTATTATCATTGTTTTAGCAATATGCACTGCGCAGTTTGCTTCCATATAAACCGTCTTTTCATAAGCTTCTTTGTATACTTCATTTCTTGCTTTAAATTCTACAGGAGACAAAACACCGTGTCTTGAGAATAGATCTATCAGTTCCTTATCATTCTCAACAGCAGCAATTGATTCCGGTGTTGTCAATAAATTAGGCAGCCCTCTTTTTTGTGCCTCTTTTTTCCAAGCGTCAGTATAGTTATCTCCGTTAAAAAGAATTCTTTTATGTTTTTTTATGATCTTTGAAAGTATAGACTGTAATGTTTTATTAAAATCTTTACCGTCTTTTTTGGCCGCTTCAAGCTCATCACATATCAAGCTTAAAGAATCTGCTACTATAGTGTTTATTGTTATGTTAGCTCCGGCACAGCTTTGGTTCGACCCGACGGCTCTAAACTCAAATTTATTTCCCGTAAAAGCGAAAGGGCTTGTCCTGTTCCTGTCGGTAACATCTCTCGGCAATGTCGGAAGCGAAGTAACACCTATCTTTATTTCGCCGCCTTGTTTAGAAGATTTCGCTCCGCCTTTTTCTATTTGATCGATGATCTCAGTAAGCTGCTCTCCAAGGAAAATGGAAATTATAGCAGGAGGTGCTTCATTAGCCCCCAGTCTATGATCGTTCCCGGCTGTTGCCACTGTTGCTCTTAACATATGAGCACCGACATCTACGGCTCTGATAAGCGCGCAAATAACTGTTAAAAACTTGGCGTTTTCATGAGGTGTTTCTCCCGGTGAAAGCCAATTTTTACCATCTGGTCCTGCGATCGCCCAGTTATTGTGTTTACCGGAACCGTTAACCCCGGCATACGGTTTTTCATGCATCAAACATTTAAACCCGTGCTGTTCGGCTACTTCTCTTAAAGTCTGCATAGTTATCATATTATGATCAACTGAAAGATTTAGTTCTTCGAAAACCGGCGCCAATTCAAACTGAGCAGGAGCAACTTCATTATGTTGTGTTTTAGCCGGTATCCCAAGCTTCCAAAGTTCAGTATTTAGATCTTCCATAAAAGCTATAACTCTGGGCTTAATAGCGCCAAAATAATGATCTTCCAACTGCTGATGTTTAGCAGGTTTTTTACCGAAAAGAGTTCTTCCTGTCTGAACAAGATCCGGTCTTAAATAATAATGATCTTCGTCTATCAAAAAATATTCCTGTTCCGCGCCTAATGTAGCATAAGCTCTTTTGCCTTTTGTATCAATACCGAAAAGTCTTGCAAGCCTGCAAACCTGTTCCGACAATGCATCCATCGATCTTAGTAAAGGAGCCTTTTTATCCAATGCTTCTCCGTGATAGCCTATGAATACCGTTGGTATGCAGAGAATTGCGCCGGAGTCTCCTCTTTTAATGAACGCCGGACTTGTCGGGTCCCATGCTGTGTAGCCTCTAGCTTCAAAAGTTACTCTGAGTCCTCCTGAGGGAAAACTTGAAGCATCAGGCTCACCTTGTATCAACTCTTTGCCGGAAAACTTAAGCATAACTCCGCCTTCATTATCAGGCATGACGAATGAATCATGTTTTTCAGCTGTTGCTCCTGTAAGCGGCTGGAACCAATGAGTGTAATGAGTAGCACCTTTACTGATAGCCCAAGTTTTCATCGCATCCGCAATTTCATCGGCTATAGCAGGCTCTAAAGATATTCTCTCCCTTATTGTTGTGCTTAAAGATTTGTACGCTTTTTCTGAAAGATAATTCCGCATAGTTTTAATGCTGAAAACATCTTCACCGAATATATCGGATATGCTTTCAATCCCTTCATTTTTAATATTGTTATTCATTTATTCTCTCCTTATTTGAATTTTCATTATAAACCAAATTCTAAAAATTTGCACAGAATAAATAATATTCATTCCGGCATTGCTTTTACCCTATCGCCTCCGAACCTGTTTCCCTTGTTCTTATTCTTATGCAATCCACAAGATCAAGTACAAATATTTTACCATCACCGATTTTGCCGCTGCCTGCACCTTTAACGATAGCATCAATGGTC
>JADGBB010000039.1 GCA_015231715.1 Candidatus Omnitrophota bacterium
ATATAGCTTATCATAAAAATAAATATTCGCGAGGATATAGCAAGCTTATAGATCTTTTGGGACCCGATCATCACGGCTATATAAAAAGAATGAAAGCGGCAGTGCAGGCAATGGGACATGAAGCTGCATCATTAGATATTCTTATAGTTCAGCTTGTTACCCTTATGCGCGGAGGGGAACCGGTAAGGATGTCTACCCGTAAAGGTGAATTTATCACGCTAAGGGAAATAATTGATGAAATAGGGACAGATGTTGCCAGGTTTTTCTTTCTTATGAGAAAGCTGGACAGCCATTTGGATTTTGATATAGAGCTGGCTAAAAAAGAATCTTCGGATAATCCTGTTTATTATATTCAATATGCTTATGCCAGAATATGCAGCATATGTAAAAAGACTGAAGACGGATCTTTGAATTTTGACATTGATAAAATAAACCTATCGTTGTTGAACACTGAAAAAGATAAAGACTTAATACGAAAAATAGGGGATTTTCCTACCGCTGTACTTTTAACTGCTGAATTATTAGAGCCGTCAAGGCTCATAACATATCTGATTGAACTTGCCTCCACATTCCATTCCTTCTACGGCGAATGCCGAGTAATATCCGAAGACCAAGAACTATCGAATGCACGTGGCTTTCTCGTAGAATGCGTAAGAATAGTTCTAGCCAACGGCCTTAATCTACTAAATATAAGCCTTCCAGAAAAGATGTAAATCACACACAAGTACGGATGAGGCAGGTATTCCTTTTTCCTGACACAGGGGTTAAACAACGGCATTTTTCAGATCTTTTTTTGACCCCGCTAACTCATTACGCACGGATGAGGCAGTTAGTACATTTTCTGACACGGGAGCTAAACAACGGCATTTTTCAATCCTTTTTTAACCCTGATGACTCATGCATTCTCCAAGCAGCTTCGCTGCTTTTCGAAGCAATCGACATCAGGACTGGTAATTGTTAAAAAAGAATTGAAAAATGCCTATAGCTCCCTAATCATCAGAAAATGTACTAACTGCCTCATCCTAGCTCGTTATGAAGTATTAAAAGACAAACGGACGAACGGTCGACGAGTACTAAAAAATTTTTGGGTGACATGGTGGAAACTTTGTGTGTATTTTTTAAAATACACACAAAGTTGGAACGATGGCAGGACCCGAAAATTTTTCGGTACGTAATCTAAATGTGCATTTAATTTTTGGATTTGGTGGTATATGCTAAATACAAAATTCGTTTAAAAGTATTTTTATTTTTGTAATTATTTCGGGGATTTTTTTTGTGATAAGAGAAGACATTTCTAAAGAAAAATCTACGGATCTCGGCTGGATACCAATTAGTTTGATATTTTTCATAGGTATATCAAGATTTCTAGCTAAAAGAAGTGTTTCTTTTAATGACATGCCGTGAGTAGAATTAGTACTAAAAGCATCTGAAAGAACTATCTCTCCGGCTCCAAACACCCTAATCTCTCCGGGAGATAAAGACATTTCAGCAGCATCTATGATAATTATTTTATCATATCCGGGAAATATCTTTATTAGATCAAGCCCTGAAATGTCACCTGCATGAAGCGTAATATTAACACCCTCTAAAGATCTGCCTATACCATAATCTTTTTCAAGTGATTCAACAACACGAATACCGACAGCGTCATCGCATTTTAGGATGGAACCTACGCCGACAATTAATATATTTTTATTTTGGTTTATTTCCATAATCGTTGATGCCTAGAGTCAGAGTATAGATTTAAAAAATAGCGTGGAGTCTAGAGTTTTGCACTCTGCTCTCCACGCTATCTTTATATTAAACAAATTTCACATCAAGCATATGGCATGAACATGATATACATGGATCATATGCCCTTACAAGCATCTCTGCAAGCAATGTTATCTCTTCTTTCGTTTTATCGATAACTTCAGGGACAAGTTTTTTCATATCAAGATCAATATTTGCCAGATTTTGGTTTGTAGGAATTACGCAATTAGCGTTAGTTACAGTTCCTTTTGCATTTATTGTATATTCATGGACCAATAAACCTCTTGGAACTTCAACTAAACCTACACCTGTGCCAGGTGTTACTTTAAGAACCGCAAGTTCATCTTTAGTCGGCCAAGAAGTAACTACATCTTTATAATCCACACCGTTCTTTAAGAAATGATCTACAATTCTTATCGAATCATATGTACAATGCGCTATTTCAATAAGCTGAGCGACGGTATTCATATACGGATTATAACAAGGAGTCTTAAAACCGACAGCCTTAGCAACACCTTTAGCCTGATCATTTAGTTTATCGTAGTTGATATTAATTCTGGCTAAAGCACCTACCATATAAGAAGCTCTCTTGTTATTCGAGTGTTTACTTGTAGAATGCGCTACATGATACTCATGTATAATCTCTTTGTAATTTTTCGGAGAGATAGTTCCTTTTATATCAGTTGTTGCGATATCACCTTCATAAAAAGCATATTCTGTAGGATGTGTAAGAGCCACATATTCTGTTTCTCTTTCAAATGCAGGCAATGATAATGTTTTGAATATTTCAACTGTAGCATTAAGGTCATCTACCTGGCTTAAAAATATACTTTTAATTGTTTCAAGTTCTTTTTTTGTCGGCAGCTTTGTCCATCCTCTGGGGCATAGAGTTATAGGATGTGTGTGCCTTCCGGCCAATATATCGCACATGTCGCTATATTGTTTTTTCATCCTAAGAGCTCTTAAAACAACTTCTTTATGCGTTGCCACAAGAGGAACAACACTTTTCACACCTAATGCGTCAGGCGCTACAAGAAAGTATGCATGCAGCAAATGGCTGTCCAGTGTTTCCAAATGAAGAAGAAGTTTTCTGAACAATTTCGTCTGTTCGCTTACCTTGTATCCGATAGCGTCTTCAACCGCTTTAACAGAAGACATACAATGCCCTGTTGAACATATACCGCAAATACGCGAAGTTATATGCTGAACCTCGAACATAGATCTATCTCTAACCATGGCTTCAAAAAACCTCGGAGCTTCGACTATATCAAGCTGACATTTTTCAAGTTTGCCTTCTTTGATATTAATTACGATATTGCCGTGTCCTTCAACCCTGGTCAGGTACTCAACATTAATATTAAGATCTTTTTTTGATAATGTATCAGACATTTTTCTCCGCCTCCATTCTACACTTATTATAAAGATCGAACTTCTGTAATAGTTCGTCCACAGTGTATCCGTTGTTTTTTAATATATCTATCTGTCCGTCCTTGTGCGGATTGGATATCATTCCTCGGCAACCGTAACATGTATTACCGTAACTTGTACACCAAGCGCCGCAGCCGGCTCTCGTGATCGGCCCCATACAAACCTGGCCTTTTTCATACAAACATACATTCTCTTTCAGCTTACATTCAACGCATACAGCATGATCAGGAGGTGTATACCCCTTACCTAAAAGTATACCTTTCAAAGCTTCAACTGTTTCGTCGTTGTTTGTAGGACAGCCGTGTATGTAATAATCAACTTTAACAACTTCATGCACCGGTTTTGGGCAGCCTGCTTCTAACGGGAATTCTCTTCCTTTATAAACTATTTCTTTAGCTTCATCTCCGGTATATTTGCGTCTTATACCGTTAACTCCGCCTGTACAGGCGCAAGCTCCGTATGCTATTATTATCTTCGCATTTTCACGTATCTTTTTTAGTCGTTCTTCGTCATGTTTTCTTGTGATCGAACCTTCGATAAAAGCGATATCATAATCATCGCTTCTTTCGCTCATGGCTTCTCTGAAATTAACTATATCACAATGCGCAAGAACACCAAGAAAAGCTTCGTTGAGATAAGTCAACTGCAGCTGACAGCCTTCGCAGTCAGCAAAATCAAAAAACGCTATTTTAACTTTCTTTTTATCGCTCATAGTGCTTCCTCCAATCCTTTGATCTCTTCATATGTAAATGTTGGTCCGTCTTTACATACATACTGATCGTTCATCTGACAATGTCCGCATTTACCTAAACCGCATTTCATCTTTCTTTCAAGTGAAAGAATAATATGGCTTTCCGGTAACCCTTTCTTTAAAAGTTCTCTTATAACGAACTTGTACATGATCGGAGGCCCTACAACGACAGCATAAGTACGTTTTATGTCTATATCAACTCCGGGTATAAGTGTAGTTATTACACCGACATTCCCTCCCCACTCTGGACCAGCTTTATCTACGGTACAGGCATAATTAATATCAGTCATCCTGTTCCATGTATCAATTTCCTCGGAAAAAAGTCTGTCTTTAGGTTCTTTGCAGCCCAAAAGAATATTTACATCGCCAAAATCTCTTCTTTTATGGATAACGAACCATATTAGAGACCTTAGAGGAACTATACCCAAACCGCCTGCTACAAAAAGAAGATCATTACCTTTCATATCATCTATAGGAAAAGGTCTTCCAAAAGGCCCCCTTACTCCGACTTTATCGCCTGCTTCAAGTTTATGCATGGCATTTGTGAACATCCCCACATTTCTCACGCAAACTTCGAATCTTGTATTGTTATTATTTGTCGGTGAAGATGAGATCGATATAGGAGCTTCTCCGATCCCAAGCATGCTGAACTGAACGAACTGGCCCGGAAGATATTTAAACTCTTTGCCTAGTTCGATCTCAAAAAACTTTTCTTTTTCAGTCATCTTTTTAGTACGAATAATCGTACCTTCCATCGGCGAATACAACGGCTCTACAGCCACTGTTTCTTTTTTGGCATTTGATCCGCAATTACACATTATCGTTCTCCTTTTTAAGTGAATTTAATGTTTCTTTAAGTTTTATGCCGGCAACACAGGCTCTTGTACATCTTCCGCAGCCTGTACAGAAATATTTATTGAATTTTTTCACTGAATAATCGAATTTTCTGTAGTATCTATGTCTTTGTCTTGAAAGTCTTTCTTCTCTAAAACTTTCTCCTCCTGCTACTAGCGCGAATTCTTCAAGCTGGCATGAATCCCAGTTCCTTGTTCTTTCTCCGCCTGAAATGTCCAGCTTAACGGTATCTTTAATGTCGAAACAATAACATGTCGGACAAACGGCTGTACAGTTTCCACAAGAAACACATTTTTTTGCTACTTCTTCCCATACTGAACTTTCATATGATCCGGCAAAAACTTTACTAAGGTCCTTATATTCAATATCTATGTCATTAGAAAAGTTCTTGATCTTGTTTTCTCTGAGTTTTCTGAGCTCGCTTTTTGCGGTTTCATCACCGTTTTTAACAAGTGAACTTGTTCCGACTAATTTTTCACCTATATCAGAATTGACATGAATTATATATTTATCTCCTGCATCCGTTAGCATAGCATCGTATCCGGCTTTAGGAACATGCGTATCCATACTAATGCAGCTGGCATGTTCATCACAGGCTTTATTACACTCAATACCAAAAACTACTATGCTCTTTTTCCTTTTCACATAGTAAGGATCTGCAGGATCCGCATGAAAAACAGCGTCCAAACATTCAAGACCCTCTATATCGCAAGTATGCGCACCGAATATCAAAGTAGGCTGTACCTCTACGGATGTTTCAGACATTTTTATGTCACCCATATTGAACGAACCTAATTTTTCTTTTTGCGGGAAAAAATATTTTTTTGGAGGCAAAATTGTAGGGAGATATTCTAAAGTTACATTTTCAGCATTACATACATCCGCGAACACGAACTGATTTTCTTTTTTGACCGGAGCGACAACTCGGTATTTTTTACCTAACTCTTCGATAAATTTCCCTAAATCCCTTTTTTCAAGATACACATATCTCATCTCGGCGTCTCCTTCTTTTCATTAGTTTTTTCTTTGATCCAACCGGCTAGTTCTTCAAGTCCAAGACCGGTTTTGCAGGAAGTCTCCACAATCTTCATATTCGGATTCAGTTTTTTAATACTTGTACGGAAAAAATCAATATTGAAATCAGTATAAGGCAATAAATCAATTTTGTTAATTATACCATATATACTCTCTTTGACAAGCAAAGGATACTTAATAGGCTTATCTTCCCCCTCAGCTGTCGAAAAAACTGCTATTTTATGATCTTCTCCTATGTCAAATTCAGCCGGACAAACTAAATTGCCTACATTCTCGACAATAATGAGGTCAAGTTTATCAAAATCCATTCCCTCTAAGGATTTAGCAACTAATTGCGCATCGATGTGGCAGGAATTTCCGGTATTTATTTGTACAACTTCAATATCAAGAGCATTAAGACGCTCGGCATCTCTTGAGGTAAAACAGTCACCGGCAACAATCGCCGCATTAACATCCATTTTTTTTAACATAGGTCCGATCTTTTCAAGTAAACTTGTTTTCCCGGAACCTGGCGATGATATCATATTGAGCATAAGAACATTATGTTCTTTCATTTTTTTTCGTATATCATCTGCTACATTATCATTAGCCTTGATAATATCCTCTTTAATAACTTTAAATGCCATTTTTTCTCCTTTTACGTTTCGAATATCAATATTCTATACTGCTGATCACAAATTCGTTTCCTGAATTAACATATAATTCATCGCTTCCGCAAAACTCACATTTTTCACTCATTATTTCTTTTTCATCATCTAAAGATGTTTCCTTTGTACATTTTTTGCATTTCATTTTTAACGGCAGAACTTTCATACAAAGGACAGTATGTTTTAATTTTTCGCTTTTTTTTGCTGTATCAAAAGCTGTTTGCATTAGATCGGGAACAATGTACTGCATTCGTCCTACTTCCAAATGGATTTTTTTTACGGATATTATCTCTGGAGAAGTTATTTCTCTTTCAAGTATTTTAAGCATATTATTGACCAAACTCATCTCGTGCATGCTTTCCTCAGCATATTCTAGGCAATTGTTCACCTGTTAACATATCCAAGATACGACTTGATCCGTACCTTGTTTTAAGATACACTCTTGCATCATTTTGATCCGTGACCTCTCCGATCACTGCGGCATCTTTCCCATATTTGTATTTAGACATAAAATTAACTACATCCGAGGCTATCTTTTCATCAACAAAGATCAACGCTTTCCCCTCATTTGCAAGATATAAAATATCCAGTCCCAAAAGTTCGCTCGCTGCTTTAACTATTTCTTTCACCGGGATCTGATCTTCAACTATTGTTATTGTTTTTCCTGAACTTTTGGCTATTTCATTTAAAGTTGTCGCAACTCCGCCCCGTGTAGGATCTCTCATGAATTTAACACCCGTAAAATTATCCATTATATCCTGTATCATAATGTTCAAAGGAGCTGAATCACTTTTTATTTCTGAATCAAATTCAAAACCTTTTCGTTTACTCATAATAGCGATACCATGATCACCTGAGGTGCCTGTCAAGATTATCTTGTCTTTAGTTTTAATTTTGTCATACCCTAAAGGGTAATCTTTTTTTATCATACCCACACCTGAAGTGTTTATAAAAATACCGTCAGCCGCGTTTTTTTCAACTATCTTTGTGTCGCCGCAAACAATTTTCACCCCCGCTTCAAGCGCGCATTCAGCCATGGATATAACAATTCTTTCCAGATCTTTTATCAAAAACCCTTCCTCTATAATAGCGGCACAACTTATGTACATAGGTTTAGCTCCTGAAACAGCAAGATCATTAACAGTCCCAGCAATAGCGATCTTACCGATATCTCCTCCGGGAAAAAATATAGGCGTAACAACAAAAGAGTCAGTTGTAAAAGCTAATTCTCCTTTGATCTCAGGCAATCGCGCGGCATCATCGGAAAGGGCCAAAATATCATTCTTGAAATGCTTATAAAAAACATCATTAATAAGCTTATGCGAGAGCTTGCCGCCGCTGCCATGTGAAAGTGTAATAACATCCATCATTAGTTTCCTTTATGTAAGTAAAAATAAAAGTTTTCGGTACGTCCAAAAATTTCGGGTCCTGCCATCGTTCCAACTTTGTGTGTTTTTTCAAAACACACAAAGTTTCCACCATGTAGGGGCTTCGCCCCACTTCGTTTCACCCAAAATTTTTTCGGGCGATACACTATCTATTCCCTTATTAATTTACTAATTAGGGACAGGTACACATTTATTTAATAAGAACAGTTACGCATCTGTTGCTGTCTCTCTCGATTTAACTAGGGACAGACACCTGTTTTTACAGAACCCTGTATTTGTACCAGGCGGCGCAGGCGCCTTCACTGGAGACCATGCATGCGCCTATCGGGGTTTCCGGGGTGCATGTTTTGCCGAAAGACGGGCAGTCTTTTGGGTCGCTGGCTCCTATCAGGATGTCGCCGCATATACAGCCTTGTTTTTCTTTTGCGTCTTTAATTTTTATTTTAAAAACTTTTTCGGCATCTAGTTCTGAAAAGGTGTTTCTTATTTTTAATCCGCTATCGGGAACGATGCCTAACCCTCTCCAATCTGCGCTTGCCGATTCGAATACTTTATTCATAATGTCTAGCGCTTTCAAGTTTCCTTCAGAATGAACTACTCTTTCATATGCATTAAACAATACGGGTTTATTTTCTTCGTTGCTTTTAACTAGAACATAAACTGCATTTAAAAGATCCACCGGTTCAAAGCCGGCGATACAACATGAAACACCTAGATCGTTAACTATTGAGCTATAAATACCACTGCCGGTTATTGTGCTTACATGGCCCGGACATAAAAGAGCGTCAACTCTTGATCTTTTATTTGATAGCACAGCTTTTAAAGCTGCGGGCATGGTCTTATTAAGACAAAGAACATAAAAATTATCTATACCTTTATTTTTAACTTCACAAATCGCGGCAGCTGTTCCGGGAGTTGTTGTTTCAAAACCTATACTTACAAAAATAAATTTTTTGTTTTTTTCTTCTTGAGCATATTTAATAACATCGGCAACAGAATAAACCATTCTAATGTCTTTGCCTAAGGCCTTTATCCCGCTCAAGCTGTGACGTGAACCCGGTACATCATAAAGGTCGCCGAAAGAACAAATAACTACATCTTCATTAAGCGCTAAATACATTATCTTATCGATATCTTTTATTGAAGTAACACATACAGGACATCCGGGGCCGGAAATAAACCGCACTTTATCTCCGACTATCCGCTCTAAAGCGTTTTTTCTGATCGCCATAGTATGCCCGCCGCAAACTTCCATAATGTTTATGGGTTTAACCGCGGTTTGAATTATTTTATCCGCTATTTTTTTTACTTCATTAGTATCTCTGTATTCGTCTATGTATTTCAATTTTTACCTTTATTTTGAAAAAATTCCATAGTGAACTTTGCTTTTTCCTCATCAACTTTCTGCAAAGCGTATCCCGCATGGATAAGCAGATATTCTCCGACTTTTACATCTTCAAGCAAATCTAAAGCGACTTCTTTTTTTACGCCGGAAACATCAACAATACATTTATTATCCTCTTTAAGTTCCACGACTTTACCCGGCACGCTCCAGCACATATTTTCCTCTTGTTCGCCGTTTTGGCTTTTATTTCATTGCTTGTACGCATACCGCCTGCCCTACTGAAAGGCCTGCGTCCGTACAAGATATTGTTTTATGTTTTACAAGCTCCATACCTGAATCATAAAATTTTGTATCTAAATATTTCGTTAAGTACTTATTTTGAAAACAGCCTCCGGAAAGAAGAACTTTTTTAATATCTTCTTTATCGCATATCTTTTTTGATACATCAAAAATTATTTCACCGATAGTGTTATGAAACTTTGCGCTTATAATACCTTTATCTATTCCGGCACTTCCATCACAGACAATGGATTTAATCATGTTTTTTACGCTTATCTCATCATTGTAAATACTGTAATTATAAAACTCATCAACATTGCAGGCAATATGTTTCTCTAATAGAATTGCCCCTTCAGCTTCATATGATGCCATCGGACAAATACCGCACAATGCGCTCACTGCATCAAATAATCTGCCGGCACTGGAAGTTTTTGGAGAATTAGCCTGCTTTTCAATCATTCGAAAAATATTTTTTATATCATTTTTATTTAAATGGGCTAATTCTTCAGGAATTGCATTTTGCTCTTTATGGGCATCTCCTTCAAATGCGCTATAAAGATATGCTAAAGCCATCCTCCATAATTCCATGGCAGCTTTGTCACCGCCCGGTTGAAAAACATATTCAAAATGAAAA
>JADGBB010000003.1 GCA_015231715.1 Candidatus Omnitrophota bacterium
GCATGTTACACCTTTGGAAGTCCCAAAGTTGGGAATGACGAGTATGATGATCAGATAAAAGTTCCTATTTATAGGGTAATTAACGATGTCGACATAGTTCCTTTATTTCCTCCTCCTAAAGGAGTTATACAGGTTTTGTGTAAATTTCTTTCAAAGAAAAAGAAGATTAGCGCAATATTAAATAAAATTAACGGATATGAACACAATGGCCCGGGGCACCAATTAACCGAGTGTGATGATACTTTTAAAAAGCTTCAGATTATTCCTGACCCAGGAGAGCCAATGCGTTTCTATAAGATGATTGGGGACATATTTAGGCGAAAGAAGGGATTTGATATAGGTATAAAATGTCATGCATTAGATGGAGCAAAGGGGTATCGTGAAAAGTTGGCTCATTGGGCTATGTGGCGTAAAAATATTGGAAAAATAAAGGCGACCTGAATTCGGGAATATATCTGAAATAGGCAAAGGAATAGGTAGGTATATATGTACTACGACCGCACATTAGAGGCACTACATCCGTTGATTGAGAAAGGTGGAAAGTACCGATGGTTATTTGATTATGTCCGAGATCGAGAAGATCTAGATTTTTTAGTGGGGAAAAACAACAATAAAGAATGGATATCGATCTATAGGGGATTATCAAGGATAATATCTCTGACAACATCAGGCAATCAACATAATGTCATTATCGATGCTGCGGACAGATATAAGAGTATCGCAAGAAATAATGGTTTGCGTATTTATGGCAAAATTGATGAAGTCAAATTATTGAGCAAGGATCTAGATAAGTTGATAAAGATAGTCGATAGCGATATAGCCTTTGACCGTTATTATAAGAATAATAAAGAAGGATACTATCAGAATCATCTGTCAAGGAAGTATGGGCTTAAAGGAAAAAGCAGCGATGATTTTATCATTGTCGATAAGGAAGCAGTTATAGGGTATGACGATGAAATGCAAAAGAAAAATAAATTTGCGACGATGAGGGAAAAGTATGAAAATGTATTAAATAAAATATCTCATAAGAACCCCAAGCGGTATGGTGCAAATTTAAGTAAAAAAGCGATAGGGAATGAAGTTGATTTCGTGGCACTGGATAGATCTGGAAATATATTACTCATGGAACTGAAGCATGGTACGAATACGTCAGGTATATATTTAAGTCCGATACAGCTCGGATTGTATTATGAAATTTTTTCGGATCATCAAATTGGTAAATCTCTTGGGGAAGCTATATTTTCAATGGTAAAGCAAAAGCAGTCTATTGGGTTGATTGCTTCGGGCTGGGATATGCCTGAGAAAATTAAGTCGATAAAACCTTGTCTTGTTATTTCTGGTTATAATCCTAAAAGCTCCGCTATGATAAAATATTATGAGGTTGCTGATATCTTGCGAGAAAATAAAAAAAGTTTTAAATTTATAGATGATATTAAGGTATACACTTATTCTGAAGATACCGGATTAATAAGTTTGGATCATTGATGAGACTAACAATCCACCGAGGAACAAAAGAAATAGGCGGAAGCTGTGTTGAGCTGAAAACTGATGATACGCGGATACTCATAGATTTCGGGATGCCGCTAGTAGATGAAAGGGGTGAAAGATTTGATTCAGAGGCTTTGAATGGTAAATCTATAAGTGAACTCAAATTTTTAAAAATTCTTCCTGAGGTAGAAGGTTTATATAGAGGAGAAGATTGTCGGGTAGATGCTATCTTCATTTCTCACACTCACCTTGATCACTACGGACTCTTGAGTTATGTTCACCCTGATATCCCCGTTTATATGAGTGAAGGAGCTAAGATCTTAGCAGACATTTCCGATATATTTATTCCGCACAACATAGGTAAGATAAACGCTACCATCATTGATAAACGTAAGAAGATAGTTGTGGGAGATTTTGTTGTCACATCACAGTTAGTGGATCATTCGGCTTTTGACGCGGTAGCCTTTATTGTAGAAACTGATGGAAAAAAGATATTCTATTCCGGTGATTTTCGGGGGCACGGAAGAAAAAGTGTGCTTTTTCAAAAGATGCTGGAAACCCCACCCAAAGATATCGACTGTCTTCTTATGGAGGGCTCTATGTTGGGAAGAAGTAATATGTTATGTAAGAATGAAAAGGCGGTGCAAGAATCCATTGAGGATATTCTAAAGTCGAATGATAACATTAAATTTTTATTCGCGTCGTCACAAAACATTGATAGGATCGTATCAGGATATAAAGCATGTTTAAAAACAAATCATATTTTCGTAATAGATATTTATACGGCATATATTCTTGATAAACTTAGCAAGGTATCAAAAAATATACCTCAATTTGATTGGAAGAGTATTAAGGTAAAGTTTACTAAATATCATGCCAATGCTCTAGCCGAAAAAGTTTCAAAGCAGCTTTTATACCAGTACAATACAAACAAGATAGACATTGTCGATATAAATAATAGGAAGAGCAAAATATTAATGCTAGCCAGAGATAATTCGATATTCCCATTTTTTGTAAAAGGAATCAAGGATATAAAAGGTGCGAAGATCATTTATTCGATGTGGGAAGGATATCTTACGGATAAATTCAAGATGTATTGTGCGGACAAGGGCATGGATATTGTTTATGCGCATACAAGCGGTCATGCTACTCCTGAAGATCTGAAGATCTTTGCCGAAGCTATTAATCCTAAAGTCCTTATTCCCATTCATACATTTCACGCCGATAAATATCCAGATATTTTTTCTAATGTAAAAATACTTAATGATAAAGAAAAGTATACTGTTTAGCAATAGGGAGTCAGAGTATGATATCAATTTCAGACGGTGGGACTATTAATGCTAATTGGGTTCAGAATGGTGTGAGACACCAGAAGAAATTCAAATCCATGCAGAAAGCTGAAGAATATATGGAGGTCGTTGAAGAAGTCCAAAACTCAATTAAGCTGTGTGAGGAGATGGATAAGTTCAATAGGAATTTCGAATATGATCCAAAGCTGGTTAACCTCAAGATCTATAAGATCTTTAAAGAGGTCAATCAGCTCAAGGAGAGTATATCTGTAAAGAACAAGCTACAAAAGAAGCTAGGAGTATCAGTTAAAAAGCTATCAGAACAGCCCCGGAATGTTATTGATAAGAGATCGTTTATGAATGAAATAAATGGCGTAAGAAAAGATATCGAAAACCTGGACAGATTCTTTAAAGAGCACGCGATCATTTTAATGCGAAAAGAGATTCTGGAGGCAGTGCAGGATATGAAAAGATATTACAAGCACCAGCGAGAGCTGATCAAGGAAACACGTGATATGTTTAAAGATGCCCAAAAGAGCCTGTTTGAAAAGACATCAAGTATTATGGTTAAGGATAGGGTGTTATCAATTCGGGAAGTAGCTCAATATTTAGGCATCAGCTATGGTACCGTGAGGGAAATGATGCTGCGAGGGAAACTGCCATATTTTAGGGTGGGCAGGCGATACCGCGTCAAAGAGCCAGAACTTAAAAAGTGGATGGAAAAAAGGCGGGGCGCAGCATGTTAGAAAATAAAACAAATAATTGACAGATAATCTAACATCTGCTATGCTTTATGCAAAGGGGAGGGCTGTTTTATGGATAGATTTGATAAAAATATTGGGGCCAAAATAAAAAAGATAAGAGATAAACTGGGCTTATCTCAGGATGAGTTGGGTAAAAAACTGGGGATAGGAAGAGTAGCAGTTTCACAGATCGAGACCGGCGACAGAAAGATAAGTGCTGAAGAAATCGCTGAGTTTGCTAAAGTCTTCAATATCCCCACGGATATTCTTTTGAATATTAAAAAGGATATTGAAGTTGTATTCGAGAAACAAGAGATGAAGAAAAAAGAAGAGAAACAAGAAATAAGGATCAGTGTACCTCAGAAAAATCTTCAAAAATTCAAGGAGATACTGATATACATACTTGAAAAGGTAGGTTCAAAGCCGAATGTAGGGGAGACGGTATTGTACAAACTTTTGTATTTCATGGATTTTAATTTCTACGAGAAATATGAAGAGCAGTTGATCGGAGCAACTTACATAAAAAACCACCATGGCCCAACACCTAAAGAATTTATAAAAGTTGTAGAAGAAATGATGGACAGCGAGGAGCTGATAAAAGTCCAGAACAAATATTTCCAACACTTACAGAAAAAATATTTACCTTTAAGGAAGCCGGATCTTACTTTATTTAAAGCTCATGAAAAAGAACTGATAGATGATGTGCTCAATAATTTGTCTAATATGAATGCTTCCGAGATCAGTGAATATTCCCATAATGATGTTCCCTGGCAGACAACAGAGGATGGGGAAGTTATTGATTATGAATCCGTATTTTATAGAACACCACCGTATTCAGTGAGGAATTATAGTGAAGAAGATATTCAATGATATCCGTAAGCTCGCTGAATTCGAGAAAGATTTTAAGAGGCTCGCTAAGAGGTATAAGACGCTTGAGTCGGATCTTGAGACGTTTATAGATAATCAGCTTAAGCTGACGCATAAGTTAGGTGTTGATAATAGAGGTGTAGTTGAAATAGCAGGGCTTGGAATAGAGAGGCCTAAAATATTCAAAGCAAGGAAGTTTTCATGTAAATCTTTGAAGGGAACCGGTGGGATGAGCGGGATTAGGGTTATATATGCGTATTACGAGGAAGAGGATGTAATTGAGTTCATAGAGATATATTACAAAGGCGATAAAGAGAACGAGGACAGAGAGAGGATTAAACAATATTATGAAAAGTAAAAAGGTAATTGTTTATGCTATAATTACCTATATGTGGGAAACGGAGGATAGTACATGACTGATAATTTGTATATATATAGCTTTGAGTTTTATAAAGGGGTAACAATAGTTCGCATGCAGGGAGATGTTGTAGGGCAGACTCTTCCTGATGTTAAACAAGAATTCTCCGCTAAGACAAAGAATAAGGATATAAAAAATATCTTATTCGATCTATATAAAGTATCGGATACGGATACTGCCGGGGTGGCAGGGTTAATTGAGCTTTTTAGGTATATGAAAAAACATCAAACGGGGGATAAAATAGGTCTTATCAATGTCCCCAAGAAAGTTAATGATCTATTTGATATTTCAGGGACAGGGGCGCTGTTTATGAGTTTTGAAACAGAAGAAGAGGCCATAAAAGCTCTGGGATAAAAAAAATTAAAAAATTAGTTGACTGGTCAACGATTGTATGGTAAGCTTGTATGCAGATAGGAGGTCACAAATGAGTATATTAAGAGAGATGGGGATGAGGGAAGGTAAGGATAGGATTAACGAAGAAGTCGTTTACAATATTGCAAAGGTTTATTCAGTCGTGGATAAGACAATAACTGACGTGTTGGCTAAGTATGACTTAAGCCTGGCAAAATTTAATATCCTTTTAGGTGTTAAGCACGTAGGAAAGTAGGATGGGTTAGCGCAAAACGAGATATCAACAAAGCTGCTAGTTACAACCTCAAACATGACCAGAATGATAGATAAACTGGAAAAGGAGAAGCTTGTTACTAGAATAGCGCTTGAAGGTGACAGAAGAGTCAAAAGGATCTTGATTACAAAAAAGGGGTCGGATCTATTGGATAAGGCATGGATGCCTTATAAAAATGCCGTAGATGGGTTGATTGATTCTTCGTTCGGGCCTAAAGAAAAAAATGATCTGGTTAGTCTCTTAAATAAAGTGAAGAGGGAGGGATAAAATGGAAAACAGAAAAAAAGGATTCACAGCGCTAATAGCAACTCAATTTTTAGGCGCCTTCAATGATAACGCCTTCAAACTGGTTATATCTTTTCTGGCTATTAATGTTCTTATGGGTGAGACAAAAGGAACGGAATATGTTTCTATGGCAGGGATTGTATTTATATTGCCGTTTTTAATTTTCTCAACATTTGCCGGATATTTGGCGGATAAATATAGTAAACAGAAAATAGTTGTTTATACCAAAATAGCTGAATTGGTAATTATGATTTTTGGATATTTCGCTATAGTCGGACAAAACACTTTTGGTATTTACACAGTGCTTTTTCTTATGGGAGCGCAAAGCGCGTTTTTTAGTCCTGCTAAGTTTGGAATGATGCCAGAACTATTAAATGAGGAAGAGATATCCGAAGGTAACGGGTCAATGCAGATGTGGACTTACCTTTCAATAATTCTTGGTACGGCATTTGGAGGATATATCTTTTTTGTATTAAAGGACTCCGTTCAAATAACAGCCTATATTTTTATGGGTATCGCTGTTCTGGGTATTTTAACAAGCTTGATGGTTACTAAAGTCAAATCATCAGGCTCGACAAGAAAGATGCAGCTTAACGTTATTAAGGAAATAGTTTCCAATATGAAAATAGCAAGTAAAGACCGAGGGCTATTTCTTTCGATATGGGCATTAACATATTTCGGTCTTTTTGGAGGACTTTTTCAGCTGAATGTACTTTTGTATGCCAGAAAAATTATGAACATAAGTGAAATGCATACCGGGATCCTCCTAACTGTTGCGGGTCTAGGTATGGGGATAGGCAGCTATATGGCCGGGAAACTCTCAGAGCACAAAGTTGAGTATGGGTTAGTTCCTCTCGGTGGATTAGGTCTTAGTGTGACATCAATATTTCTTGGTTTTACACACGGATCATTAGTGAATACGAATATTGTTCTTTTTCTCCTGGGAGTATCAAGCGGATTTTTTATAGTACCTTTAAACGCGCTGATTCAGATAAGAACACCCGAAGAAAGAAGGGGGCAGGTACTAGCGACAATGAACTTTTTATCTTTTGGGGCTATTCTATTGGCATCAGGCCTTTTATATTTTTTAAGAGAAATAGTAGGTGTTAATTCGGCACAGATTTTTTTGATAACAGGGCTAGCTTCAATAGCGGCTACTTTATACGTATTTAAGGTTATGCCGGAAGCTCTTATAAGGTTACTGAACTGGATTCTAGCGCATACCTTATACAGGATAAAAGTAGTAGGAGAAGATAATATACCCAAGGAAGGCGGAGCGCTATTAGTTTGCAATCATGTTTCTTATGCCGATCCTATTCTTGTTTTATCATCTGTCAAAAGACCTATACGATTTATGGTGTTTAGACCTATTTACGATAATCCAATAATTAATCCTTTTTGTAAAATTTTAAATGCAATCCCTGTTTCATTTGCTGATGGCCCTAAAAAGATTGTTCAATCACTTCAAATCGCAAAAGAAGCAATTCAAAATGGGGAATTAGTATGCATTTTTGCTGAAGGCGGGCTTACTAGAACAGGTAATATGCTCCCATTTAATAAGGGGCTAGAATATATAATGAAAGACCTTGATGCCCCTATAATCCCTATGAACCTTGATAGAATATGGGGAAGCATTTTTAGTTATAAGGACGGAAAATATTTCAAGAAAATGCCGAAATATATACCTTATCCGATCACGATCTCATTTGGAGAAGGGCTTCCATCAAAATCAAAAGTTCATGAAGTAAGAACAAAAGTACAGGAACTATCGGCGGATGCGATGCATCATAGATCAGGATTTATGAAAAAACTACATCTGATATTTATTAATGAAGTTAAAAAGCATCCTTTCAAATTTTGTATGGCAGATTCGATGGGACTCAAATTCAACTATCTCACATTTTTAGGGAGCGTAGTAACTTTTTCAAAAAAGTTATTCGCTGATAAAAAATCTGATCAAAACAGAGAAGAAATGGTAGGTGTTTTGCTGCCGTCTAGTTGCGCGGCTACTATTGTTAATGTTGCAACAATGTTTGCCGGAAAGGTTCCGGTAAATCTTAATTTTACATCTTCAAAAGATTCTATTGAATATGCTATTGATAAATGTGATATGAAGAAGATCATTACTTCAAGGAAGTTTCTCGCGAAGATGAATTTAGAAGAAAACAGTAAAATGATATTTCTCGAGGATATTAAAAAAGAAGTAAGTAAAGTTCAAGTTATTAAGAATACAATAATCTGTTTTCTTTTGCCAGCATTTGCATTAAAAGCTTTAATAGTGAAAGGTGACAAAAAGAACGTTGATGATACTGCGACGGTAATATTTTCAAGCGGTTCAACAGGCACACCAAAAGGTGTTATGCTTTCGCATAAGAATATTTTAGCAGATCTAGGCGGTGTATATCAAATACTTAATATCGATAAAAAAGACGTGATCATGGGGACCCTTCCTCTTTTTCATTCTTTTGGATTTACATGCACAATGGGGCTTCCTCTGGGCGTTGGGGTAGGTGTAGTTTATCACTCTAATCCGGTAGACTATAAAACTATTGGCAAGATGGTCGAAGATTACAAGGCGACCATAATTATGGGAACTCCTACGTTTTTGTCTACATACGCGCGAAAGTGTACTAAAGAACAGTTCGCTTCACTTAAGTACGCTATTGTTGGCGCCGAAAAATTAAAGAAGAGTCTGGCGGAATCCTTTAATGAAAAGTTTGGTGTGATGCCTTTGGAAGGGTACGGAGCTACCGAGCTTTCGCCGGTGGTATCAATGGGTATGCCTGACTACATAAATAAAAAAGAACACGTTAAGCAAGTGGCATATAAGGAAGGAAAGGTGGGACATCCTCTTCCAAATATTGCGGTAAAAGTTGTAGACCCGGATACATTTGAAATGCTTTCAACCAATGAACCCGGTATGCTGCTGGTTAAGGGAGCGAATGTAATGAAAGGTTATTTGAAGATGGAAGAGAAAACTAAAGAAGTGATGAAAGACGGATGGTATATAACCGGTGATATCGCGACTATAGATGAAGATGGATTTATTTGTATTACGGATAGATTGTCCAGGTTTAGTAAGATCGGAGGTGAAATGGTGCCTCATGTGAAAATTGAGGAGATGATAAATGAAATTATAGGAACTGATGAACAAGTAGCTGTTGTAACAAGCACGAGCGATGAGAAAAAGGGCGAGAAACTAGTGGTGCTTTATAAGGGAGATATAGACGTAGAAAACATAACAATGAAGTTGTCTGATACTGAACTTACCAACTTATGGATACCCAGAAAAGATAATTATTACAAGATCGACGATATCCCATACCTCGGAACTGGAAAACTTGATCTGAAAGGTATTAAAAGTATTGCCGAGAATTTGGCTAAGTCTTAAAGAAGGAGAGAGCTGATGCGTTTAAATAAAAAAATATTAGTTACACAAGATAAACGAAAAATAGCCTATAAACATTTATCGAACGATAATGATAAATTGGTGGTAATCGTACATGGTTTTTTTAATAGCAAGGATTCCGAACTACTAAGTTATTTGGCTGAACATTTTCACAAGAGCTATGACGTAGTCAGTTTTGACCTAAGGGGACATGGCGAAAGCGATGGTCTCTTTTCGTGGACGACACATGAGAGCAAAGATCTGGAAGCGGTCCTGAATGAGTTTAATTCTAAATATAAGAAAATAGCGGTTATAGGATTTTCTCTCGGAGGCAGTATAAGTATTAATGTTTTATCGAAGAAAGAGGATAATGTTGAAACATTTATATGTGTTAGTGCTCCTTCTGATTTTGATAAAGTGGATTTCAGGTGGTGGAAACTGGATGTTGAAAATGATATAGGGTATTCGCTCCTATCAAGAAAAGGGAGAAAGGGCAAAGGAGTGAGACCTGGGCCTTGGTGGAGGAAGAAAGAAAAGCCGATAGATAACATAGGAAAGATCGAAATGCCTATTCTATTTATACATGGTGACAAAGATTGGGTTGTTGATAAGCGACATTCAGAAGAACTATACAAAAAGACAAATTCTGAAAAAGAGATAATAATCATTTCAAATGGACCTCATGCTGAATATCTATTAAGGAAAAATAGAAGTGAGTTTTGCGAGTTAATAGACAAATGGCTTGTGGATAAGTTCTAATAAGGAGGTGGTATGTATGAGGTGCAAATACAATAAAAAGTAAAAAGTGTTTTTTTATGGTAATAGTTGACCAGTCAACAACTGAGCAGTCAATAAAAGGAGGAGAGATGAATAACAAAAACATACAAACAACAAAGGTTCTGGCAATGGTCCTGGTTATGATATCGGCATATGTTATGCCGTGTTTTTCTGCAGGGCTCCTTAAACCAAACGATTCTAACTTGCCGGATCTCGAAATACGAAATCATAAGGTGAATGTTATAGTCGAAAATGGGTACTCGATCACGAACGTAGAGCAAGTTTTTTATAATCCTTCCGATCAGGATATGGAGGCGATTTATTCGTTTCCTGTCCCGGAGAAAGCTGCTGTTTCGGGGTTTACAATGTGGATAGACGGGAAGCCCGTTGTAGGAGAAGTCCTTGAGAAGCAGGAAGCCAGAGATGTTTATGAAGAGCAGAAAGCCAATAATAAAAACGCAGGACTAACTGAAAAGAATAGTTATAAAACATTTGAAATAAATGTTTATCCTGTATTAGCTGGAGGGGAAACCAAAATAGAATTGGAATATATGCAGGCAGCTAACATTGACAATAGCATAGGAAGATATGTTTATCCTTTGGAGGAAGGTGGGGTAGATGAAGAAGCGATTAGCTTTTGGACTACGAATGATAAAGTAACGGGAACTTTTAGTTTCGATATGATTTTAAGGTCCTCTTATCCGATCGATAACTTAAGACTGCCGGCACATCCCGAAGCTGAAATCAAACAAGAAGGAGAGAATTGGAGAATACATATTGATAACCACATGAAAGGCGTAGTCATGAAAAATCCTGATGAACAAGCTTTAACAATTAACAATTATGAAAAGAGCCTGGAGGGTAGCAGTCAGGAAGAAAGTAATCCGGTTGTAGATAAGAGTTACAGGCTTGATCGAGATGTAGTGGTTTATTACAGATTAGCGGATGACCTTCCCGGATCAGTTGATCTGGTCGCGTATAAAAAACAGGACGCTAAAAGAGGGACATTTATGATGACAATTACTCCAGGTATAGATCTTAAGCCAATAACCGAAGGGCAGGACTGGATATTTGTGTTGGATATCTCAGGATCTATGCAGTACAAGTATGCTACACTGGCAGAGGGTGTTACGAGCGCGCTTAAACAAATGAATCCGAATGACAGATTTAGAATCGTTGTTTTCAATACAAGCGCCAGAGAGATCACCCGATCTTATGTAGCCACGACCGAAGAGAATGTTAAAAAATACATAGAGGTACTGAACGGTATAAAACCGGATAATAGCACTAACCTTTACGCTGGATTGGATCTGGGGCTCAAGAGGGCGGAAGCTGATAGAACCACCAGCATCGTATTAGTAACTGATGGTGTAGCCAATGTAGGCAACACTAAACAGAAAGAGTTTATAGAGCTGATCAAGAAATATGATATCAGACTATTTACTTTTATCATGGGTAATAGCTCAAATATGCCTCTACTAAAAGCCATGACTGATGCTTCTAACGGGACAGCAATGAGTGTTTCAAATGATGATGACATAATAGGAAAAATTATGCAGGCTCAGAGTAAAGTCGCTTTTGAGGCATTACATGGGGTAGAGGTGAAAGTGAATGGAGTAAAAGTAAGTGATGTTACTCCAGAAAAGGTTGGGAGCTTGTATAGAGGCGAACAGCTTATTATTATTGGACATTACTTTGGCTCAGGGAAGGCGGAAGTTGAAATGAAAGCAAAGATATCCGGGGAAGAGAAAATATACACAACTGAATTTAATTTTCCGGAAACAGATGAAAGAAATCCTGAGATCGAAAGATTATGGGCATATGCTTCAGTTGAACACATCCAGAGAGAAATCGAGAATTTCGGGGAAACAAACGATACTAAACAAAGTATTATTGAGCTTGGAACGGAATACTCGATCGTAACCGATTACACTTCAATGGTTGTTGTCGAAGAAGAAGTATTCAATCAGCTCGGGATAGACCGCAAGAACAAACGACGAACCGATATAGAGAAGAACGCCAGAAACAATCGGTTGTCTAACCTGGTAAGTAGAACAAGGGTTGATAATGCAAGACCTATGTTCAGCGGGCTTAGACCTACAATAAGAGGCGGTGCCGGTGCGGTTGATCCGGTATCAGCAATGATCTTATCTCCACTTTTGTATGGTTTAGTTCCTAAGAAAACAAGAAAAAGGATAAAAGATGCGTTTAAAAAATAACATAACCTGGATAACTAGCCATGGCACTTTTAAAGTGCCATGGCTTACCTTATTGATATCACTGATTGTTCTGGTATTATTTGCCATGGGGCCTGATAAAAACTCTGTTTTTGTATTCAATAAGTTTGAGATAAAGGCTGGAGCGACTTGGCGCCTTTTAACCGGACAATTAATACACAACAATTTTGACCATCTATTTTGGGATCTCTTTGGTTTTATGGTCATAGGAAGCATTGTAGAGATAAACGGCCGTTGGAAGTTCATCCTTTCATTTATGTTATCAGCTATTTCGGTAAGTTTATGGATGTTTCTCTTAGAGAAGGATTTCACTGTGTATTATGGATTATCTGGTCTTCTAAATGGGTTATTGGTAATAGCAGTTTTTGTAAAATGGAAGGAAACAAGAAACCCATTATTTGTGTGCATATTTGGAATAACAGCTCTCAAAATGACATATGAAGTTATAACCAAAAATGTATTTTTTATAGATCCCAATATCCCTACAATTCCGGGTACTCACATCGCTGGATTTATAGTTGGGATATTGATGGTTTATTTTAGCAAGAAGAACATTTATTATTCGGAGGTGAAGAAATGAAAGTATTAGTTAGAAAGCAAAACAGCCCGGTTAAGAGGTTTTATGTTGATTTAACCGAGGAAAAAATTATAGAAGAAATGAAGAGTTTTATAAGCAAATGTAAATACGAAAAAGCTATTAAAGTAGCATTATCAAAAGGAAAAGTGCTAAGAGAGATAACCCAGGAAGAAGAGTATTATTTGGATGCTCAATTGATTCTTACTAATAGTAGTGTACATTATGATTTGATGTAAAAAACAAATGTCCGCCCCAACAGACCGGACAACACCTAACAAGTTTAAATGAATATAGTTAGGACGATGGCGTCACTTGTTTTCCGGACAAAACGGACAAAAAAACTTATTAAATGGGGCAGTTCGAGGCTCTGACGGAGCGGTTATATTAACCACGAACACTATCTCTGAATAGCCACTATATATGTAATCAGGTTAAATAAGAAATATGAAAACGTAGTTAATACCGGTATAGTTAGGACTCGAAATAGAGATTACATTGGTCCTATAGAATGTACAGCCTCACCACTAATAAAAGCCTCGTATCGTGAAAACGGTACGAGGCTTTGTGGTTTTATAGACAATCCGCAAACCCTCATGTTCTAAAGACTTGCGGCCACATGTCATTGCGAGAAGGCTTGAAGAGCCGACGAAGCAATCCCAATAAAAATAAAAAACGCCAGAATAAGCCAAATTATCTCTAAAAGCGCCTTTAGTTAACTATCCGTAGTCAATCGCTATTGCTGTTATAACAGGCCTAACCGGATAGAGATAACCGAGAAATATTCAGATAATATGGATATTAACTAAAAAAGAGGGAATAACAGGCGAGGAATATCTCTAGTTTATCTCGCTTTATCTCTGAATATGGTATGAGATTTAGTTCTTCAAGTGAAGGCAGACCCATTCAAAAATTCTTGTAGCGGATTTAATGAGATCTGCGGCCTCAGTTTCAATTACGTTACGTCTTTCGTATTGAATCAGATTTTTCTTAGCCAGAATTCTTTTGAGTGCGTTACTTTTCTCATTGGCTTCAGGAAGAAGTGTGGATTTAACTAGAGCACAAATATCCCCATGATCTTGAGAAATAGATCTAAGCCCTTTTTCATAAACACAAATAGCATCCGCAGAAGAAATTGCGCATTGTATGGCAAGTGTCCCCACAGCGTTGTAATTTTCGTTCTTAAAAGCTAAAAGCATTGTTTCATGACTATCTTGTGCTTTTTTTAGGAAATCAATCGCGGCAGTTTTATCTTCTTGTTTTGTTTGTCTCTTTTTTGGGGTCATATGATCACTTCCAGTTTAATGGGTCTTCTCCGTAAATAAGGCTATATGATTTCATCAATGTTGATACCGGAGGAAGATTTTTGTTTAAACGATCTATGAAATCTTTTTTGGTTTTTATATATGCATCTAATGATACTCCAAAATAGTCATAAAAAGAAGAAGTTATATTATCAATAAAAAGATCTTCCACGATTTTAATATCGTTATTATCACGAACAATAACCGCGATGTCAATATCGCTGGATTCGGTGGATTTTTCTTTTTGTTGACTACCATAAAAGATGATGGAGATTATTCTTTTCATTAATTTATTTTCTTTGAGATGGGTTAGAATAAACGTGAAGACGTCTTTTTTGAAATCATTCTCTTTGTCGAGCATGGGAAGTATGATATCTTTAACCAATCTAGTATTTCTATTCAAGCTATAAAGATGGTTTCTTCCGCTAATACTATAGTTAAGAACATGGTATGCATAGAGTTCTTTTAGGGCAGCATGAGACGTAGGAGCGGTTGTTCCCACCAAACGGGCCACTTCTCTCCCTGCTGCCTGATAGCCCTCGCCACGAGAGGCAAACAATCGTATGATTTTTAATTTAATGTCACTGGTAAGTATACTACTCAGGCTATCATTCAAAATGCACCTACTTGTTGCATGTAAACAAAATTTTACATATGTAAAGTATGCTTTACATTGGTCGATTTGTCAAGAGCATTATGCTGTTATGTTCTATATCGGCTATTAGTTCAAGACCTTGCTGGGGGCACCATTAAATACAATAAAGATATCTCTGATCCAGGCACAAAACAAAGCTAACTTATTATATCAACAAAGCTTATAAGGAGTAGATTAATGAAATTACGGAGATAGGTGTTATCCTGGAGCACAAGGTGCTGGTTCGAGTCCGTCCTGGTTTACTACTAACATAAGCCTCGTATCGTGAAATCGGTACGAGGCTTTGTGGTTTTGACACTTACCTCATAGCTATTTCGTAAATTGCGGAATTAAATTCTTTGGGATGAAGTGTGGATTTTTATTTGGTCGTTTTTGTGGGGGAGGAAGAAGGCTTCTTGCAGGAATTGTTCAATAATAAATTTTTGACCGGGATGTAGGACTATTAATGTCCGGACGGATTTACTGGAAAAAGGATTGTGTGTTTCGGTTGTAGTAATGTCGAATTGCAAAATAATTTTCTTTTTTAATGAATCATTTGTGAATTTTAATGTATATGACTTTTTTTCTTGTTTTGCATTTTCCTCTTGAACCGTTTCTGCTGTGTTACTAACATCGGCACAAGTGGTTTTATACATAGTATAGTTAAGTTTTCTTTTTTTGAAATAAGTTGTCCAGTCAAAAGGGTATGGAGCGGTTATACTTACACTGAACTGTTCTAAGCCAACAGTGTTGCCTTTTTCAGCCGGAACAATAGTAGCACTCGCATTGCCCCAATAATTGAGATGTGTATTAACTTGGTTAATTAGTTCAGGATCATTACTGATTTTTTCGAGTAAAGGTACGGCTTTTCTGTCCCAGCACAGGGTTATGATATCATCACCTGTTATCCATACAGGCGAGGTACTATCTTCTTCCCATAAAGATGAAACATAACGGTTGAAATATGGGATCAAGGCGGAATCAGTTTTCATTAAGGCCCTTACTAGAGCAATTCCAAAATATTTTCGCGGGAGACCCCTGGACCTATCTTTGATATTAACGTGAAAATTAATATTAATTTCATTTTCTTTCTTTTTTCTTATTTTTTCGCGGTATTCCTCAATGGAAAACGACGGCTTTTCAATTTTGAGGCTGCTCTGAAGAGTACCAATCTCCTGAAAAGAAATATTTTTCTCATATATGTCCCAGAGAGCTTTTCTTTGAATACCTGTGTTAATTACTGCCCAGGGTTTTTCATAACTTTCTTTTAGAGTAAACCCACGAAATAAATCTTCGGGTTTTATTCCCTCGGCAACCAGATTTCTGTTCAGCGAATTATAAAACATACCGGATATGCCTCTATAATATACAAAATCTGTTTCTTCAATTGTTTTTAGAAGGACATCTATGATCCGGGAATCTGCGGATCTTACCAATAACTGTGATACGAAATATTCGTTAGCGTCCATAGCGCTGCGAGATTCAAAACCGTATTCTTTGATAATATTCTCCATAGTTTTTATTATTTTTAAGTGCGTCTGGGAAGGACAGGAGGTATCAAATTCAAGAGGTGTCCATGGAAATCTAATCAGCGGAGTTACTGAAAACAAAACTTTTGTGCGGACATTTTTACCGGCTCCTTCTATATGGCCTAAAAGGGTTCGGAATTCTTTGAAGTCTTCCTCATCTTCCAAACCCGTAGAAAGCAAAAATATCTTGAGTTCACGGGCCTGTATCCTAAAAATCTGCTCAACACTTTTAACAAACAATTTTTCATCCAGGTTCTTGTTTAAATATTTACGCAGTCTGTTTGAGATCCCTTCCAAGCCGCAGCTGTACATATTTTTCCCTGAGGCCTGCTGATATTCGACCATAAGTTTTTCTCCGGCAAGCATATCAAACCGCTGGCTTTTCAAATTCACATCGTTAAAAATATCAGTAAGACAACGAAGAAGAGTGTAAAATTGTTTATACATGTTAAAATTAAAACTGGATATATCGACCCTCTCCAGACCCATTTCAGCTTTCATGGACAAAGCCCTGTCTAGTAGTGTTGAAACATCTGTTTCTTTATAAGGTTTTCTTATCCAGTTTTCGGAGCAGAAACTGCAAAAAGCCCGGCAGCCGGAACTTATCTCAAGAAACCCTGTTCCCATGCCTGTTTCCAGATATGGTACTATTCCATTTTTGAGATATACCGTTTTTTCTTTACAAGAGGCATCTTCTGAAACACAGTTCATTTCCGGAATTATATGATTAGGTGCCGGTGAGTCCGTTGAATAAAAACCCGGAATATTATTAAGCCGGCTGAAAAGTTCAACTTTAGTTACACCTTCCTTATGAGCTTCAGCGCAGAGTTCAAATATTTTGCGTATATTCTCGGAAGAAGTGCCTGTAAAAATACCGTCAATCAGTGAGTGTTTACCCCAGATCGAACTTGTAAATGTTGCGTTAGCCCCGCCCAGTATGACCGGCGGTATATCCTCTCTTTTCATTCTTTCTTCCCTGCTTAAGGGAATATTCGAATTTTTGAGAAAGGAGGGTATGTTAAGTATTTCCTGAACAATAGAATTCGAGAAAGCGATAAGTGAAAACTTTTCGGGCCCAAATTTTGTGTTTGTTCCCAAAAGCCACGGCACATTATTTTTTTTAAAAATTAATGCGTCTTTCGGCGGGGGGAGGTAAGCTATATCCGGGAAAACATAATCGATATCAGCTGAGATCTGATATAAAAGCTGGTGAGTAAAAGACCCTTCAGTATCTCTGTAGGTAGACAGCCTGACAAAAAGAACACGGAAAAATCTTTTTTCAAATTCATCTTTATCCAGCGTATTTATTTCCCCGCCCCTCAGCCACAATCCGCAGTCTGATAAATGCGGATAAATATCTTCATACCAATGAATGTAATCCATATAAAGGCTTATTCCTTTTGTTGTCGTTATAGTGAAACATTATACACAATATTGGGTTTAATGTGAAAGTTTTGATGACGGCAGAAACGGATAGAGAACTTTATCCGCGAGGTAAAATAATAAGTTATTAAAGAAGGTTTATTTTTTTTGGTTTATGTTCTATACTATACCAAAAGTGAGGTAAGTGATGAATGTATCGGAATCAAAAAATTCAATAGATATGGCTGAAATAAAGATTGGCGACAAAACGCTCTCTTGTCCGATTATAAAGGGCAGTGAGAATGAGAAGGCCATTGATATATCAGAACTGCGGGATAAACTAGGGTGTGTGACCTATGATCAGGGATTTGGGAATACGGCTTCCTGTGTAAGCAAGATAACTTATATTGATGGGGACAAGGGTATATTGCGATATAGGGGTATTCCTGTTGAGGAGCTCGCGGAAAAACGAAGTTTTATTGAAGTTGCTCATCTTTTGATCTTTGGGCATTTGCCGTCACCTAATGAAAGACTCGATTTTTCGAAACTTCTTACCAGTAATTGCATGATACATGATAACATGGTAAAACTTTTTGATAATTTGCCAAGTTCAAGTCATCCTATGGCTACTTTGTCCGCTATGGTTGTTACGCTTTCAGCGTATTATCCGGAATTAGTAAGCCCTGAAATGGAGAAAAGTCAGATGAATAAAATCATCGCAGAACTATTGGCCAAGCTAAGGACTCTTGCCGCCTACTCTTATAAAAAATCTATTGGCGAACCGATCATCTATCCAAAACGGAAGTATAAATATGTCGAAAACTTTCTTCATATGATGTTTTCTACCCCGGTAGATGAATATCCGCTGGATAAAGAGGTAGTCGAGGCTGTCGAGAAAATTTTGATCCTTCATGCCGATCATGAACAGAACTGCAGCACTTCGGCTGTACGGTTGGTCGGCAGTTCAAAGACTAACCTATTTGCATCCGTTTCATCAGGTATTTGTGCTCTTTGGGGTCCTTTACACGGCGGTGCCAATCAAGCTGTGATAGAAATGCTTGAAGAGATAGTTAAAAACGGAGGAAACGCGAAAAAATTCATCGATAAGGCGAAAGATAAGAACGACACTTTTAGGCTTATGGGTTTTGGACATCGTATCTATAAAAATTATGATCCACGCGCTAAAATAATTAAAGAAATTTGCGACAAGCTTTTATTGAAGTTAGGGATAAATGATCCTTGTCTTGAGGTTGCAAAACAGCTCGAAGAAGCTGCGCTGAACGATGAGTACTTTATTCAGAGAAAGCTGTTTCCAAATGTTGATTTTTATAGCGGGATAATTCTTCGCGCTATTGGTATTCCAACGAATATGTTTACAGTTATTTTTGCTATTGGACGGCTTCCAGGATGGATAGCGCATTGGAAAGAACAATGTGAGTCGCCAAAAACAAAGATTGGAAGGCCGCGACAGATTTATGCCGGAGAACCTCTTACGCATATATAGCGCAAGCCCAGTGCATGATTAATAAAAGCCTCGCAGCATGAAAATGTCGCGAGGCTTTCAATGTATGATACCCCGGGTGATAAAAAATATGGCTCTTATAAGCTTGCAAGAAATTTCATTAGATTTTGGTGATCATCTTATCTTCGATAAATTAAGTATGAAAATCGAGGCCGGTGAAAGGGTTGCTCTTCTTGGACGGAATGGTTCCGGGAAGACCACAATGATGAAGGTCATGGCCGGGGAAATAGAAGTAAACAAGGGGAATGTAGTATATCAAAAAGATCTATGTCTGGCGTATCTGCCGCAGGAAGTACCTACAGGCATTACAGGAACAGTTTTTGATGTTGTGCTTTCAGGGCTCGGGCCGCAGGTAAAGCTACTCAGTGATTATCACCATCTGATGCATCGTCTTCAATCTGAAGACTCATCTGAACTCATGGACCAGATATCGAAACTTCAGGACGAGATAGATTCATCAGGGTCTTGGAATTTGAATAATCGTGTTGAGAATGTTATCGGGCAAATGAAGATCGATCCGGAAAGTGATTTTGAAAAATTATCCGGGGGACAAAAAAGGAGAGCTCTTCTTGCCCGTGCGCTTGTCGCAAATCCTGATGTTCTTATGCTGGACGAACCAACAAACCATTTGGATATAGAGGCAATAGATTGGCTTGAGGGTTTATTGAATGGATACAAGGGAACAGTCTTTTTTATTACGCATGACCGTACTTTTATGACCAGACTTGCTACCAGGATAGTTGAACTTGACCGCGGCAAGATTATGAGCTGGTCTTGCGGGTATCAGGTTTTTTTACAGCGGAAACAGGCTGCGCTCGATAATGAAGAAGCGTATTGGGCAAACTTTGACAAAAAACTTGCTCAGGAAGAAATATGGATAAGGCGTGGTGTAAAAGCACGAAGGTGCCGCGAAGAAGGAAGGGTCAAAGAGCTTTTGCGGCTGAGAGAAGAAAAAAGCAAACAGCGAAAACAGATGGGGCTTGTTCGTATGAGCGCACAGAAGTCCTCTGTTTCCGGGCATCGCGTGATAAAGGTATCTAACCTTGGTTTCAGTTACGGAGATACATGTCTTATCCGTGATTTTTCCGCGCAGGTCATGCGAGGCGATAAAATAGGTGTTATAGGGCCCAATGGTAGCGGGAAGACTACACTTTTGAATATACTTTTGGGAAAACTTGCCCCTCAAAAGGGCAAGGCAAGGCAGGGAGCTAGTTTAGAGATAGCCTATTACGATCAGCTTCGTGAAGCACTCGATGAAGAAAGAACCGTCGCTGAAAATATCTGCGAGGGTAACGGTGAAGTAATAGTCAACGGCAAGCCCAGGCATATTATAAGCTATCTGCAGGACTTTCTTTTTACTCCCGAACGCGGACGCACTCAGGTCAGGCTTCTTTCGGGAGGCGAACGGAACCGGCTTCTTTTAGCTAAACTTTTCGCAAAGCCCTCAAACCTTCTCGTAATGGATGAGCCTACCAACGACCTTGATATTGAAACGCTTGAACTATTGGAAGAATTGCTATTAGGATATCCCGGAACACTCCTATTGGTAAGCCATGATAGAGCGTTTCTAGACAATGTTGTTACTTCTACAATAGTGCTTGAAGGTGAAGGGGAAATAAACGAATATCCCGGCGGATACTCTGACTGGATCCAACAGCGCAAAGTTAAAATGATAGAAATATCTAAATCAATAGAGCAAAAAAAAACAGATTTAAAAGAAAAAGACAAAAAGATTATGCGCAAGCTTACGTTTAATGAAAAAAAAGAACAAGAAGGTATAGAAGAAAAAATAATAAAACTCGAACAGGAGCAGCAGGTCCTATTCTCTCTCTTGTCTGATACTGAAACTTACCGAAAAAATCCTGAAAAAATAGCAGAGGCTAAGGAAAAATCCGAAAATCTGAAAGAAGAGATCGTTAAAGCCTATGCCCGCTGGGAATATTTTGAAACCTTTCGCGATAAATAAGAAAAACAAGATATTCAAAAGTTAACCAGTAGTTAACAAAATAAACCATAGTTAATTAATACTTGACAAAATTAGGTTTTTAGTGCAAACTAATAAGCGGAGAAAACAAATGAAAATTGTAGGAGTAAACATAAAAAGACTTAGAGAGGAACAGGGCTTGACCCTAAGGTCTTTGGCTCAAAGACTTGGTCTTAGTGCAAGTTTTTTGTCTCAGGTAGAAAGCGGAAAAGCTGCTCCATCTTTATCGACATTGAAAAGTATATCCACCGCACTTGCAACAACTATAGGTAATTTGATCGGTGAAGACCAAAAGATTGTAAGTAATCCTGTTGTGAAAGTAAGCGAAAGAAAACATTTAGGCGGAATTGGAAATGGTGTTAATCTTTTTCTTTTAACATCAAGAGACCCGAATAAGCAGATGGAGCCTATTTTGTTTAAGCTCAAAGAAGACGCTGAATCGGGCGCTACTACATATAAACATTTCGGACAGGAATTTGTATTGGTACTAAAAGGGTCGATAGAAATAACACTGAATGATATGTCGTACATATTGCAAAAGGGAGACAGTATATATTTTAATTCAAGTGTACCTCATGCTTTCAAAAATACCGGTAAGGGAGAAGCTGAAGCAGTTTGGGTAGTAACCCCGCCGACATTCTAAGGATTTTTTTTGCCCCGAGTGTTCACCTATACAATACAGCGTTAACTAATGCATTACAAAAAAAGGAGGATGCAATGAAAAAATTTATAGAAGGGAAAGTAAAAGGATTAACGGGACAGATGGGGAAGTTTTATAAAAAGATAGACGATTTTTCTATCGAGGCTTCTAATGTAGAAAAATTTGCAAATATTATTTTTGATGAAATGAAGAACTTGTCCTTTGATAAAGTGACAAAGGATAAAGCAGGCAACATAATAGGTGAGATAAAAGGATATGAAGACAAAAATGCCGTTGTAATGGTATCCCATATTGATATTATTTCACCAATTCAGCAACAATTAGCAGGCATAGACGAAAAAAGGGCAAAACATTTTTTATCAGGTATCATATCAAGTATTTATGCCGGCGCTTTAATGAAAAGAGCCATGCTGCCGTTAAAAGGAGACTTGATCATTTGTTGTGTGCCGCGTTTTGAAGCATGTAATTTCGGAATAAAATATCTTTTTGATGAATATCTTAAAGACAGATTGACAAAAATTAAGGGAGTGATCCTTTGTGAACCGACAAATTTTAACATCAATTTAGGCCATAACGGAAGAATGGAATATGAAATAGTTGTTAAAGGAAAATTGAATAGAAATTTCATGGAGAACAGAGGTATGAACATGCTTGGAACGATGTTCCCGCTTATAAGTGAGCTTGAAAAGGTATCAAGGGATCTGCCAAACGATATCAATATGGGACGATCAAACTTAAGAATAAAAGATGTTAAGTATAGCGGATATAAACCGCAGGAAGATGTGAACGAATTCCGTATAGTTGTGGACCGCGCATTTATACCTGAAGAAAGCGAAGGATTCATTTTGAATAAAGCTAAAACAATCGCAAAAAGTGTATACAACAAAGAGTCCGATGTTATGGTAAATACTTTATTATTAAAAGAAAAAAGTAGAACATATACCGGTTTAAATGTGGTCGCAGAGAAACAGTATAAACCATGGACAATGGATAGCCATCATCCGTTTGCATTAGATTCACTTAAAACATTGACCGAGAACGGATTTAAATCAGATTTCGGGTATTGGAAAGAGATAGTCACAGAAGGATCCTATACTAATGCTATCCTTAAAATACCTACAATAGGATTTGGAGCAGGGATAGAAAATTCAGAAGAGTCAAATATGAGCAAGCTGGGACTGGATGATATCGGCAAATCGGTATTAGGGCAGGGATTGATAATCCAAAGAAGTATAGGAATGCCAACATTCGGTTGGAGTGTAGATGAAATATAACAAAAAAAATATAAACATTCTTGTAATTAATTGCGGCAGTTCATCTCTGAAATACAAAATAATCAGCATGCCTAACGGGAATGAGCTAGTGCAGGGAGAAGCCGAAAGAGTCGGAATTAAAACTCGAGGCGGTTCTGTTATAAAGCATACTGTTATGGGGAAACAGAAAACTATTGAAATGCCCTTTCCGGATCATTCGTCAGCACTTAAAAAAGCATTAGAATTAATAGATGAGGACGGGAAAACAAACAAAGACATAAGGTTTGATATTTTTGCACATAGGTATGTTCATCCGTCTACATTTTTTAATAAAACAACCAAGGTTGAAAAAAATGTTTTGATCAAGTTGAAAGAAACTTTGCCGCTGGCGCCAATACATAATCCTATATCATACAAGCTGATAGAATTTTGTAAGCGAGAAAGAGGATCGATAGATCAATATGTAGTATTTGATACATCATTTCACAAAACTATTCCGGCAGAATTTTCGAATTATGCGCTTCCTTTAAAGATAACAAAAAAATATGGAATAAAAAAAATCGGTTTTCACGGCATTTCACATAGGTATGTAATGGAAGAGTCATGCAAATTTCTAGGACGGAAGCAGATAGATCAAAAGATAATAAGCTGTCATTTAGGTACCGGAGGATCAAGCGTTTGCGCGATTAGCGGAGGGAAATCCATAAATAACTCTATGGGCTTTACACCGCTTGAAGGACTAATGATGAACACACGATGCGGCGATATTGACCCGGGTATGATATTTAACATAATGTACAAAAAAGGTTTGTCCTCAGAAGAAACAGAAAATATTTTTAACAATAAAAGCGGTATCCTCGGAGTTTATAATGTTTCTTCCGATCTTAGAGATGTCATTAAAGATATGAAAAATAATAAGCATGCCGAAATGACGTTCAATATGTATGTGCACAGAGTAAGGACATATGTCAGCTTTTACTCCCTTATTTTGAAAAAGGCGGATGTTTTAATATTTACAGATTCGCTTGGCGCGGGGTTATCTGTAGTAAGAAAAAGTATTTGCAAAAAAATGAATTGTCTGGGAATTTCTCTTGATGAGGGTAAAAATGAAAAATATACAAACGGCATTTGTGATCTTTCATCTCCCAGCTCAGAAACAAGGATCCTAGTTGTCCCGACGGACGAAGAAATCATGATAGCAAGAGAAGCCTACAAGGAGCGGATAAAAAATGATTCTAATAGTTGACTGTAATTTGAAAACCTTAAAAATATCTGTTTTCAAAAAAAAGGATAAAAGGCTCTCTTCAGAGTGTTTCTCTAAGGATATGGACGAGATAAGAGATGATGAATCATTTAAGAAGTACATACAAATTATTATAGGAAAAAATAAGATCAAAGCTATTTCGTTCAGAATATTGTTTGGCGGCGACTATTTTGATAAGCCGGTATTAATCGATCCTATTTTTTTTGTGAAGTTCGAAAAATTAACTGATGCATTCCCATTTTACGTGCCGGTAATGATGGAAACTATAAAACGATTTATCAGAGTGTTTAAAAATAAACCTCTTATAGCATTTTTTGAAACAGCATACTTTTTAAAACTTCCTGATGAGGAAAGATTTTATGCCATGCCGTTTGAGTATTACAGAGATAATAAAATAAAAAAATGTGGATTTCATGGAATATTACACGAAGAAAATTCCAAAAAGTTCTCTGAGAAGGATAAGACGATATCCATAGTATTTGATAGCCAAACTACTGTATGTTCTATAAGCGGCAAAAAGCCTTTATCTGTAAGCTTGGGGTATACCCCCTTAGAAGGAGTAATGTCCAGAACCAGTTCCGGAGATGTGGATCCGGGAATAGTTTTTTATCTTATGAATGTACATAATTTTTCTATCTATAAGATTGACGAAATGTTAAAAAAAGAAAGCGGATTTTTGGGGCTTACCGGCCATGACATCGAATTAAAAGATATGGTGAAGCTGCTAGGAAAGGATGTAAAAGTCGATCAGGCATTTGATATTTATCAAGCACAGATAATGAAATATATAGGAGAGGGTATTTCAGTTATGGGAGGGGTAGACAATATTATTTTCGCAGGAAGCAACGTTAATATACTAATTCCAGTAATATACAGCATTGTAAAGAAAATATCATTTCTAGGCATTAACACAAAAAATCTGCCATGGGGAGAAGAGCAAGAAATAATTGATATTACTACGGACGAATCGAAAATAAAAACCTTTATAAACAAAATAGATATAGCCAAGGTAATCTTCAATGAAAGTGTCCAAAATTATTGACACTACAAAAATTAGTTATTAATGGAACGTTATAAAAAAATATGCAATAATGATGTAAACATTTAATTAAAAGGAGAATGATAAGAATGAGATCGACCAGAACAATTATGATAGCTGTTTTTGTCATAAGTTTTATAACATTTGCATTTAATGGATGTACAGCTAAGCCTGAACAGGATAAAGTGCAGGCTAACCCAGTAGTATCCAAAACTCAAACTGTAGACAATGCCGTTTATGTTGTTGCTAAACAGGGATGGGCCTCGCAAGACCCGATGAACTTAAAAAAAGTTATAGATAACTATCAAGACCAAGAAGTTATTAAACAGCTTTTCACATCAAAAGCGATATTCATGTTAAAGATGGGAATGGAAGTCAATATTCTCGAGGATCATCAGGTAGTAGTGAAAATTAGACCTGTTGGTAACGATGCAGTAGTGTGGACTTTTAAGTCTATATTAGAAAAAAAATAATATAAAATTCTTAGGCTAAAAGGTCCTGATAAGGAGTGCAATATGGCTAAAGATTTGTCCTTTTATTTGAAGTACATAATAATCTTTTCCATAGCCTTTATTTTGAAGGATCTTACAGCTGACTCTATTAATGAAAATAAAGGGCAGACATATTATGAAGAGGCTCTTGATCTTGCAGGACAAACCGAATACAAAAAAGCCGAGAGCACTTTTTTGGAAGCGCGTAAAGAATTCTTGAAAAATGAGGACAAGGAGAAAGCTTATCAGAGTCTCTTGAAATCACGCCGTATGCATAGAGTGACACTTCAGTATCCTTATTCAGAAGAAGAGATGAGAAAAATCCTGAAAGAAAATTATCCTGATGTATCTGATGATGAAAGAGAAGCTTGGATCAAAGACGGGAAAGTGGATTTTCTACAGATGGGAAATGAAAAATTGTATTTTGAAGACTTTGTGAAAAATGTTGCATTCAGAAATATCCCGCTTATACAAAGGTACTCCGATATGAAAGGGCAGAATGACCCGTTTTTTGATGAAGCTAGAGATATAATTTTTAATTCTCCCCTGAGCGGGTATCCGGCTAAAGCATGGCAGCCCTACAATAACCCTATAAAATATATGCTTGAGGCTAGCTTAAATATTCCGAGAGAAAAACTTCCTATAAATGGAATTTTAAAACTATGGATACCTGTGCCTATTCAAACAGCGGCACAGTTTGATGTAAGATTGGTTTCGCTTACTCCTGAAAAATATATAAAAATGCCGGCACAGTTAGATTCTGATATTGGCATAGTCTATTGCGAAGTTGATATGGAAAATTTAAAAGATGACCTGGATATTAAGTTAAAAGCAATATTTTCGAGATATACTGAGAAATTTATTATTGATCCGGAAAAAGTAGGGGATTATGATAAAGAAAATTTTATTTATAAGCGCTACACAAGTTCACAAAAAAATATTCCTGTTAATGAAGAGTTTAGGCAAAAGGCTCTTGATATAGTAGGCTTAGAGCAAAATCCTTATCTTGCGGCAAAAAAAATATATGAATATATTCTCGAGAACATTCGATACAGCTTTATGCCTCATGTAACTCTGGATGCACTCGATATTCCTGAGCCGGTTTTTGTTATGCAAAATTTTTATGGAGATTGCGGCGCGCAAAGCATGTATTTTGCTTCATTGTGCCGATCTATCGGGATACCTGCGCGCGCGTCGGGCGGAATGCAGCTTTTCCCGGGAATAGAGGGGGACCATTTTTGGGCAGAATTCTACCTTCCTAATTACGGCTGGGTTCCGGTTGATACGACTATCGCTGAAAGCTCTGATTGGACAACTCAAATAACAGATGAGGAGAGAAAAGCATTTAAAGATTTTTATTTCGGCAACCTTGATCCTTATCGTATGGTAATACAAAATGATGTTGATATTCCTCTAAATCCCATTCCGCAAGAAAAGCCTATATTGTCTTGCGCAATACAATTTCCCGTTGTCATTTGCGAAACCACAGAAGAAGATCTGTCCGAAGATATGGATAAATATTGGAAAATTAATTTCAACGTTATTAATTAGTCGTTGCCAGCCCAAAAAATGATTTATTGTGAAAAAATTCACAAAAAGCCTTTACTTTTACAAGAAATGTGGTAAAATTTATTTATTGTGAAAAAAAGTACAAAATGAAACAAAATTGTGCAAAAAATGACTACAAATAAACAAATAATTTTAAGATTGTGCTTATATCGCAAATTTATGCAGAGGGCTAAGGGTATTGGGCTAGTAAATATTTATTCAAACACTATTGCTGATGCATCAGGAGTCACTGCGGCTCAGGTTAGAAAAGATTTTTCTTTATTGGGAATTAGAGGAAACAAAAAAGCAGGTTATAAACTAGAAGATCTTTTAAGTCAAATAAGCGATTTATTAAAGAAAAATATTCAAAATAGAGCTATAATAGTTGGCGCCGGAAATTTGGGTAAAGCACTTATGAGTTATCAAAAATTTGCGGAAGAAGGTATTAAGATAGTAGCGTTGTTTGATAATAATCCTGCAAAGGTTGATGAAAATACTTCGCCTCCTATTCTGCCGATAGAAAAAATGTATGAATTTATTGTGAACAACAAAATAGAACTGGGTGCCATTGCAGTTCCATATTTTGCCGCGCAGCAGACATTTGATCTAATGATACTGGCAGGGATCAAAGGAATATTAAATTTTGCACCGGTATTTTTGAAAACACCGAAAGACATTTTTGTAAGTGATGTTAATTTGAGTTTGGAGATGGAGACAGTCTCTTATTTTATTAATCAAAACAAAGAAAAATTAGCGGAATAAAAAAGTATTTTTATATGAAAGCGATAAGATTACAAACAAAAATAATGATAGCAATACTAAGCGTGATCCTTTTTCTTGGAACATGTATGAGTATTTTTGGTTTTATTCTTGTTGAGAAATATGTTTATAGAAGCGCGCAGGAAAGAGTGAACAAAGACCTTGGTGTAGTCCGCGATTTTTATGAAGAACAATTCAAAGAAATGAACCTTGCATTCAATGTAATTGATCAAGCCAGCGATACCGGGCTATTGAGGAAATACCTTAAATTGGATTATCTGTATTGGGTTCCGGCAAGCAAGTCTAGTGAAGATGTAGGTTCAGTTGTTAAAAGAGCATTTGATTCTCAGCAGGATATAGGCGGAACCAGAATAATAAAAAAGGAACAAATAGAGAAAATATTGGGGCATATTGAAAATATTCCTATAAAAGATACCCCAAAAGCCAAACCAAGCGATAAAAAAATTCTGGAAGATGTTATGAGCGTGGAATACGCTAAACCTTTTGCGGATGCGAACGGCAATGTCGAAAAAGTTTTAGTCGGTGGGAAAATTCTTAATAGAAATTTTGGTTTTATCGATAATATGCTGAATACTGTTTATGAAAACAAACTATATAGAGGTAAGCCCGTCGGAACGATAACTATTTTTCAGGATGATGTACGCATAGCTACAAATGTCCTGAATAATCAAGGCAAGAGAGCCATTGGAACAAGAGTATCCGAAGTAGTGTATGACAGGGTTATTAAAGAAGGAGAAAGATGGGATGCACGAGCTTTTGTTGTTACTGATTGGTATTTCACCGCGTACGAACCGATAAAGAACATTAATAATGAAGTCGTGGGAATTTTATATGTCGGATTATTGGAAGAACCGTTTACGGAAATTAAAAACAAATTTTATTTAACATTGTTATTAATGATACTGGCCGCTAGCATTATAGCTGTATTCTTTTCACTTTTTATTTCCGGCTCGATAGCAAGATCTATAACAAAAATATTGAAGACAACGAACAGTATAGCCGAAGGCGCACTTGATACAAAAATAACTACCCAAACGGACATTATAGAACTAAATGAGCTGATAACGGCATTGAATAATATGTCGTCGACTTTATCATCAAGAGAAGAGACTTTGGACATTACAAATAGAAAGCTAGGGATACTAAATAAAAGTTATCTGGATCTTATTGGATTTGTTTCACATGAACTAAAAGGCATTTTGTCATCAATAGTGCTTAATACATATTTGCTTAGAAAAGGTATCCTGGGGCCGTTAACTGAGAAGCAGGAAAAAACGCTTAGTTCTATGTCAAGGAACCTGGACTATTTAACAGTAACAGTGAAAAATTTTCTAAACCTAAGCCGTATAGAAAAACATGAACTGCAGATGGATAAAAGCAAGATATCTTTAAAGGAGCATATATTCGACGTGACATTAGAATCGTTTGAACAGGCAATAAAAGATAAAGGCATAGTTTTAAAAAACGATCTGCCCGAAAACCTTGTGGTAAATGCTGACCCATCGCTTTTGCAGATAGTATCAAATAATTTAATAAGTAATGCTATTAAATACGGAGTAGACGGCGGAATCATAAGTATAACCGGTACAGACAAGGACGATGTCGTTGAAGTTGAGATCTATAACGACGGCCAGCCTATACAGGAAACAGATGTAGATAAGCTGTTCAAAAAATTCTCGCGTGTTGTCTATCGCGGGATGGAAAAGATAAAAGGTTCAGGCATAGGTCTTTATATAACTAAAGAGATACTTAAAATGCACGGAGGAATTATAAAAGTTGTTCCAAGGGAAAAAGGGAATTCTTTTATAATACAGATAGGAAAAGATTAAATAACAGGAGAAAATAAAAATGAAACATCTTATTTTGTTAATTGATGATGACGCTGATTTTGTTGAAGCTACAAGATTGCTTTTAGAATCAAGTGATTATAGAGTTGTAACAGCAAGCAACGGGCAGGAAGGGTTCCAGAAAGTAAAAAAAGAATCGCCCAGTCTCATTATTCTTGACATGATGATGACGTATAAAACTGAAGGCGCTGAAACGGCAAAGGCGATTACAGCGGATGCCGCGACAAAGCACATACCCATAATCATGATTACAGGAGCAAGAAAAGAACATTCTTTTCCGTTTGAACTTAAACCAAATCAGCCCGGATTGCCCGTTAAGGCTATACTTGAAAAACCTGTAGATCCCGAAAAGCTTATTAAAACTATTTCTTTGCTTATAGCAGGTGCCGGAGGAATAAATCAGGAAGAACAAACAGATCTTAAAAAATTAGTAAATAAATGGAAGGATAAAGAAGGCAATTTGATAATGATACTGCATGAACTGCAGAATCATTACGGTTTCATTCCCAGGGACATAAGCTTAAAGCTTTCAATGGAATTGGATATCCCGTTAGCAAGGATCTATGAGGTAATATCATTTTATCATTATTTCCAGCTTGAAGCTCCGGGTAAACATATAATAAGCGTCTGTATGGGAACAGCCTGTTATTTAAAAGGAGCGCCAAAATTAATTCAGGAGATCAAACATATACTTAACATAGAAGAAGGCGAGATCACTAAGGACGGAATGTTCCAGCTCAAAAGCGTCAGATGTTTAGGGTGCTGCGGTCTTGCTCCGGTAATAATGATAGACAATAAGATATACGGCAATTTGAATCCATCTGACTTGATGGCAATAATATCTAAATACAGTAATACCGCAGTAGCAAATAAGCAGGAGGAAGCAAAAGTATGACTAAAACAATAAAAGATAATTATATCAAAGTTGGCTTAAGTACTTGCGGGATAGCCGCAGGCGCGGATGAAGTATTCAAAGTTCTTGTAGACGAACTTAAGGCAAGAGGAATGGATATTCCTGTATCCAGATGCGGATGCGCGGGAATGTGTTATGCAGAGCCATTGGTAGAAGTAGCGATAAAAGGCATGCCTAAAGTTCTTTATGGAAAGATCAATGGTGAGATGGCAATGAAGATCGTAAGAAAACACATTGTAGGTAAGAAGCTGTTAAATAATCACATTTATTCAATAAAGGGATGAGATCATGGAAGAAATTAAAAAAATAGTTATTGTTAAAGATACCGATACCGGAAAAGATACCGAAATAATGGCCGACAAGTTCCTGTTCGGGCTTAGAGAGCTTAACCTTGAAGACAAAGCTGATGTTATCCGCGCCGGGGATGTAGGCATCTACAATAAAGGAATCGTGGTAAAAATATTACCCGATAATATAACTTATGCTCATGTGACAAAAGAAAAAATAGATCTTATTATTCACAAGACAATTGAAAAAGGCGAAAAAATTGAAGAACTTGTTTATAAGGAAAAGGAAAGGCAGTGCCGTATTGTTTTGCGTAATTGCGGAGATATTGATCCTGAAAACATCGATGATTATATAAATAATCAAGGATATGAAGCTCTTAAAAAAGTTCTTACATCCATGAATCCCGAAGAGGTCATCAATACATTAAAGATCAGCGGCCTGAGAGGCAGGGGGGGCGGAGGTTTTCCGACATCTACAAAATGGAACTTTGCGCGTCAGCAAAAAGAAAAAATAAAATATATAATATGCAACGGAGATGAAGGCGATCCGGGCGCTTATATGGACCGCAGCGTACTTGAGGGCGATCCTCACTCAGTAATAGAGGGCATGGTTATCGGGGGATATACTATAGGCGCCGGGAAGGGATATCTTTACATAAGAGCCAAATATCCACTGGCCATAGAGCGTATTGATAAAGCGCTTAAGCAGGCGAGAGAAAGAGGATTTTTAGGAACAAATATTTTAGGAACAAAATTCTCTTTTGATCTAGAGGTCAGACTTGGCGCCGGAGCATTTGTCTGCGGAGAGGAAACGGCGCTTATCGCTTCCATCGAAGGGAAAAGAGGGTGTCCTACTCCGAGACCTCCGTATCCATCAGTATCAGGGCTTTGGGGTAAACCGACCGTTATTAATAATGTAGAAACTTTAGCAAATATACCGCAGATACTTTTTAAGGGAGGTGAATGGTTCGCTTCGATCGGTACTGAAACAACTAAAGGAACTAAAGTGTTCGCCCTAACCGGTAAAGTAAGGAATTCGGGTCTTATTGAGGTGCCCATGGGTACAACTTTGAGGGAAATAGTTTATGAAATAGGCGGAGGGGTACTTAATAATAAAAAGTTCAAAGCTGTTCAAACTGGCGGGCCGTCAGGCGGAGTTATACCGGAAGAATTCCTTGATACAAAAATAGATTATGAATCACTTCATAAGCTTGGATCTATAATGGGTTCAGGAGGAATGATAGTTATGGATGAAGATGATTGCATGGTTGATATCGCCAAATTTTATCTGCAGTTCTGTGTGGATGAGTCATGCGGGAAATGCGCTCCGTGCCGTATCGGAGGAAAGCAAATGCTTGACACATTGACGTTAATAAGCAAAGGAGAAGGGACAAAAGAGGATCTCAAAAAATTAAAGAGAATATCGACAGGAATGAGCAAAGCTTCTCTTTGCGGGTTAGGGCAGACAGCGCCGAATCCCGTAGTATCGACAATGAAATATTTTGAAAAGGAATATATAGATCATGTTGAATTAAAAAAATGCGAAGCAAAAAAATGTTCGACACTATTCGTTTTTGAAATTATAGAAGCGAAATGTAAAAGATGTTCTCTGTGCCAGAGGCACTGTCCCGTAAAAGCAATAGAAGGCAACAGAGAACAGGGGTACAAAGTTATTCAGGAAAAGTGTATCAAATGCGGTAAATGTTTTGAAGTATGTAATTTTGAGGCCATAACAAGATAATAAATAAACAGGAGCTAGAAATGGGCAAGGCGCACATAAACGATATAGAAATAAAATTCACCGAAGGCATGACGATACTTGACGCGGCTTTAAAGGTGAATATCAAAATACCGACACTTTGCAAACATCCCGATCTTACGGCGTCGGCTGCTTGCGGTATTTGCATTGTTAAAATTGAAGGTTCCGGCAAGATGCCGAGGGCCTGCTGCACAAAGATCGAAGAAGGAATGAAAATAATAACGCACGATCCGGAACTTGTCAGGATCAGGAGGACGATAATTGAGCTGATATTGTCAGCTCACCCGAATGACTGTCTGGTCTGCGGAAGGAATAATAATTGCGAACTTCAGACAATGGCAGCGGATTTCGGCATACGGAAAGAATCGTTCAGCCCGATAGTAAAAAAACTACCTGAAGACGGGTCAACCGGAACAATAAAACTTGAGCCGTCAAAATGCATACAATGCGGCAGATGTATAGAGGTGTGTCAGAACACGCAGAATGTATGGGCATTATCATTTTTGGGAAGGGGAATAAATACGCGCATGGCGCCTGCAGGAGATATACAATTAAAAGATTCTCCATGTGTTAGATGCGGCCAATGTTCGGCGCATTGTCCTACGGGAGCCATATTTGAATATGATGATACAGGTAGTGTTTGGGACGATCTACAGGATGCGGATAAATATTGTATTGTGCAGATAGCTCCGTCAGTAAGGGTTGCGCTTGGAGAAGGTTTTGGATATCCTCCGGGAACGAATTTAACTAAAAAAATATATGCCGCGCTTAGAAGATTGGGTTTTGATATTGTATTTGACACTAATTTTTCGGCGGACATTACCATCATGGAAGAGGCAAGCGAATTCGTTGAAAGGTTCGTTCATCATAAAGGAGTGCTGCCGCTTATAACCACATGCTGTCCTTCATGGGTAGATTTTATGGAAAAATTCCATACTGATATGGTGCCTCATTTTTCTTCGGCAAAATCACCGCAGGAAATGATGAGCACAATGTGTAAAACATATTATGCCGAGAAAAACGGCATAGATCCGAACAAAATATGCGTTGTTTCAATAATGCCTTGTACCGCTAAAAAGTATGAGATAACAAGAACCGAAGAAATGTTCGTTACTGGCAAACAAAGTACAGACCATGTTCTTACTACAAGAGAGCTCATAAGAATGATAAAGCAGGCAGGAATAGATTTTCGGCAGCTTCCGAATGAAGAAGCTGACCATTTGATGGGTGATTATTCCGGAGCCGGGACGATATTCGGCGCGACCGGCGGAGTTATGGAAGCGGCACTTAGAACAGCGTACAAATTTGTTACAAAAGAAAATCTGGCTAAAGTTGAATTTGAAAATGTAAGAGGATTGGAAGGGGTTAAAGAAACATCAGTTGATATTAAAGGGACTAAAATAAAAATAGCTGTCGCTCACGGCCTGGGTAATGTAGAATATGTATTGAATAAGATCAAGAAAGCCAAAGAAGCGGGAGAAGAACTTCCGTATCATTTTGTGGAAGTTATGGCTTGTCCCGGAGGATGTATAGGCGGAGGCGGACAGCCTTACGGCATACAGGACGAAATAAGAAAGGCACGAGCTAAAGGGTTATATGAAGATGACAAAAATAGTGAAATTAGATGCAGTCACGATAACCCTTATATAAAAAAACTGTATGATGAATATTTAGGAAAACCATTAGGAGAAAAGGCGCATCATCTTTTACACACAAAATATGTGCCGAGGCCTGAATATAGAAAATAAGTAAAAGAGTAACTAGATGAGGAGGGACGAAATGGGAAAAAAAATATTAATAGTAGATGACGACCGAGATCTTACGGAGGCAGTTGCGGGTTTACTTGAAGCTGAAGGCTATGAGGCAATTATAGAAAATGAAGGGCAAAAAGGCGTAGCTAGGGCAAGACAAGAAAAACCTGATCTTATGCTCCTTGATGTTATGATGCCGGGAGCGGACGGATTTGACATAGCCCGCGAAATGACTAAAGATGAAATAACAAATAAAATCCCTGTTATTATGCTGACCGGAGTAAGAAAAGCCATGGGCCTTGCTTACAAGTTCAGTCCGGATGAAGTTTGGCTTCCGGTAAAAGCTGTTTTGGAAAAACCAATTAATCCGGAACTTCTTTTAAAAACAGTTAAAAATTACGTTTAAAAAGTGGGGTCAGGTCTTGAATCTTGAATTGTTTTAATTTCAAGATTCAACAGGCTGACCGAGAATAGCCGTTAACCCTTCTGTATGGTATAATTGACATTAACAGGAGGTTATAAGTGGCAAAATTCAAAGCAAATAGATTAGATCAACTGTTATTATTCCCGCCGTCGGTAAACGATTATGTTCCTGAAGATCACTTAGCAAAGTTGATCCATTCCGTGGTGGAAAAAATAAATACAAATAATATTGAGAACAAGTATTCTAATAACGGACAAAACACATATCACCCGAAAGTATTAACAAAAATATTGTTCTATGCATATGCAACGGGAGAACGAAGCGGAAGGACAATAGCCAAGCGATGCGAAACAGACACAGCGTATATGTATTTAGCGCAAATGTATAAGCCGAATTTTAGAACAATAAACGATTTCAGAAAAAACCACCATGAAGAATTGTCGGGATATTTTGTAGATATAGTGAGGATTTGCCAAGAATTAGATCTGGTTAAATTAGGGCAAATAAACATAGACGGTACAAAGATAAAAGCTAATGCGGCGAAACGAATGACAATGGATGAAAGCGGATACAAGAACTGGGAAGAGAAAATCTCGAAGAAAATCGATGATATATTAGCCGAGGCAGACAGGATAGATGATGAAGAGGATAAGTTGTATGGAGATACACGAGGAGACGAGCTGCCGGAAGCGATCAACACTACGGAAAAACTAAAGAAGAAATTAGATGAAATTGAAAAGAAAAGAAAAAAAGCAAAAGAAGAAGGGAAACTTAACTATACAGATGAAGACGCGAAGTTCATGAAAAACGGGCAAGGCAAAATAGATATTGGATACAATTGCCAGGCAGCAACGACAAATGAACAAATAATAGTTGGAACAGAAGTCATACAAGAAGCGAATGACCGCAACGCGCTAAAGATAATGATAGAAGAAACCGAAAGGACGCTGGGAGAGGAAGTTAAAGAAGTGGCCATGGATACAGGATATTCGAGTTATGAAAATTATGAATACCTAAATAAAACGGAAGTGGTAGGATATATACCAAATGATGAAATGGGACAAAGAAATAAAAGAGACAACGGACCATATAGCATGGACAGATTCACATATGACAAAGAAGAAAATAAATATATATGTCCGGAAGGTAAAACACTAAAGAAGAGCAAAGAAAGAAGCAAACCAACAAAAGCGAAGAAGTGGAATCATGTAGTTTATATAGGGACAGCGTGTACGGATTGTCAAAAAAGAGAACAGTGTACAAAACAAAAATACAGGACAATATTACGACACAATAGCCGTCATTTAGTTGATGAAATGAAAGAGCGATTAAGAAGCGAAGACGGCCGGAGAAAATATCAAAAAAGGATGATTACAATAGAGCCGTTGTTTGGACACATAAAACACAATTTGGGTTATCGGCAATTTATGCTCAGAGGATTAGAAAAAGTTAAATCGGAGTTCAGGTTGATGTGCATAGGCTCAAACTTGAAGAAAATGAGGACATTAGGGGTTACTGTGGTGTAAAAGTACTCTACAAAAATACACATCTTAAAATTATTAACAAAAATTTATACAGAATTTAACTGGATAGGATTAAAATTTACTAAATATAGAATTCTCGGTCAGCCTGTCAAGACCTGACCCCTTACCTGCGGTAAGGATTAAATATCTGATCTTATAGGGTAAGGAGAATAGTTGGGGAAATAAACCCCGATCGTACCTTATTCATGATAAGAGTTACGATCGGGGTATTTTTTTTAAAAGGAGAATAAAATGGAAAAAAGAATAGGGTTTGCGGGAATAATTATCGAGAATAGAGAAAAAGCAGCAAAAGAAGTAAATGAGATATTATCAGATTACGGAGAAATTATAATTGCTAGAACAGGTATCCCGTATAAAGATAAACATTGTTGTGTCATAACAATTGTTGTTGATGCAACAACAGATGACTTGGGAGCTTTAACCGGAAAATTAGGAGCTATAAAAGGCGTGTCAGTAAAATCTGCGTTAAGTAAAAATAGTAATGAGAAATAAAATGAAAAATAGAATTGAAAAAGATAATTTGGGTGAAATGGAAATACAAAAAGATAAGCTTTGGGGTATTCAAACTCAAAGAGCGCTGGAAAATTTTAAACTGTCCGGATATAAAATTGATCCTGAATTTATTAAAGCACTAGCAGTTGTAAAAAAAGCATGCTGTTTAGCGAATAAAGAAACCGGATACCTGGATGAAAAAAAATCCGCAGCCATAGTATCTGCCTGCGATGAAATAATAAAAGGTGAACACATTTGCCAGTTTCCCCTAGATGCGCTTCAGGGCGGAGCAGGGACATCATTAAATATGAATATGAATGAAGTAATAACAAATATCGCGCTACAAAAGATCGGCAGAGAAAATGGCGAATACTGTTTTATTCATCCTTTGGATGATGTTAATAAACATCAATCAACAAATGATGTTTTCCCTACGGCTCTTAAAGTAGCGGTAATTAAAAAATTAAATAAATTAAGCGGTGCCATTGAAAAAACACAAGGAGTGTTTCAGGCCAAAGAAAAAGAATTTGCGGGTATTCTAAAAGTGGGACGCACGGAAATGCAGATCGCGGTACCGATGACTTTAGGCGCTGAGTTATCGGCATTTGCTTGTGCTATAGCAAGGGACAGATGGAGAGTATTTAAATGTACTGAACGCATACGCCAAGTTAATTTAGGCGGAACGGCTATAGGTTCAGGGCTCACAGCCCCGAGAAAATATATATTTTTAGTTATAGAGAAACTTAGGGAATTGACAGGATACGGATTAACAAGAGGCGAAAATCTTATAGATGAAACAGCGAATAGCGATAGTTTTGTTGAGATCGCCGGTATATTAAAAGCGAACGCTTCGAATATTATAAAGATCTCGAATGATTTGAGAATACTGAATATGCTGGGTGAAATAATATTAGAACCCCTGCAGGCAGGGTCTTCGATAATGCCGGGCAAGGTAAACCCAGTGATTTTAGAGGCTTCTATTCAGGGAGCGCTTAAAGCATCCGCCGATTGTAATATCGTATTTGAATCTGCATCCAGAAGCAGTCTTGAGATAAATGAATTTATGCCGTTATTAGCGTTTAGCATTCTTGAGGCCATCAATATACTTATCGAAGTCAATGCTATGCTAGGAAAACATGTAGAGCATATTAAAGCAGACAAAGACAAATGCCTGGAATATTTAGATAACGATCCGATAATTATCACGGCTTTTCTTCCGGTTATAGGATATGAAAAATGTGAAGAATTAGTCAATGAATATTGTTCAAAAAAAAATAAATATAAAAATGTTAAAGAATTTTTAAGTGAAAGATTAGGGAACGAGCAAGTTGACACAATACTTACACCCGCCAATATAATGGCACTGGGGCACAAAGATGGAACAAAAAACACCTAAAGCTTTAAGACTGCATATCGGGGTTTTCGGCCGAACGAATGTCGGCAAATCAAGTTTTTTGAATTTGATATCAGGACAGGAAGTAGCAATAACCAGCCCTTATCCTGGTACTACTACGGATGTAGTTGAAAAAACAATGGAATTGCTTCCCATAGGTCCTGTTATTTTTTTAGACACTGCAGGAATAGATGATACATCACTACTAGCTGATAAAAGAATGGAGAAAACAAGAAAGATATTTACTAGATCCGATATAGTTTGTCTTATTTTAGAGCCCGGAGAATGGGGCTCTTTTGAAGAAGAGATCATTGAACGGTCCGCAACAGAGAATGTTCCTGTAATAGGAATAATAAACAAGATAGATATTAAAGAACCGGAAAAAGAATTTATAAAAAAAGTTCAGGCAAGAACAACGGGTGTAGTGTTGTTGTCCTGCAAAACTAAAAAAAATGAAGAATATATTAATGATTTTAAGACACAGATTCTAAGTATTATGCCGGATGATTTTATAGCTCCGCCTGCTCTAATAAGTGATCTGGTGTCGCCCGGAGAAACCATTGTTCTCATCGTTCCGATAGATTTACAGGCGCCTAAAGGCAGGCTGATACTTCCTCAAGTGCAAACCATACGCGACGCGCTGGATTCAGATGCAATGGCGCTTGTCGTAAAAGAAAGAGAATACAGCCATGCTTTGTCGATGCTCAAACAACCTCCTAGATTAGTCGTTTGCGATTCACAGGTAGTATTGAAAATGACAGCTGATACACCGGCTGATATTAAGTGCACTACATTTTCTATAATTTTTTCAAGATATAAAGGCGATCTTATCGAATGCGTAAAAGGGGCATGCGCGATAGACAGCTTAAAGCCCGGGGATAAAGTTTTAATAGCCGAAAGCTGCAGCCATCACGCGCTGGAAGACGATATCGGCAGAGTTAAAATACCCAGATGGTTAAGGCAGTATTTGGGTCATGATGTTAAAGTCGATATATTTTCCGGCAAAGATTATCCGGAGAATTTATCTGAATATAGCTTGATAATACATTGCGGCGGTTGCATGACAAATAGAAGAGAAATGTTATACAGAATAAATTTAGCAAAAAAACAAAATATACCTATAACAAATTATGGTGTTTGCATATCGTTGCTACAGGGCGTACTCGAAAGAGTATTGTCGCCTTTCCCGGCGGCGCTTGAAGCATACGAGAATTTTAAAAATTGATCGGAGATGAAATGAACGTTAAAACTAAAAATATAAGTGAATGGATAAAAGACAGAATTAAACCGGAAGAAATAAACAAATATTTAAATGCTGACGGGTCGGATTTTATCGATGATGAAAATATTGAAAAACTATTAAAAAAATATTCAAATCCAGACAATGAAAAGATAAGAGAGATCCTTGCAAAGTCACTTCGTATAGAAACATTGACACTAGAAGAAACAGCTATGCTTTTACATGTTAAAGATAAAGGGCTTCTGGAAGAGATGCAGATAACGGCGCTTAAAGTTAAGAAAAAAGTGTATGACAACAGAATAGTTACGTTCGCTCCTTTATACATGGGAAATAGATGCGTCAATAACTGTTCTTATTGCGGATTCAAATGCGATAATACTGAGGCGAAACGCCGCGTACTTGATATGGACGAAGTGCGAAAAGAAGTAGAAGTATTAGCCGGGGAAATCGGCCATAAAAGGCTGATAGTAGTATACGGAGAACATCCGGATACTGATATCGATTATATGGTTGAATCCATAAAAACAATTTATGACGTTAAACCGAAAACGAAAAACGGATACGGACAGATCCGAAGAGTTAATGTTAATGCCGCTCCTATGTCCATAGAAGAACTAATTAAACTTAAAAACTCCGGTATAGGAACATATCAGGTTTTTCAAGAAACATATCATCATAAAACATATAAACAAATACATCCTGAAAAAACAATAAAAGGAAATTATGATTGGCGCTTATACGCTATGCACCGGGCTTTTGAAGCCGGGATCGATGATGTCGGTATCGGTGCGTTGTTCGGATTGTATGATTGGAGATTCGAAGTTATGGGACTTGTGGCTCATGCACATGAACTAGAAAAAAAATTCGGTATAGGTCCTCATACTATATCTTTCCCGAGACTAGAACCGGCAGGAGATTCTCCTATAACAACTAATTCAAAATATCTAGTAAGCGATGAAGACTTTAAACATCTAATGCTGGTCATTCGTTTAAGTGTTCCGCATACAGGAATGATAATAACCGCCAGGGAAAGCGCAGAAATAAGACGAGAAGCTTTTAAATACGGATGTACACAAACAGACGCTTCAACATGCATAGGAATTGGCGGGTATGAAAATAAAAGCAATGTTCAGGAAGACAACAAGCAGCAGTTCAGGCTCGGAGATACCAGATCATTGGAAGAAGTAATACGTGAATACGCATCAATGGGATACATTACATCTTTCTGCACCGCAGGCTATAGATGCGGCCGCACAGGAGAATGCATAATGGAATTATTAAAGGAAGGACAGGAAGGCATATTTTGCAAACTGAACGCGATACTAACATTCAGAGAATGGCTTGATGATTTCGCGAATAAAGAAGAAAAACAAGAAGGCGAAAAAGTAATTTTAAAAGAAATAGAAGAAGTAAAAACAAAATTACCGGAAATGTATCCGGCTTTAATAGAAAAGTACGAAAAAATAAAACAAGGCGAAAGAGATCTCTACTTCTAACGAAGAATGGGGTCAGGTCTTGAAATGTGAATTGTTATTTTAACAATTCACATTTCAAGACCTGACCCCAGAGACAAGCGAACTATGAAGCAAGCGATTATCGGCATATTAAACACCAACGACAAAAATATTCTAGCGGATATTTTTGCGAGGGCATATGAAACTAAACTTAAATACGTAGGGAATAAAGTGTATTACAGAGGCATTATCGAATTAAGTAATATATGCCGCAAAGATTGTTATTATTGCGGGATACGTAAAAGTAATATAGATATAAGCCGCTTTGAAATGACTGATGAGGAGATCATAGAAGCTGCTGAGTTTGCTGAGCGCGAAGGTTATGGTTCTATTGTTCTCCAATCCGGAGAAAGGGCTAATGAAGAGTTCGTTAATAAAATCTTATTAAAAGAATTAAAAATAAAACCTACAATAGGATTGGAATAACATTATCGTTGGGAGAGCAAACGGAAAGTACATATAAACGTTGGTTTAATGCCGGAGCACATAGATATTTATTAAGAATAGAAACTTCAAATAAAAAACTTTATGAACGTCTGCATCCTATTGACCATAGCTTTGATGAAAGAGTAGAATGTTTAAAAAAATTAAAAAAAATAGGATATCAAACGGGCACAGGCGTGATGATTGGTCTGCCTTATCAAACAGTTGAAGATCTTGCCGATGATATACATTTCTTTCAGAATATGGATATTGATATGATAGGGATGGGTCCGTACATAGTGCATGAAGGAACTCCGCTTGCGGGAAAAGTAGACTTTGACCCAAAGAAAAATTTTGATCTTGGACTCAAAATGATAGCTGCTGCGAGGCTGTATTTAAAAGATGTCAATATCGCTTCAACAACAGCATTGCAGGCATTAGATACTTTAGGAAGAGAAAAAGGACTAAAAGCCGGAGCTAATATAATCATGCCGAATATCACACCGACAAAATACAGAGATGCATATAAGCTATATGACAATAAACCATGTCTTGATGAAAACGCACAAGTGTGCAAAAAATGCTTGGAAACACGAATAGATTCTATCGGTGAAAAAATTGGATATAATTCGCGGGGCGATTCACCGCGATTTATTAAAAGACAGAGTCATACTATGGATGATACAGTTATTCCTCAACCAGGACAGCAGTTTTAAGAATGTTTACCGGTAATCTTAAGTTGAATTTTTCTGTAGCATTAAGGTTTATATATATTTTTGGTTCAGTATCGGTTTTTATCGGAACATCTGCAATGCTTTTTCCGTTTACAATTACGTCAATAATTGATTCACCCAGCATTTTACCCAATTTCACATCATCAGCTGCCACACCACAAAGAACGCCTTTATCAACCGGTGTTGAAGAATAAGCCAGAACCGGAGTATTTGCAAAAGAACTAAGAATTATATCGGCATTATCAAATATCAAAGATTGGTTACCTAAAATGACGGCTGAAAGACCTTCCGTGGCAGTTTTGGATAAATTGGTTAAGTCTTCTTTTTGTTTAATTCCGATTTCTTGATATTTTATGCCCAGTTCACCGCAAATATTCTTTGTACCATTTCTGTCAATAACAGAAGCCGAATGCCCTTCTTCATATAAAAGGAGAACAGAGTTAAGATGAGGAAGGATCTTAGTGAATATTCCAAAATATATGTCATAAGATATAAAATAAGTTACACCGGTTATATTTCCCGTAGGCTTTTGCAATTCTGCGACTAATCCAAGTTGAACAGGGTTATTGCATCCTCCAATAAATGAAGGGATAACAGGAGGATTTTTAGCTAAATATTCAGCGCCGCTTGAACGGAGTATGACCATACCATTTTTTTCTGATTGAAAAGTATCGACAATATTACTTAATTGATCAAGAGTATCAAGTTCTTTATGCCATTCAACAGCAATAGTAGAAGCACTATTCTCTAAAACTTCATTCATCCCTTGAGCAATTCTATCTTGCATGCTGGATTTACCCTCCCAAGCCACGCCGATAGTATATGTTTTGGCAAATACAAGTGTTGCCGGAAAGAACATCATTGTTATGAGTATAAGTAAAAGTGAACAGCGGAAAGATTTTAACATTGATTTTCTCCTTATTATTGTCAAACAAACAAACACAATGTAAACTCTGAATATTCGAAAGTTTATCATAAGTGAATAGGAAGGTCAAATAAAGGAGCTTTAAGGTGTTGAAAAAAATAAACATACGAGTGAAAGTAATTGCAGGATTTTCGTGTATAGTTTTATTGGCTGTTTCATTCCTGTTCATAAGTATCCCGACGGTGAAAAAAATGCGGGATTTTGTCTCTTCAATAGTGCCAATGACTAAGAAGATGAATATCATATACAACAAACTTAATAATGTTAATGAACTTTCAGGCGCGCTAGAACAATATTTGCTTGTCGAAAGCGTTGCAAATAAATCTTTAGTAATGGATCTTTTGAATAAGTCAACTACAGGTATACCTGAAGGATTTTTTGAGTTCATATCCGTTGATGAAAAAAATAAAGAAACAACAGGCATATTTGATGCATTGAATAATGGTGTCAAAGACCTCCTCAAGGCCATAGAAACGAATGAAAAAGCTATGAAAATAAATAAAAAAGTTTTTAATGTATATGAAACTATCAATGAAATATCTAGTCTTGAAAAAAAGGCAGTTGATGGATTGATAAAAACTTTAGACGAAAGCAGTCGTATCCAGGATACGATTTTAAGCAATCTAATGAAAAGTGTTGTTATTATCGATGTAGTAATAGTTATCATGATCATGGGAATAGGAATACTTATAACCCTAATGATAAAACGTTTTGTCAAAACGTGTTTAACCGCATCAGAAAAGATCCTAAAATGCTCTGAGATATTAATGACGGACACTGAGGAGAGAACAGCTTCGGTAAGTGAACAATCAGCAGCTATCAATGAGACCTATGCTACTATGATAGCAATGGATAAAAACGCTGAGCAAGTTAACGAAAATATCAATAAAGTTTCACAAGTATCACAAGATGCTTTGAACGGTATGGAATTGCTGAAAAGTCAGATGGACGAAACAAAAAATGCTTTTGAGTTTTTACAATCACAAGTCTTAAAAATCACTAAAATAAGCGAATTAATAGATGATATTTCTGATAAAACAAGTGTTTTATCGATAAATGCAGCTATTGAAGCGGCACATGCCGCTGATGCCGGAAAAGGATTTAGTGTTGTAGCAAAAGAGGTTAAAAAGCTGGCTCATTCTACTGCAATGTCGACAAAGAATATTATTGATCTGGCTAGTTTAATAAAAGATGAGATCAATAAAACAAATAAAGCAGTTGAAATAAGCATGGAAAGCGTAAGTAATGGATTTGTTCTAGTCGGTCAAACAGCAGATCATGCAAGGAAAATAAATACAAATTCTGCCGAACAAATGGCTAGCGCTAAACAAATAGCTTTAGCAATGAATGAGATCAGGCAAACAGTGAATAATATATCGCATAAAGCAAAGGATAGTGTTAATTCGGTCAAAGAGTTACGTGAATTATCACAAACCCTCAAGAGCGAGATAATTAAATACTAAAACAGCGCCTAACACCATATAATATAATCATGTGGTTTGTATACATATTAAAATGTAAAGATAAAACTCTGTATACCGGGGTAACGAAGGATCTTGCCAAAAGGTTAGAGAAGCATAATAAGGGAACGGCAAGTAAATACACAAGATGCAGAGTTCCTGTCAAAATGGTTTTTACTGAAACACATTCGGATAAAATCTCCGCGATGAAAAGAGAATATCAAATAAAGCAATTAACCAAAATAAAAAAACTGGCGCTGATCAAAGGAAATAAAAAAAAGGACAAATGATGTCTAAAAAAAATATTGTGATAGCCGGTTGCGGATTTGCCGGGTTAAGCGCTCTTGCCGAACTAAAAAAACACAGAGCTATCCTAAAAGATCATAATTTAGTAATGATCGATAAAAAACATTATTTCGAATTTCTTCCTATGCTGCCGGATGTTGTCGGGGGATGGATCAAGCCGGAACTTTTGAGATATGATCTCGACGTGTACGCAAAAAAAATAAATGCTACATTTGTTGAAGGAGAAATAAAAAGTATGGATCCGGTTAAACAATTATTTATACTTAACAAAGAAACAATTGAGTATGAACAAGCAGTCATTGCACCGGGTTCGGAAACGAACTTTTATGGGAAGGAAGAATTAAGAGATACCTGTTTTGAACTAGATGATGTTGATGACGCTGTATCAATTAAAAAAGCAATACTTTTATGCTTAGAAAAAAACAAAGAATTAAATGTTTTGGTTATAGGGGGAGGGTATACCGGGATAGAGATAGCAACTAATATAAATTTTCTTTTAAGAAAAAACAAAACCAAACAACATGTATATATCGTTGAAAAATCCGAGAGAATATTAGTAACTGAGCCGGAATGGGTAAGACGCAAAGTTGAAGAAGAATTAACAAAAACAGGCATAGAAATAATAACAGGTGACAGCCTTAAAGAAAATTACAATGGTATATCTGTTTTGATCTCTGGAAAAATTTTTAACAATGCTTTGTGTGTATGGACGGCATGCGTTCAAGCTCCGGAGTTCCTTTCGAGCATTGAAGCCGAAAAAGAAAAAACCAGAATATTGTCGGATAAGGAGATGCGCATTAAAGGACAAAATTATAACAATCTATTTGTAGCCGGCGACGCAGCTGCGTTCAAAGACGAACCGGATTCAAAATCATTAAGGATGGCAGTAATGTTTTCTATAGGCCAAGGAAAAGCTGCGGCTGACAATATAAAAAACAATATAGAAAAAAAACAGTTTGTACAATATAAACATTTTGATCTTGGCTACTTAGTGCCCATGGCTCAAGGCAAAGCATACGGCAGAGTTATGAAAATTAAAGTTTCAGGTTTGATAGGGCATATTATGCATTACTTTATGTGCATATACAGATCCGAATGGTCAAATAAGATAGGATTAGTTAGCAGTGTTATATTAAGGAGCAGTTCATCCGCCACTAAAAAATAAAGGAGGGCAATAATATGAAAAAAAATATTGGACTTTTAATTATAAGGGTTGGATTGGGAATAATGTTCATAATCCACGGTTATCCAAAAATAACAGCCGGGCCGGAAGTGTGGGCAAAACTCGGCGGAGCAATGGGTGTTTTGGGAATTAAAATATTCCCGGTTTTTTGGGGTTTTATGGCAGCAGCAAGTGAATTTATGGGCGGAATATTGCTTATAGCCGGAGTTGCTTTTATCCCTGCCTGCGCTTTTATGGGGTTCACTATGCTCGTGGCTGCAAGCATGCACCTTGCAGTGGGAGACGGCTTAGGAAAAACATCTCACGCTATAGAACTCATGATAGTTTTTATAGGACTAATGCTTATCGGCCCGGGTGACATTGTTATAACAAAACTTTTAAATAAAAATGGTTCAGGTGAAATAGACCAGAAATAATAATAACAAAAAATTAAGCGGAATTCTTGCTACTGATATATACATACTGTATAATATCTATTCGTGTGATGTTAAATTAATGAAGTATCAATAATTAACAAAGGAGACAAAATGAAAAAAGTTTTAACAGTATTAGTTTTGATGGTCTTTGTTGTTAGCGCTGCTACAATAGGCATGGCTGAAGAAAGAACTTTAAAACAAGCAGGAAAAGATGTTGCAAAAGGTACAGCTCAGGGAACAAAAAATGTTGTTAATTACACAGGTAACGCAGTTAATGATTCAGCTAAAATAGTTGGAAAAGCAGCAAAAGGTACAGGCGAAACAGCACTTAGCCCGTTCCAGAAACTGTGGGCATGGGGCAGAGGAAAAGGTAAAGGAAAAGAAATAGTAACAGCTCCTGTCATTAAAGCCGGAGAAACAATAAAAGATGCAACAGTAGATACGGCTAAAATGCCGGTAGAAGCAGCAAAACAAACAGCCGCGCAGAAATAAATAAATTAAATAGCCGCGCAGAAATAAATAAATTAAATCATAAAAAAAGGGGAGCTTTTATAAGGCTTCCCTTTTTTTATTTATTGGACAAAAATATCCCGGAAAGAGAAACACATACCATTGAATTTGGTTCCGCACTAATGTATACTTCGTAAATAAATATGGACCACTACAAGACTTTAAAAATATCTTCTCATGCAACGCCCGGAGACATCAGAAAAGCTTATCATAAGCTCGCTGTAAGGTTTCATCCGGATAAACATATGGATCCGGTAAAGAAAAAATGGGCGGAAGACAGTTTCAAGGTCATCAATGAAGCGTATAGTATTCTCAAAGATCCTAAGAAAAGAAATGAATATGACACTTCTTTTTCGTACGCTCATGCTTCTACCGATACGAAAGAAAGAGAAAAAACGCGCACAAATGCCGATGTAAAAAGAGAGTTTTGGGAAAAAAGGAAAAAAGAAAGAGCGGAAGAAGAAGAGAAAAGAAAAAACGAAGAAGCCCAAAAAAGAGCAGAAGAATCGGAAAAACGAAGCAGGGAATTAAAAGAAAAACTTGAAAAGATTAGACGCGAAAGAGAAAGAGAACAACTTAAAGCTGAAAAACAGGCCAGAGAAAACAGAAAACGCGCGGAAAAGACGAATCGCATAAATGAAGAAGCCGATAAATGTTTTGCGCTGGGAATAGAAGCATATAAAAGCATAACAAAAAAATCAATTAGAAGTTATTTTAACGGAACATTACAAAATAATTTATTTCAAGCCAAGGAAGCTTTATATGATTGTATAAAAAAATATCCGGAAAGCAATCATTCTGAAGACTCGCTATACTACCTTACAAATATATATAATGAAATAAAGGACTACTCGGACGGATTCAAAAAAGAAGCCTTAAAAGTGTATGAACTAATATTCAAAAAATATCCTGATACTAGATATATAGGAGATATCAAAATGAATTTAGCTAAATTCTACTTATTCAAGATAAATGACACTGAAAAGGCAATTAAGATAATTGACGAAATAATGGATGATAATATAAGCGATAGAATTAGAGAAAGGGCTAAAACCATGAAGGAATATGCACATTCAAAATTGGGAGTAAATGCGTGGAAATAGGAATAATTATATTTGTTTCTGGGATAATAGGCATTATTTGTTTAATATTAGGTGTTTTTATTGGGATTTTCCTTGGAAAAACCGGATCTATGGAATTTTTAGCTTTTTTAGGTAAAATTCCTGCAATGATCATCAAATCACCCCGCAAAATAAAGAAACAAGTCGGTATATGGAATGAATTAAGCGGATTAAAAAAAATAGAAAGGATAGAAAAAAACAATAAGATCAAGGAAATAAGGTCAGAAATAGCACAAAAAAAGAGGATACTTAAAGGGCTGCGGAAAGAAGAAAACAAAATTAAGTGGGGCTGAGATTCTTCGTCTTCCCTATGGAAAAATCTTATTTATTTGCATATTCCTAAACACAATGTATAATAAAATAAGTTAAAAATGTTAAACTACAAAGCGAAGGGCGGTAATTCTATGCTGGATAAGATTCAGGAGCTGAAGGGAAAACAACGAAAAATTAATTATAGGCTTGGGGAAGTTATATACGACCTATATGTAAAACAAGATGTAAGGTTTCTTTATACTTCCGATGGGGTAGCTAGTGAGGAAGAAGTAACTAAACTATTAAGATTGTTAGATTATGTAACAGGCCGTATCGAAAAGATTAAAGAAATCTACGGAGAAAACGAACAATCAAAAGAGGAAGAAGTATCGGAACCGGAAGTGAAATCGGAGCCAGAACCGGAACCAGAGCCCGAACCCGAACCAGAGCCAGAACCAGAGCCAGAGCCAGAACCGGAACCCGAGCCAGAACCAGAACCGGAACTCGAACCGGAACTCGAACCGGAACCAGAGCCCGAACCACAAACCAGCAATCGGCAATATGAAGACAACAACGATGATAACGCTACAAGCCTTGAAAATAAAGACTTGTACGATAAAGACAATATTAATTCGGATTTACTGAGCCGGCAGGAAGAAGATGAGGAACTAACCGATAGTGCTACACCCTTTGAAAATAAGGACATGTACGACGAAGAGTTTGAAAACAAGGATGTCCCGATTGTGGACGGACTTGCTACAATGCCAGAATCGCTTGACTTGTACGACGGCATGACACAAGGAGACAAAAGGATAGTTGAAAAAATAATGATAGAACTAACTTCAAATGATGCAGGAGACCGCGAAAGATGTGTACGAAATCTCCGTCATTTGGCAGAAAAAAAATTATGCAGAAAGCTGTACAAATATATTTTAAAAGACGCAGAGGAAAAAGTAAGAATAGCAGCTGTGCATACATTGAGTTTAGATAAAGACAAAGAAGACAAGGGTCTTTATGAGCTTGCATTGAAAGACAGTTCCGTAAAAGTTAAAGTTGCCGTTATTAAAGCCTTGGGCCCAATATTCTTTGACGAAAGTCTCCCGTTGTTGGAACCGATGCTCCAGAGCAAAGATCCTTATTTAAGAAGTATGGTAGCCACATATATAGGTTTATATTGCGGAGAGAAAGGGATAAGCAGGATAACTGAATGGCTGGATGATGAAAGTCCTCAAGTTCGAAAAAGCATAGTAGATGTTTTAGGTGTTTTAAAGCCCAAAGGAGCGGTTTATCATATAGAAAGCATGATAGAAGATGATGATGTAGATGTTAAAAGATCGGTAGACGCGGCATTGGGAAAATTTGCTAAAGATTCTAATAAACAAGAAAAAGTTATATCAGCCAAAATTGTTAAATCTGCTTCTCCCGAAAAAAAACAAATGAAAACAGAAACAGAAACAGAAACAGAAACAAAAACTAAAACAAAAACAAAAACTAAACCAAAATCGGCGGCAAAAGCCAACAAGAGAGGGAAAAATGTCAAAAAAAGATAAGGGAATATTTGATAATACAGGATATTATACAGGCTTAATGATAGGGAAAGTTTCTAAGTTTTTTTCCGGAGTTGATACGGGAAACTTAAAAGAAAATTCAAAAAAAGGCATAGAAAAAACAAAACAAAAAGTTGATACCACTATTAACGCTACAAAAGATGTTTTTGAAAAAAGTGTCGCGGTAACAAAAGATAAAATCGAGAATATAAGCAAAGTTATTAAAGAAGCTACAGGCGAAATGGTCGAATCGTTTAAGTCCGGATATAATTCTTGTGAAAAAGAAGAATCAAAAAAAACTGAAAAACCTAAGGCAGTAACTCCAAAACAGGCAGAACAGAAAAAACCAGTTACCTTATCAAAGCCGATACAGCAAAAAGATAAAGAACCTGTAAAAGTATCCGACGATTTTATAAACGATGAATTGGAAACCGAAATATCCAAAATAGAAAAAAAACTTAAGGATATTTAGGTCTGTCTTGCCGGGTTAAATTAGCAAAGAGCGGGAACAATAATGTCTGATAAAGATAAACAAGATGCTTTGAAAGAATGCGATGAACAGCTTGAAGGTTTGTTTACGTATTTAGGAAAGTTTTTATACGAAAACATAGAAACCAAAGCTCTGGCCTTAAAAGCTTATCCGGGCAGCGAAGAATTTGACGAAAAAATAAAAAAGCTCCTGTATGACGAAATAAAAGCAGGATCGATACTGCATTTGAGAGGTTCCATTGAACCTTTTACGGCGCTTGTTGTAAAGCTGTTTGAAGCAAAAAAAGTAGTATTATCATTGTCAGAAGACGTCGGAGAATTTATATCAATGGCTTCTATTCACATGGGTTCTGAAAGCTATTGTACTGATTCATTGTTAGGCCGGTTCAGAAAAAGAGAAAAAGAACTGCTGACCCTTATTGATAATAATATGGAGGTTATCAAAAATATTATGAGAATTAAACAAGATAAACTAAAGGACAAACTTGAAGTTAATGTTTTATCTGCCGAAGAAAAAACATTCTTAAAACAATCAGGCAAAGATATAGACAGGATAACAAGTGATGTGAATTCTCTGGTCAAGGAAACAAAAGTTCTTTTTAGAAGCATCAAAGAATCATATGATAAAGATCTTGAAAATTGCAAAAATATTTTGAAAGCAAGAACAGTCAAGGAAGAATCGCCGGAAATAAATGAAGAGCCCGTAGTTCACGATGAAGCTGAAGTTACTTGCGAATGCGTCAATAAAAAGACGATCGATACGGAAAAAGATACTGCTGAAGAAGTTTTTACAGAAGACCCAGAAATGGAAGATGAAATTTCTAAGGTGGAAGATATATATGCCGAAGACGGTTCGGAAGATAATGAAATTGAAGATTTTGAGGAAGAGAATGAAGTAACTCATGCTGAGGGGCATTCATTTGAACAGCGAGGACAGGGGCTTATGGATGCTGCCGCCAGAAGGCTCAATAGAATGGATATATCGGCATCTGATAAATTTGATGTTATTAATACCGTATACAATAATTTGCCGGACACAGCACCTGATTTTTTAATAGACATCATAGTTGAAGCTGATATACCTTTAAAAAAACAGCTTTTAGAAGTTATCAGGCATATGGAAGAAAACAGAATAGTTGAATTGTATCGCCGGATGGTTTTGTGCGAATTACCGTTTCTGAGAATACACGGAATAATAGGGCTGAGCAGGCTAAAGGTAGACAATGCCAAGAATGTTATTATTTCGGCTGTTGATGATCCAAACGCCACTGTACGAAGGCTTGTAGCGAATTTTCTTGAGTGTTCAGCCAGCGTGTCTGAAATGACGGCCATAATTAAATTATCAAGCGATTCCGATGAGACGGTAGCAAGGGTGGCCATAAGAAAGATGGGAAGAGCAAAACTGAACAGAGTAGCATTAATAAACCTAATTCCTAAACTGCTTCACAGCGACATTATAATCCGCAAAGAAGCGATAAATGCCCTTAAGGATATCACAGGTACTGACCTTGGATATAATTTTTCTGCAAGCGAAGACAAAAGAAGAGAGGCGGTAGCTAGATGGGAAGAGCTTTGGGAGAACAATGAATCTAATCCAAATTTTATTAAAGACCTAAAAAGCATAATTAAAGAGCACAGAAAGACAAATAAATGAGCAATGAAAAAAATAAAACTGTTAGCGTAATTAAAAATACAGCTAGTGAAATTAAGAGATCTTTTCGGGAAAGATCGGAAGAGGTAGCAGATCTTATCGTTAACGAAAAAGGCATTTCAAAAGAGGAAAGAAACAAGCTGCTAAAAAAAGAAACTCTTGATACTTTTAAAGATCTTTTCGGCAGTGTTAAAAAAAATTTCGGCCAGCTAACATTCAAAAGCTTAACCAAAGACCTGTCTTTCGGTCTTGGTAAAGTGACTGGGTCAGTTAAGGCATCCTGCAAATCAGTTATAAAGGAGCTTTTTTAATGAAAAAAATATCCGGATCTGATTATTGTGAACTTGGAAAACTTTTTTATGACTATTTTTCCGATAAAAAAATTGAAGTAACCGTAGATTCTAACAAAGAAGACCTGGAGATGGAACTCGAAAGAATAACAGGTCTGATAGATTACATAAAAGTAAAAAAGACTAAACTTAGTGAGTAAAAAAACAAAAACTTAAAGCCATTCAAAATAAGAATTGCTTCTTGTATTGACTTTAAGCAAAGTTGCATTATAATTTAGATATATTAGTATCAGATGTTTTAACGGAAGAATACAATTTTAAACAATAATAACGATAGGAGAATCATGCAAGCAGCACAAAAGACCTGCATAGAGTCGGCTACTATCGGTACTATGAAACTTTGTGGTGTTGTAACAAAGCATATTACCGAAGGTTTTTATACAGTGGCTCCTTTTATGAGACCCAGAAAACGAATTGTTAAGCAGGTTAAACCTGAAGTAGTTACTAAATCGGTAATAAAAGAAGTACCTAAAGTAGTTCCGGAAGTATCGATAAAGCCGGTTATACGTGAAACAATAGCTGAAAAAGCGGTGCCAAAAGTAGAAATAAAAAAAAGTTTCACCCAAGAGGCCGCAAAAACCGCTGACATTGAAAAAAATATTGAAGAAATGTTAGATAGTAATCCGGGTTATTTTGATAAGATGTTTTCGGGGATTACCTTTAACAGTAAGATAGAAAAAGTGCAGGCAGAAATATATGTAAAAGACTTCATGTCAAAAATATCGTCGGTAAGAGAAAAAGCTCTTACACAGTTAAAAAAAATGCCGAAAGAAATTTCTTCAAAAATATTGATAAGTCTTTTAAAAGAGAAAAACGACGTTTTACAGCTTGGAGAGCTGCTTAATACTATCGCATCAATGAATGATGACTGCAGTTTAGACAGGAAAATATTTACTGAGTATCTTGAAAACGAAAACTTATCAATACGAATGGCGGCACTCAGAGGTATCGTAAAATATAAGGATGACGAAAGTTTCGATATTCTTTCTAAGTTTGCTAAAAATGATGTTGCTGAAATAAGAAGGCAGGCATTAAATTTACTATACTGGACATACGGAAACAAATGTATTTCTATGGTTATGATGCATTTGCACGATATTGACAATAACGTCAGAATGACTGCGATGCAAATAGCCAGCTCTATTAAGATCATTACTGCGGTATCGCCGCTTATAACGTACTTAAGCGATCCCAGTATAGAAATTCAAAAAAGTGCTAATGAAGCGCTGAAAAAGATAACGAATAAAGATTTCGAATTCAACGCTAAAGATTCCGAAAAAAATAAAAAAGAAGCCATAGAACAGTGGCGTTTCTGGTGGCGGGATAATCAGGTAAAAAAATAAGGTAAAGGAGTTAAAGATGGCTATTGTAGAGAAAAGTATATTAATTACCGCGGGAGTTATTTTCGTAGGTCTTGTAGGTTACAAGATCGTAAAGAAAAAAAATCCTAAACTGATCGATGACGCGAAAGTATCCTTAGATAAGGTAAAATTAAAAACAGACAAGATCATATCATCGGCTAAGAATGCGTTTCGTGAAGGGTATGCTAGCGCATAAAACAAGCTGTAAAAGATCAGCAAATAAAAGAGGAGAGCTATATGCCTACTAAAAAGGTGGCTGCGTATAAAAAATGTTCTGTTTCAGGGTGCCGTAAAAAGGCATTGGAAGGCGGTAAATGTAAATTGCACGGCGGAACATCGTCGCTGATCCAGAAACCGGCAAAAAAAACCGAAGTAAAAAAGAACAAGATAATTAAAGCTAAAGAAATAAAGCCGGTCGCAAAAATCAATGTTTCCTCACCTGCTATAACGCTTAAACCGGTAGCGCCTATTGTTCTTGACACTAAGAAAATAAAAAATAAAACGGCTAAAAATAATGATGCTGTTATGAATAAGTTTTTATTTAAAACAGGCGCTTGTGTTGCAAAGATACAAAAAATATTTGTTGCAGAGAAATAGAAAAGGAAATTAATGAGACGAATAGTAGTAGCAAATCAAAAAGGCGGAGTTGCAAAAACAACAACGTCGTTGAATTTAGCGGCTGAGCTTTCAAGAGCAGGAAAAAAAGTTTTGCTTATCGATATGGATCCGCAGCATTCGGCTACATCGGCGATATTTGGTAATGCCAACTTTGAGTACACCATATACAATGTTTTGGTAGAAAGAATGGATATTAAAGATGTAGTACAGTATTCCGAAAATTTCGGGATAGATGTTGTTCCAAGCGACATAGGTTTGTCGGGTGCTTCTATGCGAATATCCGAGCAAATAGGCAGAGAAAAAGTTCTGTATCATTACACAAGAGAATTACCTAACTATGATTTTGTTATAATTGACGCTCCCCCCTCTTTAGGTCTTTTAACAATTAATGCTTTGACGGCATGCGAAGAATTATTGGTACCGATATGTCCGGACTTTTTCTCGCTTAAAGGAATTAAACTCCTTGAAGAAGTTGTGTCGAATGTTAAGGTTGGATTGGAGTCGCAGATCGAGCTTTTGGGAGTTGTTATAACGCGTTACAGAGAAAGAGTTGTTACCGGAGAAGCAAAGAATGCCATACAGACATATTTTGGTCAATGGGTTTTCGACGCGATAATTCCGGAAAATATAACACTGGAAGAAGCGCATAACGCGCATTTGCCGGTGTATAAATATGATAAAAGTTCAAAAGGTGCAATAGCATACGCAAATTTAGCCAAGGAGGTTATAAATGGTAAGTCCAAAGGCAGGAAAAAACCAGCCGCAAAGAAAAAACTCAACAAAAGAAAAACTAATAGATAATCCGTTGCTGCAGTCAACGTTAAAGTCTACAAGAAGATTCGGTAATGGTATGGCAAATAGCTTTGTCGAAGAAAAAAGGAATACGCCTGTTACGTCGATGAAACCGATACCCGGTTATTTGATGTCTACGGAAGAAGAAAAACTGAGTGTTTTTGAGATAATTTCGGATCTTGAAAAACAGCTAGACGCGGCATTCAGCATGAAAGAATCACAAGAGATAGAAATAAAAGAGCTTAAGGAACAGTTAAATTCTATCAATGAAACTGTCGGATCTCTTGAAAATAAAGTTAAAGAGCAAAAATCGGCTCTTATATCACAGGAAGAACTCAGCGCAGAACTAGATTTTCTTGAAAACGAAAGATTCGAAGCCAGCGAAAAAATAAAAGAACTTGAAACAAATGTTGAACAAAAAGAAGCTGTTATAAAAAAATATGAAGAAAAAGTAAATGAGTACGAGAATGCAGTAATGGTTCGTGATACCAGAATAGAGCAGATAGAATTAGAGCTTAACAGCACTAATCGTACGGTTCAGAGCTTTCAGAATCAGATCTCTTTGCTTGAAGAGGAAAAGGAAGAGCTTGAAGCTAAGATCGATATAATTGAAGCAGAAAAAGAAGAAGAAAAACAAGTCAAGGAAAAGAAAACTAAAGAACTGGAAAAAGCAAAACAAAGCCTTGATGAAATACGTTTGATGTTGGCCGATACTAGGTCCAGGGTCAGAGAACAGTATTATAAAAAAAATCGTCCTGGTAAAAAATAAAAGGAGTTAGTTATGGCAGCTAAAGTTAAAGGATTAGATGTTGGAACAATGAATTTAGCCGGCGCGACTATGGAAGATGACGGCAGTATCGGCATTAAGCTGATAAGGCATACTTTTCTTGATGTGGAGGTTAATGCTTTTACAAAAAAAATGCTTCAGCAGCAGAAAGTTAAATACGCTGAGCTTGGGAACAAAGTTTATGTTCTTGGCGATGCTGCTTTTGATCTGGCGAACATAATGAACAAAACAGTCAGGCGCCCGATGAAAGACGGCGTTATGAGCCCTAAAGAAGCTGACGCTGTACCTATTTTCGGTTTATTGGTAGAGGCTGTTATAGGAAGAGCAGAGCAGCCCGGGATTCCTTGTTACTATTCTGTTCCCGCTGAACCTGTTGACGCTGATTTCAATGTTGTATACCATTCGAGTGTCATAGCAGGAGCCTTAAAAAATCTGGGATACGCTCCTAAAGAGATGAATGAAGGGCACGCAGTTGTATTCAGCGAATTAGCTGAGGAAGATTTTACCGGTATCGGTATATCATGCGGCGGAGGAATGGTCAATGTCTGCGTTAGTTATAAAACAATCCCGGCAGTAGCGTTTTCAACAAGCCGTGCAGGTGACTGGATCGATAAAAACGTCGCGCAAGTTTTGGGTATAAAATCTAACAGAGCTACAGCAATAAAGGAGAAAGGAATAAACCTTTATGCGCCGAAAAACCGCGAAGAGGAAGCAGTAGCGATTTATTACAGAAACCTTATTTCTTATACGCTGGAAAATATAAAGAGAAAGTTTGAGACAGCCGAACAAGTCCCTCATTTTCCTGATCCGGTACAAATAGTTTGTTCAGGCGGAACATCAATGATAGGCGGTTTTGTTGACGTTTTCAAAGAAGAACTTGCTAAAAGCAGTTTTCCGATAGACATTAAAGATGTACGTCTTGCGGAAGAGCCGCTTCATGCGACAGCAAAAGGTTGTTTGCTTGCTGCCCTTACAGAAATGGGAGATGAAGAAGCACAGGCCGAACCTATTAAGGTCTCTGAGCCGAAAGCTGAGAAAGCTACAGAACCTGTGAAAGAAAAACCGGCTGCTGGGATTGAGCCCGTGAAAAGAGTTGACGAATAAATACTTAATTTTATTTTAACGCCAAATTCTGAGGACTTTAAATGTCCTCAGAATAACGGCGATAACAAGATAATCAATCAAAACAAACTATGTATGGGCAGAGAAGAATATCAAAATTACGAAGACGAAATTTTCCGCATCAGGGAAAAACTTTCCCGCATAAATGAAAAAGTAAAAAGATACTCCAGCTTAATAAATCCAAACGGCGTATTCGATGTAGATCCAAATGATAATAGGGACCTTGAAGACGAGGATACCCTTGAGGATATGCATTCTAAACTTTCTAGTATAAATTCACAAATAAAAAAAAGAGTAGCATCAGGCAAGATCAGGCAGCCCATTCAAGTACCGAATGATGAGGACGAAAATTCTGAGCCCGAAAAACCTTCCCGCAGAAGAGTTTCGTCTGATCTCACAAACATCCGTGATATTTTAAAACGATCCGGTGAAATAAATGAAGACGAAGA